>JBCCVO010000013.1:0-51313 GCA_039195235.1 Pseudomonadota bacterium
GCAAGCTTCACGCACATTGCAGCGCATATGAAAAGGGGCGGCTCCGGTCGGCGCCGCCCCGCCTTTCCGCGAGCATTGCTGGTCATTCAGTGCGCGTGCGCTTCTCCTGCACCGCGCGGCACGCGGATTGAGTCGACCAGTTTGCGGATTTCGGCTGGCGTCTTCGTCGTCATGCTCGCGACACTGATGGCCACTCCGAAGTTGATCAGCATGCCGATCACCCCGATGCCTTCGGGTGAGATTCCCAGCAGCCAGTTCTCGGCCGTGTTCGCCGCCGGGTTCATCAACTTGAAGTAAAGGATGTACCCGAAGGTGAAGACCAGGCCAGAGACCATGCCTGCAATCGCGCCTTCCTTGTTCATCGACTTAAAGAAGATGCCCATGAAGATCGCCGGGAACAGGCTGGCAGCCGCCAGACCGAATGCGAACGCGACCACCTGCGCCACCCATCCGGGCGGATAGATGCCGAGATAGCCCGCGACACAGATTGCTGCCGTTGCTGCAATCCGGGCCGCGAGCAATTCACTCTTGGCCGAGATGTTGGGCGCGAAGGTGCTCTTGAGCAGGTCGTGGCTTACCGAGCTCGAGATCACCAGCAGCAAACCCGCGGCCGTCGATAGCGCCGCAGCAAGACCGCCCGCTGCCATAAGGGCGACGACCCATCCTGGCAGGTTGCCGATTTCCGGATTGGCGAGCACCATGATGTCACGGTCGACATACACTTCGTTCGCACTGTCCGGGTTGGGCGTGTTCGCCAGCAGCCGCTCTCCCGATGGGCCGGTTTCGCCGGTATATTCCGGCTTGCCTTCGAATGCCGCACCTGGGCGATACTGCATCACGCCGTCGCCATTCTTGTCCTGGAACGCGAGCAATCCGTTGCTCTCCCACAGCGGAAAGAAGCTATCGACTTCGCTGTATTCGGTGTCGTTTACCTTATCGACGAAGTTGAGCATGCCAAATGCTCCGACTGCCGGAGCGGTGGTGTAGAGCAGGGCGATGAAGACCAGCGCCCAGCCCGCCGATTTGCGTGCATCCGATGCCTTTGGCACCGTGAAGAAGCGCACAATGACGTGCGGTAGACCCGCCGTACCCACCATCAGCGCGAGCGTGATGCAGAACACATCGATCATACTCTTCGAACCGTCGGTATAGGCCGTAAAGCCCAAATCGACCAAAACGCTATCGAGCTTTTGCAAGACCGATAAGCCCGAGCCATCGGCCACCTCCGAGCCGAGTCCGATCTGCGGGATTGGTGTACCCGTGATCATGAAACTGAGGAAGAAGGCCGGGACCATATAGGCGAAGATCAGCACGCAATACTGCGCCACCTGTGTGTAAGTGATGCCCTTCATCCCGCCCAGCACGGCGTAGATGAAGACGATCCCCATGCCGATAATCACGCCCATGGTGATATCGACGTCGAGGAAGCGTGAGAACACGATCCCGACACCGCGCATCTGCCCGGCGATATAGGTGAAGCTGATGAAGATCAGGCAGACAACTGCGACTACGCGCGCGGTCTTTGAATAATACCGCGTGCCAATGAAGTCTGGGACCGTGAACTGCCCGAACTTGCGCAGATATGGTGCCAGTAATAGCGCCAGCATAACGTAACCGCCGGTCCATCCCATCAGGTAGACCGAGCCATCATACCCGGCAAAAGCAAGGATGCCGGCCATCGAGATAAAGCTCGCCGCGCTCATCCAGTCGGCAGCCGTGGCCATTCCATTGACGACCGGGTTGACCCCGCCGCCGGCGACATAAAACTCTTTTGTCGAACCCGCGCGGCTCCAGATGGCAATGCCGATATAGAGCGAGAAGGTTAGCCCCACAAAGAGGTAAATCAGGGTTTGCGTTTCCATCGTTCAGCCCCTTAGTCGTCGAGATCATACTTGCGCTCGATCTGCTTCATGCGAACCACGTAGAAGAAGATGAGTGCCATGAAGATGTAGATCGCGCCTTGCTGGGCGAACCAGAATCCGAGCGGGTATCCGCCTATCATGAACTGATCGAGGAACTCACGGAACAGGATCCCGCAACCGAACGAAGAGACGAACCAGATTGCCATCAGCGTGAAGAGCAGCCGGAGGTTTTCGCGCCAATACGCGCCCTCAGCTGTGCTCGTTTCGCCGGTTTCGGCTGGCGGCGCCGCGCTATCAGGATTGCCCTGATCGGCAGTTGAGACTGTGTCGTCCATTTCTCTCCCCTTTTTCGGTTTCGCTTCGCTCGGGCTGGCGAAGGCAGTTCGCGAACTTTCCCGTGCAGGCTAAGTCGGAGACCCTGTGACAGCGAGAGAGACTTTAGTCTTAGGCGATGATTGCGCGTGCCTAAGTGTGTTCCAGACGCGCGAGCGTCGTGTCAGGCGGGAGTCGCGAAAGCTGCGCTTGAAACAGCTCGGCAGCTGCAATCGCGTCAGTCAGCGCGTCATGCGCATGGTAGGCGGGTAGGCCATACCGTTCGCGGGTCGGGCCGAGGCGATAGGCTTCGCTGCCAGCTAGGTTCGGATGGATTTCACGCTCCAGAATCAACGTGCAGATTGCGCGGATTGGCAGGTGGACATCGAGCAGCGCCTTTACCGCGCGCTGCAACGCTGTCAGCTCGATCGAGGCTGCGTGGGCGATCATGATACGCCCCGCCAGCGCTTCGATCAGTGAGGGGATGACCGTTTTGACCGGTTGCCCCATTGCCGCGCGCTCTTCGCCGATCATGTGGATCGTCACGGCCTGAGCGTCGAGATCGGCATCGCTGCGGATATCGATCGATTGCGCGTTCGCCAACGCAATAGACCGGCCTTCAAACGAGACCCAGCCAGCTTGAAGCAGGTGCGCGTCCTTGCGCAGGCCGTCGAGTTCAAAGTCGAGCGCCAGAAAGGGCGCTGTTGACGCCGGGCAATCGGAATGTGGCCAGTCCGCCTCGGCGTAAGCTCTCAGCGCTGGATGATCGGTCTTGGTCAGCGTCTTTAGCCCGCGCTCGAAACGCCATCTCGCGAACATATTGCTTTGCACTAGGCGATACCGCCCGCATAATTGCGCCTCAGTCCGTCGAGCCCCTGACGGATAACTGCGAATGCATCTTTCAAGTAGTCGCGCTCCAGCGGCGAAAGGTCGGCGGGGGCAATATCATTATCCGGCGTTTGCCCGTTCTCGACCTGTCGCGCCTGATGTGCGATCCGCAGCTCGTTGACAAACAGCAGAGCATCTTCAAGGCTTTGTACGTCCTCGGTGCTCATCTTCCCGGCCTTTCCCAGTGCGCGCAGGCGGGCAATCGTACCTACCGCGTCGATCCCATGTGCTAGTGCCTGGGTGCGGGCGATGTCGACGATCGGCATGATCGCCTGACGCTTGGCGTTGAACACCCTTTGCCCGTCATCCGATTTTTCGAGCACCAGGTTGCGAAACACCCCGAGCGGGACTTTGCTGCGTAGCGCATCGCGCGCCATATAGCTGATGAAGATATTGTTGGCTGTTGCAAGGTCAAGCACTTCGCCGCGCAATTGTGCCACCAGTTCTGGTTTCCCATGTACGCAGCGCATGTCGAAAAAGATCGTCGCGCGCAGGATACGGTCTTCGGTTGGACTCTCGATCCAACTGGCATAACGCGCGCGCCATTCGGCCGCGGTCAGGCGTTGCTCTTCGTTCTTCGCCATTATCCCGCCCTTACAATGAACATAGCCGCATTGATGCAGGACATCGGAGATGAGTGTACCAAGGCGTGCGAAGTAATCTCGCGCAGCCTGATCCGGATCACCTTGAATCACAAAGCCGTTATCTTGGTCGGAGCCGACCAACTGCTCCTCGCGCGCCAGTGAACCGAACACGACCAACGCATAGGGGCATGGCGGTTCACCCAGCTCCTCTTCGGCCAGTTGCGCGGTTTTGCGATGAACGGCTTCGCCCAGCGCGGAAGTAAACCGCATTGCGTGGTTGGCCTGAACGCCTCCGCTGACCATTTTGGCGAAGCTATCGGGCACTAGCTGTGCAGCCTCAATCAGCGCTTCGGCATTCCGGGCTTTCGCGATCAGCATACCATTGTCGATAGCGTTGTTGCCGATCGCCGAGAGGATATCGGTTGCACTGAGGATGCCCGCTAAATAGCCATCGACGTCGATTAAGGGGATATGGCGAAAGCCGCCCGAGGCCATCAACGCCATCGCTTCGGCGACCGCGCTGTGCGTGCCAAGCGTTTGCGGTGAGGTTGTCATGACATCTGCGATCGGGCGGTCGAGCGCTAGCTGCGGCGCGACAACACGATTGCGCAAGTCCTTGTCGGAAAAGATACCCCCTAGCCTTCCTTCCTCGCAGATCGCCAAGGTGCTGACATCGCGTTCATGCATTAGCTGGACAGCATCGCCGATCGAGGTCGACGGGTCGCATGAAACCGGGGCCTTGCCCTTAACTAGTTGACCAACCTGCCGATCGTCGAGCGCAAACGCGCTGCCTTCGCGGCGGCGGGCGAGGGCATGCTTGATCCGGGCGGCTTCGTCTTCGGCGAAGAATTCGCGGAATGGCGGGAATCGCTGGCGCAATGCGTGGAATTGCTCGGCGGGAATGGCGTAAAGCAAGGTGTCTTCAATCGCGCATGTGGTGTTCTGAACTTCGCCACCGCGCAGCAGTGAGGGATAGGCAAAGCAGGCCCCCTGTGAAAGGCGCGCAGTCAGTTCTTCGCCTGCCAGTTTCAGTTCAACCGCGCCCGAGCGGACGATAAACAGGCGATCGTTTTGCCCTCCAGCTGCGATGATGATCTCGCCAGCCCTGCGGTATGTGACCTCGACTTGACGTGACAGACGCGCAAGCGAATCCTCATCCAACACTTCGAACGGTGCGGATATGCGCAAGAACCGGACAATCTCGGCGATCTCGCTGGCCATACCGACGTTCTAGCCGAAGATGCGCCCGAGTTCTGTAAGACTTTGGTGCGATACGTTTTATGGTAGCTAAGTCAGATCGCTGGCTCTTCCAGGCCCAGCTCTTCGAGATTCATTGTCGCCGCATTGTAGCTCGCCTCCGCCAGTCGGCCATTAAGCCGAGCGCGGATCGCGCGGATTTGCGCGTCGGCTGCGCTTTCCTCGCGCAGGTTCACCAGGAAGAAATCGCCCGCGCCCAGCGTAAACCGCCTCCGTTCGGCTTCGACCATCGTCGTAGCTTGCTCGACCTCGTCATCGGCCAGATCCGCGAGACGCAGTGCGGCATTTAGATTGGCGAGGATATTGTCGAGCTCGACTTCGATCTGGTCGGCGATCCGCTGCTCGCGCAGTTCCATTTCGCGCAATTCGGCCTCGGCGCGCTGCAGCCGCCCGCGTGCTTCGCGGCGCTGCAATGGCACTGTCAAGGTGACGCCGACGATAGTGTCGGTGGAATCGAATGTCGGGCCACCATCGCCGACCGCTCCAACATCGCGCGAAAGCTCGACACTTGCATCGAGCCGCGGCTGAAGATCGTTTTGGCGCAGTTCGACCTTGTTTTCCGCTCGCTCGATCGCGAGCTTGAAATTCTGAAGTTCAGGCCGGCTTTCCAGAATGTCGCTCCGACGCAAGGCCATGAGCGACTGCATGTCCGGGAGGTTTTCGATCTGCTCGATATCGGGCAGCTGATCGCGGGTTGGCACGACCAGGCGTCCAGTCGTCTCGCGCAGATAGAAAGACAGGCTGTTCGCCGCAGTTACAAAGTTGCGCTTCGCCTCTTCCAGCAAGGTCTTGCGGCGGATGACGTTTTGCTCGTTCTCGGTCAGCGCAATGCGCGGTGTTGCTCCGGCACGCACCTGGCGAGTAAGCCCGACCGCGCGCGCTTCGGCGATTTCGAGCAGTTCCTCGTAAACGCGGATTTCATTTCCCGCCGCGACCCAGCTCCAATAGGCGCGCAGGGCCTCATGCTGAACATTGAGCTGCACCAGAAGAATGTCGAGCCTCGCCTGATCGGTTGCCAGCCGAGTGTCCTCGATGCCGAAGCGGCGCTGATCGATCCTGCGGTCGCGCAGCAAGGAAAAAAGCGCGCCGACTTTGAATTCACCGACCTGATTGGTGTTGTAGATGTTCTCGTAGATCGGGAATGTGCCATCAGACAGGCGATAGCTGCCGAATACCTGGCCGCCAAATGGGGCGATCGGCTGCGTCGCGGTCACCTCGGCATAGCCGCCCGAAAAGGTACCTGTGAATCGATCATAATACTCGGCGTCCAGCATCAGGTCGAACGCCCCGTCGGCGGCCAGCTGGTCGCTGCGCGCCGCAGCCTCGCGCTCGAAGCTTTCGAGAATACTGGGAAACCGCAGCGCCGAACTGCGCAGCACGGCTTGCGGCAAAAGCGTCTCGCCGCGAAGCTGCTGATCAAGCGGTTCTTCGACCGGCTCGATATTCTGCGCGAACACTTCTGAAAGTTGGTTCGGCGCGGCGAGGGCCACAAGGCCAAGCGCCGCGACCCACACGTTTCCTTTGATCATTGCGGCGCGCTTGGTTCGTTGCCCGTCGTCGCATTGGGCAGTTCGGGTGGGAAGTTGTTGAGCTGACGCCAGATTTCGTAGCCCACCGGCACGGTCTCCAGCAGCACCCATGCGCGCACCGCTGCTCCGAACCGCGCATAGCGTTCTTCTGGCCACTCGTGTTCGGGGTTTGGCTCCTCAGCAATCAGCACGCGGAACCGTCCATCAGCCTGGGCCGATTGATCGACGGCGATGACCACACCTTCGAAGGTGCCGATAGCGACCGATGGCCAGCCGCTGAATTGGACTGCGGGCCAGCCCTCGAACTGTATGCGTGCTCTTTCACCCGACTGCACCAGAGCCACGTCGCGCCCATCGACGAAGATCTCGATTACGCGCTCAGCGGCTTCGGGAACAAAGGTCGCCAGCACGTCACCGGCATTGACGAAAGTCGCGGCATCGCCAGCATTGATGCTTTGGATGAAGCCATCGCGCGGGGCTGTCACGGTCTGTACGGACTGGCGCGAAAGGCTCACTTCGGTGCGGTTGAGATTGGCCTGCGCCTCGGCGACGCGGCCACGCATGTCCTGAACCCGGATCTGCGATTGTTCATAATCTCGCCGGGCAGCAAGGCCAGCTTCGAACAGCTCAGCCATCCGGCGCTGGTCAATCTCAGCGGTTGCCAGCGCATTACGGGCTGCCAGCAGCTGGATTTCCACCTGCGAGCGCTCCGCTTCGAGGCGTTGGATCAGCTGCGGGTCGATATCGGCGATCCGGGCGATCGGTTCGCCTTGCTCAACCGCGCTGCCATCGCGCACATACCATTCTTCGATCCGACCTGACACGAGCGCGTTGATTTCCTGCTGCCGTTCGTTGGGGTTGAGAGTGGTGACGACGCCCTGACCACCAGTCGTCTGCACCCAGGGAACATAGATCAGAAAACCGACAAGGATGATGATCCCGATCAACAGCATGATGAACACCGAGCGGAAAATCTGCGGCGTGTAAACGTCCCTCAGAGCTGTGAAATGCTCCATGTCCTGTTCAAGCGCAGCCATGGTTACTCTCCAACCACATTGATGCTTTCGCGTGAGAGCATGGGCCGCCGACCGGGCTTGCGAGGCGGTTCGCCATTCACCGCAAAGCAGAAGTCTTCGAAGTTGTCGAAGAAGCGCTGTTGGTGCGACTCAAGATACAGAAAGCTGTCGAAGCCCAGGTCAATCCTGCGGTTCGAGAAATAGATCACGGTGGAATAGGCCTGATCGCGCAAATCATTGATCGCAGCGGCCAGATGCTCCTCATCGAGCAGATCGAACAAGCGGCTGAGAACAAGGATACGCGGCTGTTCAAGCAGCGCATTTGCAAGCTTCAATTGCTGCAATTCAACCGTTGAGAACGGCCAGCCGGTTGACGCTACCGGTGTATCGAGACCCTTCTCAAAGGTCGAGATTGTCTCGGTCAGACCCACCGTTTCTAACGCGCCGACTATCCGCCCCGGCGCGGTGGTGGGGCAGGACAGGCTGAGATACTCGCGAATTGTCATCCCCACAAATGTTGCACGCTCCATCACATGAATGTTGTTGCGCAAATTGTGTGCTTCGATATCCTGAAAATCGAGCGCGCCGAGCGTCGCTATGCCGCTTTTGGGCAATTCGTGCATCTTGATCAGGTTGGTGAACAGCCTCTGCACACCATGATGACTGGCGGACGCCATCACGATCGAACCGCTCGGGATTTCGAAGTTGAGCTGAGCATCTTCGTGCCGGGCTGTTCCGCGCACGGCTCTGAACGCCAGAGTATGATCTTCCCCTGTGACCGGGTCGTCGCCGGTCGGGTTTTCCTGCTCGACGTCGTAAAACATCGTCAGCTCTTCGATCGCCGCACACAGGTCGTAGAAATAGCTAAGATATGTGCCGAGCTGAGCGACCCCGAAAAAGGCGATCGACAGGACGAGTTCGGCTGCCACCAGCTGGCCGAGCGTCAATTGCCCTTGAATGACCAGATAGCCACCGAGACCCAGCAGAACTGCGCTGGCTCCGGCATACATCAGCAGGAATGCGAGCGTTTGTGAGAAATGCTCCCTAAAGTGTCGCTTTCGTTCTTTGATATATTTGTGGGTGTAATCGTCTGTCCGATCGAGTGCGTAATCGATCCGCCGCTGCGATTTGAAGAAGCCGTTTGAGCCGCCGATAGTCTCTAGCCAGGCGGCCGTTTCGTGCTTCGCATGCGAAAGGTCGATCCCGGTGCGGATTGCTCGTCCGCCCCAGGCTAGCCATATGACCCAGATAAGCGCGCTCATTACGAGCGTGAACACAAGGAAAAGCGGGTGATACAGCGACACCAGAACAAATCCGACTGCCACTTGTAAGACAACCGTAAAGCCACCGATGAACAGGATGGGCAGAGCGATCTGCACATTGATCACGTCGAAATAGCGATTGAACAGCGCGCTCTTCTTGTTGTCACCGAAAAACGGGTTTTGCGCATAGACGGAAATCAGCGATATCTCCGCCACCATCCGCGCGTAAAAGCGTCTCGCGAACAGCTCCATAAGGTGAATACGTAGTGCGTTTAGCAGGCCGAACAGGATCAAGAGCCCGAACAAGGTAACCGACAGGACCACCAGCGGAGCAGTCAACGCGGTGTTTGCCACCGTGTTGATCAGGAATTGCACGGAAATCGGTGTCGCGAGCGAGAACAGGCTCACGCCTACGCCATAGACTAGGGTAAGCCAGTAGAAGTTGCTTTCCGGCTTCAGAATTTCGAAAAATCGCCGGAAAAAAAATGCCAACGACATCGTCTTGCCGTGACTCAAATTATTAATGGCCATGGCCGCTTCCCGTCAAATCCCGCTTCTTACAACATCGACGTCGAACATCTGAAAGTGTCTCAATGCCCCCGCCGGTATCCTCTCGCCGGACGCGGTGCGAGGTTTTCCTCGGCTCAGCGGTTGATAAACGTGCAAGTGCCCTAGCGGTTCCGACAGTTCGTCTATCCTCCAGTTTGAATTTACACTGGAAAATTGCGCGATGAATCTCCAAGGGGGCAGCGCGGTCATTTCAGTACGGGCGATGCGGCCGGTGTTCTGGGGAGCTATCGATGCAGTTAGCCGCCCCAGCTTGCTCACAGATGAATGATTGAGCGCGATCTGGACTTGGATATGACGATGACTTCACTTTCCGCAAGATTGCAGGCCGCGCCGGTTGTTCCGCTGGTCAATGATGGCGATCCTGAACGGGCATTGGCCACGGCGGAAGCGCTCAGGCAAGGCGGCCTCAGCGTTATTGAAGTGGTCCTGAGGAGCGAGGGCGCACTTGATGGCATGACGGCCATGGTCGAGCGCGGCGAGGGTCTGATCGTGGGTGCCGGTACCGTGCTGACGGTCGACCAGGCGAGAAAGGTGCGTGATGCGGGTGCGCAGTTCGTTGTTTCGCCGGGTCTGGTGGATGAGATCGCAGAGTTCTGCCTTTCCGAGGATATCCCCTTTTTCCCCGGCACTATGACCGCAGGCGAGGTTCAGCGGGCCTATGCTGTGGGACTGCGTGCGGTGAAGTTCTTTCCGGCGAGCCTTGCTGGTGGGGTGCCGATGCTCAAAGCGTTCGGATCGGTGTTTCGCGAGATGCGCTTCATGCCCACCGGCGGTGTATCGGCGGACAACCTGCCCGACTTTCTGGAACTCGATCAGGTGCTCGCCTGCGGGGGCAGCTGGCTCACGCCGAAGGACGCCGTTGCCGCTGGGGAGTTCGGCGAAGTAACCCGGCTGGCCGAAGAAGCGGTCGCGATCGCCAAAACAGCGCGTCGGAACGCTTGAGGGAAAGCCAATCACATCTACTTGTGATCGGTGGAGGGCACGCGCATGTCGCTGTGCTGGCCGACTGGATCAGAAATGGCCGACCCGCCCGCGCGACTTTGCTGACGCCACAGCCGACCCTGCGATATTCGGGCATGGTGCCCGGCTGGATTGCGGGCGAGCACCAAGCTGACGACGGCCTCGTAGATCTTGTCGGCCTTGCTGAGCGCGCTGGTGCTCAGTTGGTGCTGGATCGCTGCGTTGCGATCAATCCTGAGCGGCGCACCGCAAGAACCGCATCCGGCAACGAGATCGCTTTCGACTACGTCTCGATCGACACTGGTGGGGTCGGTAAGGCTCGAAAAATATTGGGCAATAACGCTCGCTTGTTGGACATCAGACCGATCGACGCTTTCGTGGACCGGCTGTCAGAGTGGCGAAGGGCTGCGCGCGGCAAGGTTTGTCGTGTCGCCGTTATCGGTGGCGGAGCAGGCGGGGTCGAGTTGGCATTTGGCCTGCGCAATGCGAGCGGGTTTGATCCAAGGCCCGAAGTCGTCCTGGCGACTGGAGATGATGGGCTGCTACCCGGCTTTTCGCGCAGCGTGCGTGATCGGGTGGCCGCTGAAGCGGCTGAGCAGGCGATCGAGCTGCTCCGGAGCGATGCCCAACTTGAAGATGGCCAGCTTTGCGTCGCAGGCAGGTCGCTGGAACCGGTTGACTTGATCGTCGCGGCAACTGGCAGTGCCGCACCGGACTGGCCGCGCGAAAGCGGGCTGGCCTGCGACGAGGCTGGGTTCATCTCGGTAGATCGCTACCAGCGCTCCATTTCGCATCAAAATGTCTTCGCAGTCGGCGATGTCGCCGCGCGGCAGGACCGCGATGTGCCGCATTCCGGCGTGCATGCGGCATTTGCTGGACCGGTTCTTGCGGACAGCCTTCGGCGCGTACTTGTGGGAAAGCTACCTCGACGCTCTTACCGTCGGCGCAGGAAAAGCCTCTATCTGCTCAACACAGGAAACGGCTCGGCCATCGCTAGCTATGGCTCACTTGCGGCCCAAGGTCGCTGGGTCGCGTGGCTCAAGCATTGGATCGACAAGCGTTGGATTGCGACCTACGCGAAACTCGCGCGGCGCGAATGATGTCCAACTGTAACCAAGCGCATACGATGAGCGAACCGGCGCGCAAGAAGGGGTTTTCATGAAGAAATTTGCCATCATCGCTGCGCTTGCCGCCATCGTGGCTGCCTATTTCTATTTTGACCTCGGCGAGTACCTCTCGATCGAAGGCATTCAGGGTATCGCAGCCGATGCCGCCGAAATCTATCAGGAAAATCAGTTCCTCGTCCTCGCGGTTTTCTTCCTGATCTATGTCGCGGTCACCGCAGCTTCGCTTCCAGGCGCGGCTATCATGACGCTCGCGGCGGGCTTCTTGTTCGGCCTCGTCACCGGTACGATCCTGGTTTCCTTTGCATCGACGATAGGTGCAACGCTTGCTTTCCTCGCATCCCGCTATGTCCTTCGCGACAGCATCGAAAGCCGTTTTGGCGACCGGCTGAAAGCCATTAATGAAGGTTTGGAGCGGGACGGCGCGTTCTACCTATTCACTTTGCGCATGATCCCAGCGGTCCCGTTCTTTGTGATCAACCTCGTCATGGGTCTGACCCGGATAAAGACGTGGACTTTTGCTTGGGTTAGCCAGATTGGCATGTTGTTGGGCACAATAGCATTTGTCTATGCGGGCCAGCGACTGTCGGAGCTTGATAGTCTTGAGGGCATTCTGTCCCCGGAAATCCTGAGCGCGCTTGTCCTGCTTGCTATCGTCCCATGGATTGCCAAGGCGATTGTCGGGTGGGTTCAACGTCGCAAAGTGTACAAGGGCTACGCGAAACCCAAGAGCTTCGACCGCAATCTGGTGGTTATCGGCGCAGGATCGGCTGGCCTCGTATCCGCTTACATCGCTGCACAGGTAAGGGCGAAAGTCACCCTGGTAGAAGCCAACAAGATGGGCGGAGACTGTCTCAACACCGGCTGTGTGCCGTCCAAGGCGTTGATCAAGAGCGCCAAGGTCGCCGCGCAGATGCGCCATGCCGATCGCTATGGTCTGAAGCCCGCCGAACCCGAAGTGCCATTCCGCGAAACCATCGCCCGCGTTATGGATATCATCAAGGCGATCGAGCCGCATGACAGCGTTGAGCGCTATACCGATCTCGGCGTGGACGTGGTGCAGGGCTATGCGAAGGTGGTCGATCCATGGACGGTTGAGATCGCGCGTAATGACGGCGAGACCCAGCGCCTCACCACCCGTAGCATCATCATCGCAGCCGGGGCGGAGCCGTTCGTCCCGCCACTCGAAGGTCTGGAAGGCAGCGGATACCTGACCAGCGACACCATATGGGATGCGTTTGCCGAGATGGATACAGCGCCAGAGCGCGTTGCCGTGCTGGGCGGCGGTCCCATTGGATGCGAGCTTTCACAGGCGCTTGCACGCCTTGGCTCGAATGTGACTCAGGTCGAAATGGCCCCAAGCGTTCTGGGCCGCGAAGACGAGGACGTATCCGCCCTGGCCCAGGCTTCGCTTGAAGATTCGGGCGTCACCGTGCTGACTGACCATAAGGCTTTGCGGGTTGTTGAGGGTGCGCTCGTGGTCGAGCATAATGGTGACGAAAAGCAGATCGAATACGACGCGCTGATCATTGCCGTCGGGCGGGCAGCGCGGCTTTCGGGCTATGGTCTCGAAGATATTGGCGTCGATACGGCGAAGACGGTCAACACCGATGAATTTCTCGCGACCAGATTCCCCAACATCTTTGCTGCGGGCGACGTAGCTGGCCCATACCAGTTCACCCACACGGCGAGCCATCAGGCTTGGTTCGCCAGCGTGAACGCGCTGTTCGGCCAGTTCAAGAAGTTCAAGGCGGACTACCGGGTCATCCCGGCGGTCACGTTCCTCGACCCCGAAGTAGCCCGCGTCGGCCTCAACGAAACCGAGGCGAAAGAACAGGGCGTCACGTACGAGGTTACCACGTACGGCCTCGACGATCTCGATCGCGCAATCACAGAAAGCGAGACAAGGGGCTTTGTCAAAGTGCTGACCCCACCGGGCAAGGACACTGTCCTGGGCGCGACCATCGTCGGTAGCCATGCCGGCGAATTGCTGGCGGAATACGTTCTGGCGATGAAGTACAAGATCGGTCTCAACAAGATCCTCGGTACCATCCATTCATACCCGACCATGGCCGAAGCCAATAAGTTTGCAGCCGGCAACTGGAAGAAGGCAAACAAGCCCGAAGCCCTGCTGACCTATGTCGAGAAGTATCACAACTGGATGCGCGGCTGATCGCGCTGCATGACTTGGACATGCTGGCTTTCAACCGTCTTTTCAGCAAGAACGTCTGACAGGCGGGGCGTATCACCCGCGATGAGGGGACACGCCTTTGGAATTATTCGACCAACTGCGCGGTATCATCGGCATCGCGGTGCTGTTGCTTATCGCGTGGAGCCTGAGCGAGGATCGTGCTGGCAGGCCGGGCTGGCGCTGGATTGTCGGGGCACTGGCTCTGCAAGCCGCGCTGGCATTGCTGGTTGTTCGGGTGCCGTTCGTCTGGGCTTTGATGGGATACGCCAATGCGGGCGTCTCAGCGATCGAGCGCGCAACAGCGGACGGTGCGTCATACATGTTCGGTTATCTCGGTGGTGCACCTTTACCATTCGAGCTGAAGGAAGGCTTTGAACCACCTGTAATTATTGCATTTCAGATATTACCGTTGGTGATCGTGTTCTCCGCGCTCGCTGCCTTGCTCTGGCATTGGGGGGTGCTGCGTTGGATCGTGAACGGGCTGTCATTTCTGTTGCGTCGTACCTTGGGTGTAAGCGGTGTGGTCGGATTGTCGGGCGGTTCGAACATGTTCCTGGGCGTGGTGGAAAGTCCACTGGTGGTACGGGCATATTTTGCAAAGATGAGCCGGGCCGAGCTGTTTCAGGTGATGGTGCTGGCCATGGCCACGATAAGCGGCGCAATCCTGATCCTCTATGCGACCACGCTTTCGAAGACTGTGCCCAATGCGGTTGGCCACATGATCTCTGCCTCGCTGGTATCGCTGCCCGCCGCTTTGCTGATTGCCAAGCTGATGGTGCCAAACCAGGGCGAAGATGCGGCGACCGAGGTCGATAGAGGCGAAGAGCCCGGCCTC
The DNA here is from genome assembly GCA_039195235.1 of Pseudomonadota bacterium. Taxonomy (GTDB): domain Bacteria; phylum Pseudomonadota; class Alphaproteobacteria; order Sphingomonadales; family Sphingomonadaceae; genus Erythrobacter. The sequence continues at coordinate 14,391 of JBCCVO010000013.1, forward strand.
AGATACGAAAACAGCATCGATGCCATGATCAAAGGTACGATGGACGGGATGCAGCTTTTCCTGGCGGTGATCGCGGTGATCATAGTGGTGTTCGCGCTGGTCTCGCTTGTCGATATGGCGCTTGCGGAGCTCCCGCTTGTGGATAAGGAGCCACTCACCCTGAAACGCATATTCGGCTGGATCTTCGCGCCGCTGATGTGGTTGATCGGCGTGCCGTGGGGCGAGGCGCAGGCGGCCGGCGGACTGATGGGGACCAAAGTGATTCTCAACGAATATGTCGCCTATCTCGAACTGGCAGGCCTGCCGGAGGGGACCTTCGGTTTCCGCGGACTGCTGATCGTGACCTACGCTTTGTGCGGGGTGGCGAACCTTGCAAGTATCGGTCTGCTCGTCTCGACCATCGGGACGCTCTGCCCGGAGCGGCGCTCTGAGGTGGCAGGGCTGGGCATCAAGAGCTGGATCGCTGGCAATATCGCGACCGCCATGACGGGGGCATGGATTGGCCTTGTGACTTTGGGTAACTCACTTTCATGAACTCGGGTACCACCCGCCCCGCCGTTGCACCCGGCTGCCTTAGCCTTTTGGCAGCGTTGGTGGGCGTATGCGGAGGCTGGTTTGGTGGTCAGCATCGCGCCAATCGAGACGCGCAAGCAAGGGTCTCCCATGTTTGACGCGAAGCTGCGACCGCTGATCGATCCACCGCTGAACCGCATGGGCCGCGCGCTGGCAGGGCTGGGTGTTACCGCCAACATGCTGACTCTGGGCGGCCTCGCGCTGGGGCTGGGCGGGGCAGTTGCGATTGCCTTCGGACAGGCCTGGCTGGGCTTGGGATTGATCATCGCCAATCGACTGCTTGATGGGTTGGACGGAGCCGTAGCGCGCGTGCACGGGCCGACCGCCTTGGGCGGCTATTTCGATATCGTCGCCGATTTCGCTTTCTATGTTTCTATCCCGCTCGGTTTCGGCGTATTGGCGGCTCAGAACACGCTGCCAGCCCTGGTGCTGGTCGCGAGTTTCGTGCTGACCGGGATAAGCTTCCTCGCCTTCGCCGTCATCGCTGCCGAGCGTGGAAACGAAACCGAGGCGCACGGTAAGAAGAGCTTCTTCTACTCGACCGGGCTTGCCGAAGGCAGCGAGACCATCGCGGCGTTTGTAGCAATGTGCCTGCTGCCCGCATGGTTTGGCGTGATCGCCTATGGTTTCGCAGCTTTATGCGTGCTCACGGTATTTCAGCGCAGCGCAATGGCGATGGCGCTGTTTCGCGACTAACGCTGGCCGATGCGTGCAGCTGTTGCCTCGCGCAGTGCCTTGATCCGTTCCGCATTGGCGCCAAGATCGCTGCGACCCACGCGGCTGACTGAGCGGAAATCGATCTGTGTCTCGCCGACCCGTCCGACCACATCGTCCTTGAAACCGAACCAGAAGGTTTCTGCCACCCCTTCAACCCGGCCCGCTTCGGCATCGGAGCGGATATTGTCGAAGCCCATTTCGCCCATCGCGGCAGCCACCGCAGCGACTGCATCGGCCTGACTTGCTCCGCCCAGCGGAAGCGGCGCCAGTTCCGAATAGGTATCGGTGATGATTTGCGCGTGCGACTTGATCGCCAGCTCCGGTGGAGCCTCTTCGAACATCTCAATCTCGCTCAGCGGGCTCTGATAATCATTGATCGGATTGGCATCGCTTTGTGCGCGTTCGGCGAGCGTCTCCGCCGAGAATTGCGGCGGGTTGCCGGTATCGGTGGCGACATCATGGATCGGATGATTGCCGGCATTGCTACCCGCGACGGCCAGAAATGCGAAGATGCCAGCAGGGACAATCAAGGCAAACGTTGGCAATAGCCAGCCCTTGCGCGGCGGCTTTCGAAGTACAAGGATCAGTGACACAACAGCGACGACCGCGACGACCCCCAGCAGCATCGGACCGGCACCGATCACCAGGGATCCCAGACCTACCTGCCAGCTCCAAAGGCCGATCTTCGTGCCCAAGGCTGCAACGGCGAAATACACCGGGAGCAGCAATGCGAGTGCGACAGCAAGGCGGACGTGCCAAGGCGTTTTTGTTTGTTCCATGGCCGCGTATTTAGCGCAGCTTGCCGGCTTGGCAACGGGGGTACGTGGATCATACCCCGCAGTGTCACCTATCGCGCCAGGAGTGCGCTTCGCGAGATATTCGGGAAACCCTTACTCTTTCAAGCGTTGACGGGTCGCATAGGCAGGATTTTGCTTGGTCGTCATTGAGGCTAAGTCCAGCTTTTCATGCCCGAAAAACTCGTTTATGCCTGTCATCGTGGGATGAAGTAAGTCATCAGAGGGAAGACTTAATTATGAAGCGTAACACCCTGTTGAGCGCCGCCGCGCTCGCAAGCCTGGTAATGGTTTCGGCATGCGGCGAAAGCCCGTACCAAGAGCCGACTGAGGAAGCGACTGAAGCAGTTGAAGAAACTGCTGAAGCAGCGACAGAGGAAGCTGCTCCTGCCGCTCCCGAAGCTCCCGAAGTCGAAGCAAACGGTACCGTCATTGACATCAATATGTACACCCGGGACCCAGATGAGCCCAGCGGCCTTCAGGTTTTCAAGCCGCGGCTGATTACGGCGCAGGTGGGTGACACAGTTCGTTTCGTTCCAACCGATCCGACCCATCAGTCGTCGTCGATCGAAACCATGCTGCCCGAAGGTGCGCGTGGCTGGGAAGGTGAGATCAACCAGGAGGTGTCCTATGTCCTGCCGTTGCCCGGCATCTACGGTTATCAGTGCGTTCCTCACTATGCTGCAGGGATGATCGGTCTGATCATCGTCGAAGGTGAAGGCAAAACCGCCAACCTCGAAGCCGCTCAGGCTGTTAGCCACCCCGGTCTCGCTAGTCGCGAGTTCACCGAAATTTTCGAAGAGGCACAAGCTGGCGGGATGTTCGACTGAGCAGCCACTGGCCTAGCGCCATAAGAAAAGGGCGGTGTGGGAAACCACACCGCCCTTTTTTTGCCCAAATGAAGAGCAGCGCAGCTCTGCGCTTAGGCTGCCGTTGCCATCCGTGCCAGCTCACACTGTGACCAGATTTCACTGAGCGCATTGATCAGTGCGTCTATGTCGCCATCGCTGTGCACGGGTGAGGGTGTTAGGCGCAGCCGCTCGGTCCCGACCGGCACGGTCGGATAGTTTATCGGTTGCACATAGATGCCGTGATTATCCATCAGCCAATCGCTGATCATCTTACATTTCTTGGCATCGCCTACCATCACCGGAATGATGTGGCTTGGATTGTCGAGATGCGGGATGCCCATGATGTCGAGCTTGCGCCGCACATTGCGTACGCGGTCGCGCTGCAATTCGCGCTCCTCGCCGCTTTCCTTCAGATGCCGGATGCTCGCAGCCGCGCCTGCGGCCACTGCCGGGGGCAGGGCCGTTGAGAAGATAAAGCCGCTGGCAAAGCTGCGAACGAAATCGACCAGATTGGCCGATGCGGCGATGTAGCCGCCCATTACGCCATAGGCCTTGCCCAGCGTCCCTTCGATCACCGTGATGCGATCCATCAGCCCTTCACGCTCGGCAATGCCGCCGCCGCGCTGGCCGTAGAGGCCGACCGCGTGAACTTCGTCAATATAGCTCATTGCGCCGTGCTTTTCGCAAACGTCAAGAATCTCGGCGATAGGAGCAATGTCGCCATCCATCGAATAGACGCTTTCAAACGCGACTAGTTTAGGAACGTCTGGGCCGAATTCTGACAGCATCCGGTCGAGGTCTTCCGGATCGTTATGATTCCATATCTTATACGGCGCGCGGCTGTGGCGAATGCCTTCGATCATCGAGGCGTGGTTGAGCGCATCGGAGAACACGACGCAGCCCGGAATCTTGTTGGCGAGGGTGCCAAGGCCAGCCCAGTTCGACACATAGCCTGATGTGAAGAGCAACGCGGATTCCTTGCCGTGCAAGTCCGCGAGCTCTCGTTCCAGTTCCACGTGATAGTGGTTGGTGCCGGAGATGTTGCGAGTTCCGCCTGCGCCCGCGCCGCATTCGTCGAGCGTGTCGTGCATCGCTTCGAGAACCTTGGGATGCTGGCCCATGCCGAGATAATCGTTGGAGCACCATACGGTGACCGCCTGCGTGCCCTTGTCGATAAAGCGGGTTGCATGCGGGAATTTGCCGCGATGCCGCTTGATATCGGTGAAGACGCGATACCGTCCCTCTTCGCGCACGCTGTCCAGCTCGCTGGCGAAATAGGCTTCGTAGTCCATGGGCCTTCCCTCTGTTTCCCAAACTTGTGTCATAATCTTGTCCTCGATACCGCGCTTTGCGGCCCTCGTTTGTTTAGAGCCCAGCCCCACAATAAACCGTCCCGAAATGGCAGTGCGAGGAATACGTGTTCAAGTGCACCGAGCAGGCACAGCGCGAATAGCAGGGTCGCACCCACCATTTCCGCGCTGCCCATCGATGCAGCCATCGCAAGGCTTGCAAACCAAGCAGCGACGCCAAGGATCGCAAGGATCGACGCGGCGAGCAGGGGGGTCATCCGGTTTCGACCGAAATAGCTCTTCAGATAATCAAGGTGCGGCGGCAGCATTTCCATCGATGTATTGGGCACGCCGACAAACAGGTTGATCTTGGAAGACAGGCGCAGCCCGAACATCAGCACGAACACCGTCGCGCCGATCTGGTTGGGCGCGTTCCACGATAGCGAGATCAGCATCAGCGCGGTCAGAGCCAATACGACTTCATGATGCATCACGGTGGCGCTGGCCTGAGTGAAGCGATCCAGCCCCTTTGCATCGGGTAGGCAGGCTGTGCGACGCGGTCCGGCGACCGCTCCGGTAAGGAACCCGATTTCGTGCCACGCCCACACAAGCAACGCTCCGCCAAAGGCGAGGTAGACTGCTCCGACCGAGACTGACCACGAAGCGACGAGGATCGCAATCAGCCCGGCAATTCCGCCAATGCCGCCGATAACAAGGCTCTTGAGGAACGTCCCGCGTTCACGGTTGTCGGCCCAGGCAATCAGCCCGGTCGCGATAAACCAGATCGCCACCGTCACGATGAACGGTATTATATGGCCGCTCCAGCTTACCATGCAGGCTGAAGCCGGATGGATTGTGGCAGGGTGTTTGGCTTGGTCCGGTGAAAATACATTCGCGCGAAACTGAAGCCTGCTCGCGCCATGCCACTGACACGCTTGGCGAAGCCGACGATACCGCCCTGTTCCTTGCCTTCTTCGACGCGAACGGCCGCTTTGCGCAGATTCTCCATCTTGCGACGGAAGGCGGGATCATCGATGTCGAGTTCGACCGGGAAAACCTGACGGCTGATCTGGTTGCAGATGCCGAACACCTTGTAATCGTATTCGGTCGGATCCACGCCCAGCGCCTTGTGGAACACAGGCCGGTTGTGATCGCGCACATACATCGTGGCGTAGACCGATAGCAGGAAGAACCTGACCCACAGCTTGTTCGCGCCTTCAAGCAGCTTGGGATCGGAGCGCAGAAGCATCGCAAACGCTTCGCCGTGGCGGAACTCGTCGTTGCACCATTCCTCGAACCAGTCGAAGATCGGATGGAACTTGTTCTGCGGGTTGGCGGCGAGGTGGCGGTAGATCGCAATATAGCGAGCATAGCCGATCTTCTCCGACAGATAGACCGCATAGAAAATGAACTTCGGCTTGAAGAAGGTGTATTTCTTCGTCCGTGTCAGGAAGCCAAGATCTACGCCGATCCCTGCATCTTTGAGCGATTCATTGATAAAGCCAGCGTGCCGGCTTTCATCGCGAGCTAGCAGCTTGAACAGCTGTTTCACGTCGGGGTTCTTCGTCCGCTTGGCGATCTCCGCATAAAGAACGCAGCCAGAGAATTCCGAAGTCAGCGAGCTGACGAGGAAGTCGGTGAACTCTGCGCGTAGCTCCGGCTCCAGACCTTCTATGACGCCATGGAACTTCTCGTTATGACGGAAGTGCTTCTTGTTCGGATCGCCGATCATTTCCTCGATCAGCGCATCCCATTCCTCGCGCACCAGCGATACGTCGATCGCGTCGAGCGCGTCGAAATCGGTTGTGTAGAAGCGTGGCGAAAGCATCGTGTTCTGAGTGGCGATGGCCATCGCGTCTTCTTTGGTGATTGGGTCTTTGTCGACGCGCGCCCCTGCGATTGAAGAATGAGCGTTCATTTGATCCTCCCAGCGTTGAAGCTGACTTCGTAGAGTTCAGCGAGGTCGAAATAAGCGGCGAGGCGCGTCAGACCGCGCTTTAGCGGCCCCGCGCGGGTGACCGTCGCGGTACGTTCGAAAACGGCCTTGCTGCCAAACGGAATGGAGATGGGATCGCCGTGGACAAGCACCTTGTCTCCCGGCTCCATCTCGATTTCGTCGGACAATTCGACGTGCGCATGAAAGTGATCGGAGCTTTGCTCGACCGATATAGTGCAGGGCGTTTCAAAACGCCGCGCATCAATGGCCGACTGTTTGGCCGATCCCTGGACCATAGTCGTCATTAAAGTGTCTCCTTTCCGAGCATATCGGCGAACACCTTGCGGTTGTCCTTGCCGAAGGATGCGAGTTCGACCGTGCCGCCGGTCGTGGTGTCGCGCAGAGTCAGTGCGCCGTTGTCCCATTCGATCAGTTCGAACGGTGTTTCCGCGCCAATTCCGCGGATGCGCCGCTTGTGGACCAGGCTGCGCGCTGTCGAGCGCACGAAGCCGCCTGTTCCAGGTCCAAAGCTGGCAATTGGCTCGCCACTGATGCCATCTTCTACGCGCACCGTGCCGTCCGGCTCGTCAAAGAAGCGCAGCGAACGTGTGGCGATCGAAGTGGTGCCCTGTGCTGCACGCACTTCGCTGGGGACTGCCGACTGGTCAAAAAAGCCGAATGTCACCGACATTGTCATGATCAGCGAGATTACGATCACGCCGCCCATTAAAACAACAGGAACTCGGTGCTTGTCATTCTCTCGCTGTATCCTGATGGCGGCAGCGGTAGTCATGCGTGTGCTCCTTTGTATCTTTCGCCATCTAGCGCTTCGGCAGAAGCGTTTGCGAAAGCAGTCGCGCACTCTTGATCGCTATCGCGAGCGCCCACGTCATTGACCTGGGTCAAATTCAAGCTGATCGGGTTATTTGCGGCGCATGCCTTCGCCAAGTGTTGCGCAACTGTTTCGGCATCGGGCACGACCCGGAGCAAGGGTTGCGGGGTCAGGTAGCGAAACGGCCGCACGTGAGGCCACAACAATAGGTAGCCTAATTGCCGATTACCGCTGATTTCGAGCGCAATATCGCCGTGGTCTTTGCTGCGCCTCTTTAGATGGGCTGCGACAACATACTTCAGTGGAATGCTTATGCGCTTTTCAAACGCAATCCCTGTCAGCAGAACGACCCTTTGATTGGTCAGAATGTACATGCTTTTCTTGGCGTAGAGATAAGCGAGGCCCAGCAAGATGAGAAAGGCGCTTACGCCCATGATAGCAACGGTCGCCGCACTCGCCGCACCGTCGGTAGCAAAGGCGAAAACGGCGAGGAGCGCAAAGTATACTGCGACGCTATTCGTGTGAAAGGCCGTCGCGGCGAGCCGCCAGAAACTTGGACGTCCTCGCCACAACACAGCTTCGTCTCGACCGCGGCGAAAAATCGCCTCGCTTACGAATTCGGGTATCTCACCGGTCCCATATCCGGAACGATTGCCATCATTGCCTTGATCGGACGTGATAGACTGTGATTTCATATCCATGGTTCGCTCCGTTCCGGCATCGCGTACATGTACCCGCCACCATAGAAGCCCATAATCTTGTCCTCTTCGAAGCGTGTGATCTGGCCCGGCGTGGCAATAGCCGGCACGTCATCGAATTGATCCGAACGGATCGAGTCGATGTCGACAAGAGGTTTGAGATCGCCAAACAGAAGACCTTTGCCCTGTACGGCGACGAAAGGCATCGGGGCGAGCACCTTTTTGCCCGAATTGGTAGTGATTTCGAGATACCGAATGATGTGTTCGGACTGATCAACCCAAACATCGGATACCGTACCTGCGAGTTTCTTATCAGCTGCGTAGACCGGCAGACCAACTGGGTCTGTATCTTGCGGCGCGATGATAATGTCATGGCTGTCGCCGATCGGAACGATGCGAGGACGGCCATCGAAAGTGACGTCGGGATAATCCTGGCGTCTGGCGTAAGCTGCCGGACCCACGCCGTCTTTCATCGGATCGCCTGTCGGAACCCAAGGTGCGCCATGAGCGCGGAACGCCTGTTTCGCGGGGATGTTGCTGACTTTGGAAAGTGCATCACGAGGTGCGTCTTCGGGTACGTATGTGCCCTGGCCGTGCGGCAGCTTAAACTCCTTCTTACCCGCATCGAAAAGCGGCAGACCGCTATCGACCTGGCCGCTTCGCTCGTCTTCGAGAGGATATCCTTCGCGACGGCTTTCGCGGTTCAGGTAAATGACTAGCGCGATGAAAAAGCCAAAGAACAATAGGAAGGCAAGTTCGGCGACGTCGAACGTCCCGACAATATAAGTGTTGTTCATTTCACGTTCCTCTCGTGCGTAGGTGCGGCACAGGCGGTCGCCGCAATCATGTCGGGAATTCGCGCAGGCCGAACGGCTGGCCTGCGTTGTCCCGAGGATCGGTTGTGGAATTGCGACCGTGGCCGACCAGCGGTCCAATCGCGGCTAGACCTGCGAGAAGCAGCAGGATTTCGATGATGTAAACGGTGCCGTATCCGGTCGCCCGGGTGGCGAGCACCGGAGACAGGCTGCCATCCATGGCAAACAGGAAAACAATATCGCGCAATGCACCGCCAATCGCGATAGCGACCCCCGCACACGTCGCCTGCACCGCGCCCCATGCACCGACGGCGAGGCCAGCCGTTTCACTTTTGGCCAGGTTCATCGCTTCGATCAGTGTGCCGACGGAGAACAAGCCGAGGCCGAGGCCAATGGCGATTGAGCCACCGAACAGCATCAGAGGCGATCCGAACGGGGCCGCGAACAAGACCAGCAGAAAAGCGGTAACTCCGGTAACAAGGCCGGCGCCAGCGATCCGAAGTGGATCTGCGCCCCGCGCCAGCGATCTGCCAGATAGAAGGAAACCGACCAGCGCGCCGAACGCCCATGCCCCGGTCAGCGCAGTTGTGGACCCGACCGACATGCCAAGAACTTCGCCGCCATAGGGCTCGAGCAGTGCATCCTGCATTGCGAAACCCGCTGCACCGATACCGATTGCAGTGAGCAAGCGGGCGTTGCGTCCATCCCTGACGAAGGCGTTCCACAGTTCGCTGAAGCGTGGCGCATCGGGGTCGTGCTTGGTCCGCTCTGGCGCGCGCGCTTCCTGTTTCCAAAGAGCGGTGAGATTGAGGACAATGGTGAGGACAGCCGCCCCCTGGATTACCTGCACCAGTCGTGTGGGTGAGAATTCGATCAGCAAGCCTCCAATCACGAAGGCGGAGAACATCATGCCGATCAGCAGCATGACGTAGAGGAGCGCAACCGCACGCGGGCGTTTGTCTTCGGGCGCAAGGTCGGTCGCGAGCGCAAGGCCTGCGGTTTGCGTAATGTGAAAGCCGATGCCAGTGAGCAGGAAAGCAGCGGCTGCGGCAACGATGCTGACCGGATAGGTTTCGGGGCGGCTCAGCAACAGCAGCGCAAACGGCATGATCGCCAATCCGCCAAACTGCATCAGCGAGCCGAACCAGATATATGGGACCCGGCGCCACCCGAGTGCGGATTTGTGCGTATCTGACTTGTGCCCAATGAGAGCACGGAACGGCGCTGCGAGAAGAGGCACGGCGATCAGCAGCGCGACGATCCAGGCAGGAACGCTCAGCTCGACGATCATCACCCGGTTGAGGGTGCCGTTGAGCAAAACCGCGGCCATGCCTACGCTGAACTGGAACAGCGACAGGCGCAGCAGCTGAGGCAGCGGCAGCTCGGTACTCGCCGCATCCGCAAAGGGCAGCCAGGCGGTAATCGCCTGAAAGAACTTGGGGGCAGGGCGAGGAGCCTGGCTCATCCGCGCTTCACCAGCTCAAGAGCCTGCGAGGTATAGAACCCGCTGGAAACCCTCTTGGTTCGGCCAATTGTCCAGTCGGGCAGGCGACCCAGACGGCCGCGTAGTTCGGTTTCTTCGACCGGAACGATGGCCGGTGAACGGTCGCCCTTCGGAAAGAACTTGCCAACTCTGTGCATTGCGCCGAGCAGCTTGGTACGCGGCGCGAAGGTGAACAGGATTGAGTCGGTGCAGCGCCCGCCGAGCTCCTCAATTGCGTCGACCAAATCTTTGGGCGAGTAATGTATCAAGGAGTCCATCGCGACGATATGCGCGAACGTGCCGAGCGAGGGATCGAGCATGTCGCCGGAAGTCCAACGGATGCGGCCATGACCGATAAAGGATGGCGCGCGTTCGCGAGCGACGTCTACCAGCCCGCCAGCAACATCGATGCCGGTTACTTCGGCGCCGCGGCATGCGGCTGCGATCGACAGCGCGCCGGTGCCACAGCCGGCATCAAGCACTTGCGTCCGGCGAAGATCGGTCGGCAGCCAGCTGAGCAGTGTCTCGCGCATCTCATCGCGACCCGCCCGCACGGTTGCGCGAATGCCGCTGACCTTGGTATCGGAAGTAAGATCGATCCACGCCTGCTTGGCAGTGCTGTCGAAATAGGTCGCGAGCGCCTCGCGGCGCTCGGCATAGGGACCGGCTTCGAAGTGGGATGGTGAGCGTGTAGCCATCATTCAAACCCCAGGAAGTCAAAGATGTCGCGATCCTTCATCGGCTGAGCAGTCGATGGATCGACCCCGGCCCACAGCATTGCGGCGAGACGCAGATACTCGTCCTGCGCGGCGACCACTTCGGGGTCGTCGCCCATTTCGAAGAGCGTGCATTTCTTGAGGCGCGAACGGCGGATCGCATCGACATCGCGGAAGTGCGCGAGCCGCTGCATGCCGATCTGATTGCAGAAACGATCGATCTCGTCGGTTTCGCGGCTGCGGTTAGCGACCACGCCAGCTAGGCGCACGTCGTAATTTTTGGACTTCGCCCCAATAGCGGCGACGATCCGGTTCATCGCAAAGATGCTGTCAAAATCGTTTGCGGCGACCACCAGGGCGCGCTCAGCATGCTGCAGCGGGGCGGCAAATCCGCCACACACTACATCGCCGAGCACGTCAAAGATGACGACATCGGTGTCTTCGAGAAGGTGGTGCTGCTTGAGTAGCTTTACCGTCTGTCCGACCACATAGCCGCCGCAGCCTGTGCCCGCTGGAGGTCCGCCCGCTTCGACGCACATCACGCCGTTGTAGCCTTCGAACATGTAATCGTCGGGCCGCAGCTCTTCGCTATGAAATTCAACTGTTTCCAGCACGTCGATGACAGTCGGCATCAATTTTTTGGTTAGCGTGAAGGTGCTGTCGTGCTTGGGGTCGCAGCCGATCTGCAGGACCCGGTGGCCAAGCTTAGAGAATGCCGCAGAAAGATTTGACGAGGTGGTCGACTTGCCGATCCCGCCCTTGCCGTAAACCGCGAAGACCTTCGCGCCCTTGATCTGGTCGCGCGGGTCGAGCTTGACCTGCACGGAGCCTTCTCCGTCGGGCTTGGCAAAGCCGGATTTGGGTATCTGTAGGTTCATGATCGACTATCCCTTGTCTTTCATTCGGCCACGAAGACGCCTTCGAGGCGATCTTCGAGCTCATCATTGGCTTCGCGCAGCGCCGCGAGTGTGGCGTCATCCGGCTCCCACAATTCGCGGTCGCACGCCTCGAGCAAGCGGTTCGCGACCCTGGCGGAGCTTTTCGGATTGAGCTGCGCGAGGCGTGCGCGCATGTCATCGTCGAGGACGAAGGTCTCGGAAATTTTCTGGTAAACCCATGGTGCAACCTGTCCGGTTGTCGCCGACCAGCCGAGGGTGCTCGTCACATGGCCTTCGATCATGCGAACACCCTCGAAACCGTGATCGAGCATTCCTTCGAACCACTTCGGATTAAGCGTTCGGGTGCGCGCTTCGAGGTCGATCTGTTCCGAAAGAGTGCGGACCTTGGCTTTACCGCGCGTTGCATCGAGGATGTAGACCGGAGCATCCTCGCCCTTGGCCTTCGCCACGGAGCGGCTGACCCCGCCAAGCCCGTCAACATATTGATCGACATCGTTGATACCGAGTTCGACGCTTTCGAGGTTCTGATAGGTGAAATCGACGTCTTTGAGCACACTCTGCAGCAATTCGCGCTGCTGCACGGGCGTGCCGTTGACGCCGTAGGCAAAGCCCTTGTTGACTTCGAACGCATTGGCGAGCTCGTCAGGATCGGCCCAGACGCCGCCTTCGATCATCTGGTTGACGTTGGCGCCATAAGCCCCCTCGGCATTGGAGAAAACCCGCAGGGCAGCGGTTTCGATGTCGCAGCCATGCGCTTCTTGTTGGGCGAGGCTGTGCTTGCGCACGAAATTCGTCTCAAGCGGTTCGTCCGCCTGGCTGGCGAGCAGCGCGGCTTCGGCCAGCATCCGCGTTTGCAGCGGAAGTAGGTCGCGGAAGATGCCGGATAGCGTCATCACCACGTCGATCCGCGGACGACCGAGTTCTTCCAGCGGGATCAGTTCCGCGCCGCACAGGCGGCCGTAGCTGTCGCGCCGTGGCCGTGCGCCGAGCAGCGTCATCGCCTGCGCGATCTGCACGCCCTCGGTCTTCATGTTGTCGGTGCCCCACAGCACCATAGCGATGCTTTCGGGGAAAGGCTCCCCGCTGTCGACATGCCGCGCGATCAGACGCTCAGCCTGGTCGCAGCCCTGTATGCAGGCATAGGCGCTGGGAATGCGGAACGGGTCGAAGCCGTGGATGTTGCGGCCCGTGGGCAGCACATCGGGGTTGGCGACGATATCGCCGCCGGGCGCAGGCTGAACATAACCGCCATCAAGCGCGTGAATCAGGGAGCCCAGCTCGTCGCTGGCATCGAGCTTTTCGCCAAGCGTTTCGCGGTCCGCCTCGATGTCCGTGTCAGCAGCAGCTTCCAGCATCGCATCGAGCATATCCTCGCGTTGCTCGCCAGTTGGGTTGCTACCCAGCACATGAAGCCCGTGCGGGATTAGCGTCTGTTCGAGTTCGTAGAGCCGTCCTGAAAGATCCCCGATGTTACCGCATTCGATATCAAGCGCATCACACTGATCTGCAATCAATTCGGCAAGTTCGGCGCGTTCAGCCTTGCCGTCGGCAGTTTCCGCCGTCATCCGCCAGCGCTCAACACTTGCCTTCAGCTCAGCGAGACCTTTGTAGAGGCCCGCCTGCGAGAGTGGCGGTGTCATATAGCTGATGAGGGTCGCAGCGGAGCGACGCTTCGCCAGCATCCCCTCGGACGGGTTGTTTGCGGCGTAGAGATAGTAGTTTGGCAAATCGCCGATCAGCCGCTCTGGCCAGCATGCGCTGGTCATGCCGACCTGTTTGCCCGGCATGAATTCGAGCGCGCCGTGCGTTCCGAAATGCAGCACCGAATGCGCGCCAAAGTCCTCGCGGATCCAGCGATAGAACGCGCTGAAAGCGTGGGTCGGGGCGAAGTTGCCTTCGAACAGCAACCGCATCGGATCACCTTCATATCCGAAAGTCGGTTGTACGCCGACAAAGACGTTGCCGAAATGCGCGCCATAGACCTGGATGTTGCTGCCGTCGCTTTGTGCCTTGCCAGGGGCAGGACCCCATTGCGCTTCGATTTCGGCAAGATACGGCTCACGCCGGACATGCTCGTCTGCCGGGATGCGTGCCGCGACATTGGCGTCTGCGCCAAAGCGTTCCGAATTGCCCTTCAGGATGGTATCGCGCAGCGCGTCTACGCTTTCGGGGACGTCAACCGAGTAACCTTCGTCCGCCAACCTTTGCAGTGTTGCATATAGCGATTCGTAAACTGCCATGAATGCCGCTGTGCCGGTCGCTCCTGCATTGGGGGGGAAGTTGAACAGCACCACCGCCAGTTTACGATCCGCGCGTTCGGCGCGGCGCAGGGCGATCATCTTGCTAACTCGAGCGGCGAGCGCATCGGCGCGTTCTGGGTCACTGGCCATCTTGTTGACCACGCCGGGAATACTGGAGCTGCGTCCGCCAAACACGCTAGGTGCGATCGAGCCGTCCAGTTCGGGCAGCGCGACCATCATTGTCGCTTCGAGCGGCAACAGGCCTTGCGGGCGTTCGCGCCATTCCTCGATGGTCTGGAACTCAATCGCATGCGCCGCGAGATAGGGGACGTTGAGATCGCCCAGCACTTCACGGGCGGCTTCGCTGTCATTGTATGCCGGGCCGCCGACCAGCGAGAAACCGGTCAGATTGACGATGGCATCGACCGTCGGTTTGCCACGCTCAACGAAGAATTTCTCGATGGCCGGGCGCGCATCGAGACCACTGGCGAAGACCGGCACGACCTTAATGCCTGCCGCTTCGAACGCCGCAATCGCGCCGTCATAATGGCCAGCGTCACGTCCCAGCAGGTAGGAACGCAGCAGGATCAGTCCGACCGTGCCGTTCTTCCCGCCGCCGTCTTTCTTGGAGGCCTTGGGCAGCAGACGCGCGGTTTCCGAGATGCGCTGCTTCGCGCCCGGATGATAGACCCCGGTTTCGGGATATTCGAGCGGGGCTTCAGCTTGCGTTTCGCCGCGCCGCACTTCGCGTTCGCCTGCCGCATAGCGGTCGATCAGAGCGCGCGTCATGGCGACAACGTTCTCGTCCGATCCGGCGAGCCAGTATTGCAACGTCAGGAAATAGGCGCGAACGTCCTGTGCGGTGCCAGGAATGAACTTCAGGATCTTGGGCAAGCGGCGCAGCATTTTCATCTGGCCTGCGCCCGAACTGGTACCCTGCTTCTTTGATCCTCGGAGCTTCTTGAGCAGCGCCAGCGGGCCCTTGGCCGGGGCATCCATCCGGTATCCGCCCATCCGAGTCAGCTTCACGATCTCGCCCGCCGACATCAGGCAGACCATAGCGTCGCATTCCTCGCGCCGAGCCTCAAGCGCAGGAAGGATCATACGCATGTGATCATCAAGGAAAATCATCGTCGCGATGACGATGTCGGCCTTGGCAATCGCCTGTTTGACTTCTTCCAAGGCGTGGTCGTCGCTGCCCCATTCTGACGCCGCATGAAGCGACAGCGAGATGTTGTCGCGCGAAAGCACCAGATCTGCGCGTTCGACCGCACCCTTCAGGTGGTTGTCCAGCGTGACGATCACCACGCGGACCGGAGGCAGAACGCTACCGGGCATAATGCGCCTTGGCGTCGTAGAGCGTATCGAGATCGATCTGTGCGCGGCCTTGCTCGACGGCATAGGCCTCGGTGTTTCGCCGTGCCTTGCCACGCACGAAGAACGGAATTTTCTTCAGCTCACGTTGCGCCTCGTCAGTCCATATTGCGCCATCATGCGCGGTGACGAGCGGTTCTTCTTCGAGAGCATGCTCCGCGTCCGGCTTGGAAACGGCAGTTTTGGGTGAATGCGCCGCATGATGCGACGGGCCTGCTTCATCGGAAAACTCGAAGTCCTCGCGGAACATGGTGAGCAAGTGCTCCTCCAGGCCCATCACCAGCGGATGCACCCAGGTATCGAAGATGACGTTTGCGCCTTCAAAGCCCATTTGCGGGCTGTGCCTCGCCGGGAAGTCCTGCACATGGACGGGCGATGAAATGACCGCGCAGGCCATTCCGAGCCGCTTGGCAATGTGGCGTTCCATCTGCGTCCCAAGCACCAGCTCCGGCGAAGCTGCGGCGATCGCATCTTCGACTTTGAGGTGGTCGTCGGTGATCAGCGGTTCGACACCATATTCCTTGGCGGCAGCACGGATTTCGCGGGCGAACTCGCGGTTGTAGCAACCCAGCCCGCAGACCTCGAAGCCCAGCTCGTCATGCGCGATCCGCGCGGCAGCGACGGCATGGGTCGCATCGCCGAAAATGAACACCCGTTTGCCGGTGAGATAGGTCGAATCGACCGACCGGCTCCACCAGGGCATTCTCGATTGATTGTCGCCGAGGGCAGGCGTGGGATCTGCACCTGCCAGCTCGGCGACGTCGGCAATGAAAGAGCGCGTAGCCCCCACGCCGATAGGGATTGTGCGAATGGTCGGCTGCTTGAACGTGCGTTCGAGCCAGCGAGCCGCTTCATCCGCAATTTCGGGATAGAGAACGATGTTGAAATCCGCCGCGCCGATGCGGGCGATGTCGACCGGTGTCGCATCAAGCGGAGCCACAAGGTTCACTTCGACACCGAGAGAATCGAGGATCTTGCAAACCTCGACAAGGTCGTCGCGATGGCGGAAGCCAAGCGCAGTCGGACCGAGAATGTTGGCGCGGGCAGCACGGCCTTCAACCGGTTCGCGGACAATATCCTTATCCGCGAGATGCCTCACGATCTGGTAGAACGTTTCTGCCGCGCCCCAGTTTTCCTTGCGCTGATAGCTGGGCAATTCCAGCGGGATAGCGGGGCAGGGAAGGTCCATCGCCTCCGTCAGACCGCCGGGATCATCCTGGATCAGCTCGGCAGTGCACGATGCACCGACAATCATCGCCTGCGGATTGAACCGTTCGGCTGCCTCGGTCGCGGCGTCCTGAAAGAGTTGCGCTGTATCCTTGCCCAGATCACGCGCTTCAAATGTGGTGTAGGTAACCGGCGGACGTTGGGCGCGTCGTTCGATCATTGTGAACAGCAGGTCCGCGTAAGTGTCGCCCTGCGGTGCGTGCAGCACATAGTGCAGCTTCTTCATCGCGGTGGCGATGCGCATCGCGCCGACATGCGGCGGTCCTTCATAGGTCCAGACGGAAAGCTGCATCGTCTACACCTCCAGCACGTCACGGCGCCGCAGCGGCCGTGCAAAGAGTTCGGCTAGATCACCGGCCTGGTCGAAGCCGTGGATTGGCGAGAAGACGAGTTCGATTGCCCATTTCGTCGCGAAGCCCTCCGCCTCCAGCGGGTTGGCCAGGCCAAGTCCGCAGACGGTGAGATCGGGACGGTCCTCGCGGACACGATCCAGCTGGCGATCAACATGCTGCCCTTCGCTGATGCGCGCATTGTCCGAGATCAATTCGAGCTCCTGCGCGCAATGGCCGCGGTGCAGATAGGGTGTGCCGACCTCGACGGGCTGCATCCCAAGCTCGGTCTGAAGGAAGCGCGCAAGCGGTACTTCGAGTTGAGAGTCCGGCAGGAAGCTGATGCGCTTGCCTGCGAGCGCGCCACGCACGTGTTCGATGGCGCGCTTGGCGCGCTCGCGACCCGGAGCGACGACCGTGTTGAAATGCGCTTCGTCGATACCGAAGGCGTCGGCTGCGGCTTTGAGCCAGCTGGTCGTTCCTTTGGCACCAAAAGGGAAGAGCGCATCGAGACGCCGCGCGCCGCGATCTTCTAGGCGCAGCGCAGTTTCTGCAAGGAAGGGCTGGGCAAGCAGATAACGCGTATTCGGACCGACCTCCGGCAGATCGCGAGCGTTACGCGCTGGCAGAACGCCGACCTTGTCAATTCCGAGCTGGCCGAACAGTCGAAGGAACTGGTCTTCGACAATATCCGGCAGCGAGCCGACGATCAGCAATTGTTTCGGTGCGTCTGCGGCACTGGCGGGCATTTCCGGGACCAGCGCGGCGAGGCAGGCGTCTTCGCCTTGGGTAAAGGTCGTTTCGATCCCGCTGCCCGAATAGTTGAGGATGCGAACGTGCGGCATGTGCTGTGCGCCGAGGCGTTCCGCGGCCTTGGCCAGATCAAGCTTGATGACTTCCGATGGGCACGAGCCTACGAGGAAAAGCGTTTTGATATCCGGACGGCGAGACAGCAGGCGATCAACCACACGGTCAAGTTCGTCCTGAGCATCCACCATGCCGGCAAGATCACGCTCTTCCATGATCGCTGTCGCAAAGCGTGGCTCTGCAAAGATCATCACGCCGGCCGCCGATTGCAGCAGGTGCGCGCAGGTGCGTGAGCCCACCACGAGGAAAAAGGCGTCCTGCATCTTGCGGTGTAGCCAGATGATCCCCGTCAGACCGCAGAAGACTTCGCGCTGGCCACGCTCACGCAGCACCGGGCGGGCATCCGCTGTGCTCGGGCGGGCTGCAGTGGTGCATCCTGAAAGGGTATCGACCGCGTTCATGCCGCAATCGCCTGAGGATGGGCTGCTGCATCGAGTCGTGCCATGCGCAGCTTCCAAAGGAATTGCCCCGCATTCACGACATACGTGGCGTAGGCTGCGAGGGCGACAAGCAGACGCTGATCCGTGGTGCCGATCCCGCCCAACAGCATCACGAGATAAAGCGTGTGGAGCGCGAGGACGAGCATCGAGAAGACGTCTTCCCAGAAGAAGGCCGGGGCAAACAGCCATTTGCCGAAGACAACCTTTTCCCAGATCGAGCCGGTGATCATGATGGTGTAGAGCACCAGCGTTTTGATCACGATCGAGACGTCCGCTGCGAACGTACCTTCGCCGGTTGTCAGCGTTCGAATCACCAAACCGAGACTGAGAAGGAAAACGAGGAACTGGACCGGGGCGAGAATCCCCTGAATCAGCGTCCAGACCGATTCGTCCCGTCGGCGGCGCTCCTGCTCCGTGTAGAGCGCCCTTCTGATCCCTTCCGCGTCGTGTGCCTGCGCCTTGTCGGCCACAGGCTTGACCGGGGATGCGTGATCCATCGGTACCATGCCTTGTGTCTGGCCTTTCCTACTCGGCCTGAAGTCTGAACCACCGGAAAGAAAGTGTCAACCAATATGGACGCCCAATAAACTTGACACTCCTTGATCATGCTCTGAAGGTTGTTTGCCAATCTGTCGAAGAAGGCGTACAAGTGAGTCGTCGGTTTTGGTTGACAACGGGATCGAGTTGACACCCGGCAATGCGCGATATGCGCTGCAACCTCGCTGCTAATAGCGGGGCAGGATGGGATGGTTCGAATATGGCCTCCGTATTTGGTGCAAGCTCACAAGCCTTGCGCAGAGTTATTGCCAGTCCGCTTAAACGCCACACGCGTAAAGCTGACGGTGATGGAACCTCTGGGTACGATGCTCTTTCGGGCGATGCGATCAACTCGATTATCGAGGGTGAGATTATCCCACGCCTGCTGATGACGCATTCGTCGGGCATCGATCAGCCTGCAATTGGCGGTCAGAAAGAGATTGCTGCCGCCGATGCGAGCCGCTTCGCGGCGTTGCCACTCAGACTTGAAGCGGCAGGATTGCTTGAGGAGGTCGACCATTTCCTCGACCAGGGCGCGAGTCTCGACTCCATCTATCTCGATCTGCTTGCTCCGGCTGCGCGTTGCCTTGGCGAGATGTGGGAGTCCGACGAATGCGACTTCGTCGATGTCACAATGGGCTTATGGCGGCTGCAGGAAGTGATGCGCGATATTGCTGCGCGCTCACCGAAGATAACCGGCGCTTTTTCAGCCCCCCGTAGCGCGCTGTTCGCTCCGATGCCCGGTGACCAGCATACATTTGGTGCAATAATGACCGAAGATGTGTTTGCTCGGGCAGGCTGGACGACGGAGATCATCCCCCGCCCCGAACGACGCGAATTGCTGGACGTCTTGTCCAATCGCGCTTTCGATCTGGTTGGATTGACCCTCTCAAGAGACTGTCCTAGCGGACCGCTTACCAAATTGGTTAAGGCCATTCGTGGCGTATCTGCCAATCCGCACATTTCCGTCCTGGTCGGCGGAAGAATGATCAACGCCAACCCCTCCATTGTTGACGAAGTCGGAGCCGATGGAACAGGGGTTGATGCGCGTGCTGCGTTAGAGGTGGCAGAACAGCTCGTTACCGCCGCTCCTGCACTCGCCCATAAATTGCGATAGGTGCATCGAGGATGCTGACGCGCAAGCACAGTATCGAGGGCAAGAGCCCCTTCGACACCGCCGCCGAGTTGTTCGACACGCTCGACGCCGATGCTGCGATGAAGTTTGCGATGGTTGCGGGCGACGTGACGCTGGTGCTGGACGATACTGGCACCATTCTCGATACGGCCTTCGATCCCAATGATTTTCCCGGATTTGATAGCTGGATCGGAACCAACTGGATCGAAACCGTTACCGAAGACAGCCGTCCGAAAGTCATGGAGATGCTTGCCGCTGCGCGCCGGGGCGAGGTGCAGCATTGGCGTCAGGTAAATCACCCGACGCGTGATGGCATAGTGCCGGTCAAATACGCGGTGCTCAACGTCAATGGCGGTGAGCATCGAATCGCGTTCGGGCGTGATCTGCGCGAAGCGGGCAAGCTTCAGCAGCGATTGCTGCAGGTTCAGCAATCGCTTGAGCGTGACTATCTGCGAATGCGTCAGCTCGAAGCGCGCTATCGCATGCTGTTCGAACAATCCGCTGAATCGGTAATGATTGTGGAGG
Organism: Pseudomonadota bacterium; assembly: GCA_039195235.1. Classification (GTDB taxonomy): domain Bacteria; phylum Pseudomonadota; class Alphaproteobacteria; order Sphingomonadales; family Sphingomonadaceae; genus Erythrobacter. The sequence continues at coordinate 34,668 of JBCCVO010000013.1, forward strand.
CCGGATCGCTGCGCATTCGTGAGGCTAATCCAGCCGCGCATATGCTCGTCGGTGCACGGCAAGGGAGCTTGCCGGGCAAGAAAATCCTCGGCCTGATCGACAAGGGTTCGCGCGACGCTCTCCAGACTATGGTAGGTGCCGCGCAGGCGTCGGACGCGGTCGCTCCGATCGAAATCAAGGTCTCCAAGGGCTCGCGCGAGGTGGAGGCGAGCGTGGCTGGCTTTACTCAGGATCGCGGGCAGTTCCTGCTGATGCGCTTTGTGCCTTTGGGCGAGGGTGCTGCAAGCAGTAGTGTTTCACCGGTGTTCGGATTGCTCGACGAGATGCCCGATGCCTTTGTCGTGGCCAACAGCGATCTTGAAATCGTGAGTGCCAACCATGCCTTTGTCGAGATGGTTGAGGCGGCGAGCGCCGATCAATTGCGCGGCCGGCATCTGTCCGAAACGATCGGGCGTCCGGGTATCGATCTCGACCTGATCGAGGGTCAGATCGATCAGTACGGCGCAGCCCGCAATGTCACCACCGTGCTGCGTTCAGGGCATGATCTCGAGGGCGAGCCGGTCGAGATTTCTGCGGTTCGCAGTGGAGGGGATGACCCGCTTTTCGCATTCGTTGTTCGTCCTATCGGTCGCCGTCTGCGCGATCTTCCGCCGGGCGCCCAGGACCTGCCACGTTCGGTCGAGCAGCTCACCGATCTGGTTGGACGGATGTCGCTAAAAGACATCGTGCGCGAAAGCACCGATCTGATTGAGCGGCTTTGTATAGAAGCGGCGCTGTCTTACACGTCGGACAACCGGGCGTCGGCTGCGGAGATCCTCGGGCTGTCGCGGCAGAGCCTCTATTCCAAGCTGCATCGATATGGTCTCGGCAATCTGCCGACAGACCCTGATTGATTGAGGCGGCTTGACACTTTTGGACTGACTCGTGTTGGGGCCATTTTCCTCAAAATATCGATAATTTGACGAAACGCTGCTGTAGAGTGTCAAAATGATTTGACGCACTACATTGTCAGGCATAGCCTCTCTGCATGGAACGCTCAGCGGTCTCGACTCGCCAGGCGCCGGTTCCGGCGCTGAGGGATGTCGTCACCCTCCTTAAACCGATAACCTGGTTTCCTCCGATGTGGGCGTTCATGTGCGGCGCTGTGTCATCGGGCGCCGGGCTTGATGGACGCTGGCTTTTCGTTTTGGGTGGAGTGATGCTGGCAGGCCCGCTTGTCTGTGGCACCAGCCAGGCGGTAAACGACTGGTTCGATCGCGATGTCGACGCCATCAACGAACCCGATCGCCCGATCCCCTCGGGCCGCATTGCGGGACGCTGGGGGCTGTACATCGCGATTATCGCGACGATTGTATCGGCAATCGTCGGTGCGCTGCTCGGACCATTGGTCTTCGCCGCTGCCCTAGTCGGCCTCACGCTCGCCTGGGCTTACAGCGCCCCGCCATTCCGACTGAAGTCGAGCGGATGGACGGGGCCTGCCGTGGTCGGACTGACGTACGAGGGGCTGAGCTGGTTCACCGGAGCCACCGTCATGCTGGGCGCGCTGCCATCAATGCAAGTGCTGATCGTTCTGGTGCTCTATTCCATCGGCGCGCACGGCATTATGACGCTCAATGATTTCAAGGCGGTCGAAGGCGACCGTGAGACCGGGCTCAAGTCGCTTCCGGTGACGCTCGGCGTTTCTGGCGCTGCACGCCTCGCTTGCATGGTGATGGCGCTGGCGCAGATTGCCGTGATCGTATTGCTCGCAAGTTGGGGCCTGCTCCTTTCGGCTCTCGCAGTCGGGGCGGTCTTGCTCGCTCAATTCGCCGCTATGCCGCGCCTCCTATCCGACCCTGCGAAATATGCGCCGTGGTACAATGGTGTCGGCGTTACTCTCTACGTGCTCGGCATGCTGGCCGCAGCGCTTGGTCTTGGAGGGTACATCTGATGCCTCAGGCTGCCCCTGCAGGTCTCGGCTGGGTTTCGATCGTGCGGATCGGATTGGTGCAGGCATGCATCGGCGCGCTCGTGATGCTCTCAACAACCGTGCTCAATCGGTTGATGGTAGTTGAATATGGGCTGATTGCGGCGATCCCCGCGGGGCTCGTCGCCTGGCACTATGCGGTGCAGCTCACACGCCCGGTTTGGGGTCATGGTTCGGATCACGGGCGCAAACGCACTCCGTGGATCCTGGGCGGCATTGCGGTTTTGGCAGGCGCAGTGCTGCTCGCCTCGTACGCGACGCCGATGATGGCGGACGATTTCAACTCCGGCTTCGGCTTTGCCGTGTTGGCCTATACCCTGATCGGAGTGGGCGTTGGCATGGGGGGAACTTCCGCGCTCGCGCTGCTTGCGTCCGGTGTAGCGCCACAAAGGCGCGCGGCTGCGGCAGCGACGACGTGGATCATGATGGTCGGTGGGATTGTCGTTTCCGCGATTACAGTCGGTCAACTTCTTGATCCCTATTCACCCGAACGCTTGATGGAGGTCGCCCGCGGGCTCGCGGCGGCGACGGTCGGCATCACCGCGCTTGCCACCTTCCGGCTTGAGCGAGGCCACGTCGTCTTCGAGGAAACGAAGAAAGACGAACCCGCCCCCAGTTTCCGCACCGCCATCGTCGAAATCTGGAACGAGAAAGCCGCGCGGCGCTTCACCATCTTCATATTCGTTTCGATGATCGCCTTCAGCATGCAGGACCTTATCCTCGAGCCGTTCGCGGGACTGGTGTTCGGTATGTCACCCGGAGAATCCACCCAGCTCGGCGGGCAGCATCAAGGCGGTATTCTATTGGGCATGATCCTGGCCGGGATCGGCGGAAGCGCCTTTGCTGGTAGGCTTCCAAGCGATCTGCGCATCTGGGTCGTGTCCGGCTGCGTCGGCTCGGCAGTGGCGCTCGCCGGACTGGCAGCAGCCGCGATTCACGGACCTGGCTGGCCGATCGGCATCAATGTGTTCCTTCTCGGACTTGGCAATGGCGTGTTCGCGGTCGCCGCGATTGGCGCGATGATGGGCCTCGCCGGTGCCGGAGAGAAAACCCGCGAAGGCGTACGAATGGGCGTATGGGGCGCGAGCCAGGCTATCGCATTCGGGCTTGGCGGCCTGATCGGCGCGCTTGGCGTGGACATCGCGCGAAGGATTCAGGCGAACGATGGCAGCGCCTTTCAGATCATTTTCGCCATCGAAGCGGTGCTGTTCGTGATCGCTGCAGGGCTTGCCGTGCGAGTGAAAGTTGCTCGCAGGGGCACAGGCGCTCCGGCGCTCCCACAAACCAGTCAGGAAGCAGAGGTGTTTGCATGACCGAGGTGATTTATGATGCCGTCGTAGTAGGCGGCGGGCCGGCCGGGGCCACTGCCGCGACTGACTTGGCGCAGGCCGGTCACTCTGTCCTGCTGATGGAGCGGGGCGGGCGGATCAAGCCATGCGGCGGTGCCGTGCCTCCGCGGATGCTTGAGGATTTCGAAATTCCGCAAAGCCTGCTTGTAGCGCGCGCACGCTCGGCGCGGATGATTGCTCCTTCGGGTCGGGCGGTCGATATGCCAGTGGGCGAGATCGGCTATGTTGGCATGGTCGACCGCGACGAGTTCGATGAGTGGCTGCGGGTGCGGGCGCAGAAATCGGGCGCCCAGCGTCTGCAGGCGACTTTCGAAAAGATCGAGCGAGACGACAACCCTCACCCGATGGTTACCTTCCGCCGTCAGCGCGGCGGCGAGATCGAGCGGGTGCGCGCCAAGGTTGTCATAGGAGCCGACGGAGCGCGCTCTGCGGTGGCAAAGCAAAGCCTGCCCAATGCCGAGCGGATGAAATGCGTCTTCGCCTATCACGAGATCATCAAGTCGCCCGACAATGATACCGACGCATTCGATGCTGCGCGCTGCGACGTGTTCTACCAGGGCAGACTGTCCCCCGACTTCTATGCCTGGGTATTTCCGCATGGGGATACGGCCAGCGTTGGAGTCGGCAGCGCCAATAAGGGCTTTTCCCTGCGTGGTGCGGTTGCAGAGATGCGGTCGGACCTCGATCTTGATCGATGCGAAACGATCCGCCGCGAAGGCGCCCCGATCCCGCTCAAACCTCTAAAACGCTGGGACAACGGGCAGGATGTCATCGTCGCCGGCGACGCGGCCGGTGTCGTCGCCCCGGCATCGGGCGAGGGGATATACTACGCCATGACCGGCGGGCGCTACGTCGCCGATGCGGCCAGCGAGTTTCTGGTGACCGGGCAAGCAAGGGCGCTGAGACTGGCGCGCAAACGCTTTATGAAAGAGCACGGCAGGGTCTTCTGGATCCTCGGGATTATGCAGTATTTCTGGTATTCGAACGACAAGCGGCGCGAACGGTTCGTGACGATGTGCGATGACAAGGATGTCCAACAGCTCACCTGGCAGGCCTATATGAATAAGAAGCTCGTTCGCAAAAAACCAATGGCACATGTGAAGATATTCCTGAAGGATTGTGCACACCTGCTTGGCCTGAGAGCGGCAACGCGCTAGCCTCAGCGCATGAGCAAAACATGGATACTGCCGGCGATCCTTGCGGCGATAGCGGCTGCGATCGTTGCCGTTCTTGGTGCGACGATAACCGACCTTGGCCCATGGTATCAGAGCCTTGAAAAGCCGAGCTGGAACCCGCCTGATTTTGTCTTTCCGATGGGCTGGACCCTGATCTATGCCCTTAACACCTACGCAGTGGTTGCCGCGTGGCGCGCGGCCCCGACACCGCGCGTGTCGGATACGATCATCGGGCTGTTCGCGCTCAACGCATTTCTCAATATCACCTGGAGCATGATCTTCTTTCGTATTCAGCGACCGGACTGGGCTTTTGTCGAGGTGCTGCTGCTGTGGCTCTCGATCCTGGCGCTGATCATTTATTGCGGTCGGCATTCGAAAGCGTCAGCGCTGTTCTTTTTGCCCTACCTCTGCTGGGTGACCTTTGCTGGAGCGCTTAACTGGGCGGTGGTCGATTTGAACGGCCCGTTCGGCTGAGCGAGCTCCCATGAACATGATCGCAGCCTTCTTCGCAAGCGGCCATGCAGCCGATCTTGTGCTCGCAGTGCTCGCTATCGAAGCTGTGTGGCTCAAGCTTGTGATGGGTTGGGGCGGTGCGCGCATCATTGGCCTTGTCGGCCCTGCGGTTTTCATCATCCTTGCGCTTCGTGCTGCGCTGGTCGGCGCAGGCTGGGAATGGGTTGCGATGCTGCTCGCTCTCTCTTTGCCGCTGCACCTGATCGACCTTAGAAGGCGGCTATCCGAACAGGGCTGAATGCCCTTGGCCAGAACTTGCGAGTTAGGCGGTGCATGGACCGCGCGTGCGGGCTATCGTCGGCCCGGTCTATTGCGATTCGTCAGATATGGGGACAGCTGAGTGAACCACGAAGCCAGAAAAGCTTTGCTTGAGCGATTGACCACCGAAGTGCACGCCGCGACTAGCAATTGCATCGCGAACGGGGTTCCCGAGGCTAACACCCATGATCGCAATGAACTGAACCGCAAGATTTCGAATTGGATGCAGCGCGGGGAGGCTATCCGACGGGACCTTGAAGCGAACCTTGCCTTTCGCAAGGTGAGCGCGCCGAGAGCCTCGCTCGCGAAGGAGGGGTATCGCGCGAGCCGGGGGCGGCAGGATAAGCAGGAGCGCGCGGTGCGTGATGCCTGGTACGCGCCCTATGCCGAGTTCTCGGCGGCCATTGCAAAGCTCACTGGCAAGGTTCTGGGTCCGAAGGATTCGGCGCGTGCCATCATCAAGACAATGGAGGAAGGACTGGGCCAGATCACGAAGAGCCTCAAATCCGGCAAGTCGCTGCAATCACATGAGCTGAGCCATGTTCTGCAGCAGGGGAAATCGGCGGTGGCCACGATACAGGCGGCACCTGCGCCACATATCCCTACAGGAGCCAACCCGATCGGCGGACCAGTCTCTCCGATCGGTATCCTGATGGTCGGCTTGTCCCTGCTGGCGGCGCTGAAGACCAGGTTTGGACGCGACCGCTAGGCGGGTACACTGCGGCATCGGGTTATAAGCCCACACCCTTTTGTATCTGTACCGCGAGTCCTGTTATAGCTCGCGACTGAGACTCGCGTCAGATGCCCGCGACCCCTGCCCCCATTGAAAGCACGGTTCCGGACAGAATAGCGAAAAGCGACGCACACAAAAAGCCCGGCCGCACTTTCGTGGAGCCGGGCTGCCTGGCTGGGCGGCGGGACCGTTGTCTGGGTCGATCCCTCCAGCCAAGGCTATTGTAGAGCTGCGTCAGTTCGTCGGAGCGTAGTAGTGCTCCTGCGCCCAGACGTACCAGTTATCGACCACCGTGCCGGTCAGCAGGATTCCGATACCACCGGTCAAAGTGGTCAGAACTGCGAACCACCAAGCCCAGCGGTGGATCGATTCCATCGTTGCGTTGAAGCCCATCGTCCAGCGCCAGAACAGGCCGGCGCGTTCCGAAGCGGTGCCGCGGTCGGTGATCTGCTCGATCTCGCGCTCACCACCGTAGCGGCCAACCGCAAGGATCGTCGCGCCGTGCATCGCGAACAGCACGGCCGAACCGTAGAGGAACACGATCGAGAGAGCATGGAACGGATTGTAGAACAGGTTTCCGTGGATGAGCGAGAAGTTGTTCGTCCAATCAAGATGCGAAAACACACCATAGGGAACCGCCTCCGACCATTGCCCCAGCAGCAGCGGGCGGATGAAGCCCAGAACAAGGAACAACCAGATAGCACTCGCGAAGGCCCATGGAATGTGCATGCCCATGCCCAGCGCTTTTGCCCGGCGATAGGTCCGCGCCCACCAGCATAACACCGAGATCGTAAGGAATGCGCCGGTCAGAATAAACCAGCCGCCCTCATTCAATGGTACAAACGGGCTAAAGCCGTATTCCGGACCTGGAGGGTCAAGCGAAAGCCAGAACAGCTCGCGCATGAAAACCTGCGGGCTCCAACCGGCCTGGGCCCAGAAATTGAACCCGATAATCAGGATCGCGATCCCGCCAAAGGCAAGCGATACCATCCCGAGCCAGCCGAGATAGATCGGGCCAAGCTGGGCTTGACCGACCTTGCCCATCCAATAGCTGTATCCGGTGTCCTGGATGCGGGGATCGCTGTCGCCGTTTAGCGGGACCCCCATTTCCGGCGCGGCCTTGAGTTGGACTTGAGTGAAGATGTTTTGATATGTTGCCATGGTTCAGGTGCTCCTCAAGCCCAGATCGGAATCTTCTTCCAGAAGTCCCAGAATTCCGGCCAGCTGCCGACATAGAGGGTTCCTGAAATCACGATGCAGATGGCGCTCCAGAACCCTGCGTTCAGTGCAAGGAAGAGACCCACCCGGTGGATGCCCAGAGTGCCGACCGAATACCCAATGAAGTCACGGAAATAGGTGTCTTCGTATTCGGGCGTCTTGACGTCGGTTCCATCGCTTGGGTTGACTGCCGAAAGCACCAGACCGCCATGCAGAGCGAGCGCGAGGCAGTTCGTAAAGAAGAACGTAATCGCGAGCATGTGTACAGGATTGTAGTGGAAGTTCACAAACTGGTATCCGACGTTCGACACCCAATCGAGGTGCGACCAGATGCCGTATGGAAATGCGTGCCCCCAGGCACCCATCCAGAACGGACGTATGATGTTCAGGGTGATAAAGGCGAACACCGCCACGCTGAAAGCGATCGGGATATGGTAGCCCATTCCGAGCTTGCGCGAGATTTCGGCCTGTCGACCAACCCACGAACAGAACGCGATGACCGCGCAGAACGTGATGACCTGGTGATAGCCCCCTTGATTGAGAGGCATGAGTGAAAGCCCGGCTTCAATCGGCGGCGGTTGAATGTCTATAAGCCATGGGTTGAGGGTCGGTCCTGCCGCGGCGGCGGCAAAGATCAGCATCGTGCCAAGGGCCGCGCTGATTGCCACCATTACCCCGAAGAATCCGACATAAAACGGTCCGACCCAGAAGTCGAAAAGGTCGCCGCCGATTAGTGTGCCACCGCGCACGCGGTATTTCCGCTCGAAACTAAGGAGCGCCATAAGTCCATCCTTCCCACTTCAAAGGCGGGTCATGTCGTTTCCGATCAAAACTGTAGGAGGCAGGCAGGCGAACCTGCCCCCTCAGATTTTCAAGACTGGATTAGCCGCCTACGCCGCCAAGCCAGTTGTACTTCTCCGTGCTGAGCAGGATGAAGTGGATCGTGAAGGCCAGGACAGCCAGAAAGACATGGAGTCCAACCAAAGCCCGGCGCACGTCTACGTAGTGCCATATTTTGTACATTTTCAATTCCTTATACCATACCGATGGTCTGTCTCGGCGCCCGAAAGGCAGCCAGACATGCAGTCAGGTCGGAAAATCAGACGAACCAGGGTTTCCACCAGAACATCAGTGCGTGTGCGACGAGCGCAATCGTGACGTAGAGAGCGAAAGTGCCCATGAACGCGCCATGGATTTCCTTTGCCTCGTCGTCAGTCAAATACGTCCCCACGCTCGGGCGATCAGGATCGTTCATTGCAGTGCCTCCATATTATAGTGTTGGAGTGAGGGCTTGATTGCCCCCAACGGTATCCGCGCGTGATCCCCCACGTGGATTGCGGATGCCCGGACACGGGCAGATTCATGCGTCGAACAGATGCGAGCTGTCGTAGATTGGGCATCATCATGCGCCTTCTCCTTCCAGCAGCGCCTCGGCGAGGCAATCTTGTGTAACTGTTGTTTCGCCGCGATTTCTCGCTGTACGCTCGGCGGAATCGCGCAGCCGTTTGGCGGCGGAAATGCGGATCAACACCGGTTGTTTCTCGACGAGTATATCAAGCCGCGCCTTGGCGTCTTTGTCCCAGGTCAATTCGGCCTCGCTGCGCGCCGGCGTCGGATCGACCTTGTCCATATCGGTACCAAGCGGCAGAATATGGAACAGCGCGTCGAACAGCGCATTGCACACTTCCTGCACGAGATAGGTCGCGCCCGAATATCCCATGAAAGGCGTGCCGGTGTGGCGACGGATCGCTGCGCCCGGGAAACTGGCCGGGATGAACATGCCGCGCGCGCCGCATTCGGCCATATACATCCGCTCATTATAGCTTCCGAACATCACCAGCGGCGGGTTCGCGTGGATTGCTTCGCGCACTTCTTCATTCCTGGGCTTGACCCCGGCGCAGCGCGAAAAACTCATCGCGCAGGGCAGGCCCATATCCTCTTCGAGGAAGTGGCGGATACCGCGCGTATAGGTGTCGTTGGCGACTATGCCGAAGCTCGCCGTGCCGAAAAAGTCCTGTGTGACCGAGCGCCACAGATCCCATAGCGGCTTGATCGTGGTGTGCTTTTCACGCTCAATGAAAGGCTCGGGGTCGAGCCCCAGCTCTTCGCCTAAGGCGCGAAGGAATTTGGTCGTCGAGGTAAGACCAATGGGTGCCTGGAAGTACGGCCGCTCAAGTGTCTCGCACAGATTGCGACCGAACTCGCGGTACATGCAGATATTCGCGTCTGCCGTGCCGAGTTGCCGGATATCGGCGAGGTGGCAACCGAGCGGGAAAACAACGCCGATTTCCGCGCCGATCCCTTCGATCAGGCGACGGATTTCAGCCAGATCGCTCGGCATGTTGAACATGCCATAGCTCGGGCCGATGATGTTGACCTTTGGCTTTTCGCCTTCCTTGCGCTCTTTTGGCTTGGGCGCCTTTTTCGGGCCGAACTCGGTCCACAGCCAGGTTAGCGCGCGATCGGCGCTTTCCCATTGATCTTCATCGATCGTGCGCGGCAAAAAGCGCTTGATGTTCGTGCCTTCGGGAGTAACGCCGCCGCCGATCATTTCGGCAATCGAGCCGGTCACCACGACGGCGGGCAGCTCCGGGTCGAGCGTTTCCCATGCGCGCTTCATAGCACCTTCGGTGCCTGTCTTGCCCAGCTCCTCTTCACCCAGACCAGTGACCACAATCGGCAACTCATGCGGGGGCAAAGCGTCAGTGTAGTGCAGCACCGATGTCACCGGCAGGTTCTCACACCCAACGGGACCGTCGATAATGACTTGCAGGCCTTTGACGGCCGTGAAGACGTAGGTCGCGCCCCAATATCCGCCAGCGCGGTCGTGATCGAGAACAAGGGTCATGTGCCCACCGCCTCGGACGCCTTGCGCGCCGCTTCGTTTAAGGCTGCATATTTCTTGCGAAACTTCGGACGGTCGACCGGCGTGTTTTCCCACACGCCCGCAGCGTGCTCAGTGCCAACGCCTTCAAAGAAATCACGCATTTTGTCGAACCGATCCTTGTTCGACATGGCTGCGTTCACGACCTGCGCGAGGCTACCCGCGCCAGCGGGCCCCATCAGCGGGCGGGCGGATATGAGATTTGTGAAGTAGAGTGCCGGGACCGCCTTGGCCTTTGCGTGCTGGACCACCGGAGTGGTGCCCACGGCAAGATCAGGGCGGAATTCTTCGACCGCTGCGATATCGTCTTCGAGGCTGGCGCGGAAATTGACCCGCACGCCCTTGGCTTCGAGCCACTCCCTGTCGGCGTTCGACCACTTGGTCTGCGGGCAAGCGCTGCCGACATACGGCACCTCTGCTCCACTCTCGACCAGCAACCGCGCGACCAAAAGCTCGGAGCCTTCATAACCAGAGACGGTGATCCGGCCCCTAATCGGCATCTTGGCTAGCGCGCCTCTGCATGCGCCGATCATGGCGTTCTTCACACCATCGATCTTGTCCTGTGCGATACCGAGTGTGTCGCCGATGCTCTGAAGCCATGCTGCTGTACCATCGGCGCCGACCGGCGCGGAACCGACGATCGGGCGGCCAGCGGCCTCAAACTCGCGAATGCTCGCAGTATAGAACGGGTGGATAGCCGCGGCGACTGAACAATCTAGCGCGGAATAGAGCTCGCGCCACTCGCGGGTCGGGACAACAGGTCCGGCTGCAAGACCAAGCGGTTCGAGCATCTGTCCGATCACCACCGGATCAGCTGGGAACATCTCGCCCAGCAGTGCAACAGTGGGCTTGTCCGAGCGCTCTTTGGGAGCGGCGACCGGGCCGGAGGAAATTTCTTCGCGTGCATATTGCAGCATCGCGCCGGCGAGAACGTCCTTCGCCTCGGCATGGGTGGGGATGCCAAAGCCCGGCACATCGATGCCGATAATCCGCACGCCGTTTATCTGTTTCTTGAGCAGTCGCAACGGCACGCCGCTCGCAGTCGGAACGCAGAGATTGGTCACTACGATAGCGTCGTAGTTTTCGGGATCGGCAAGGTCTTCTACTGCTTCCTTGATGTCTTCGAACAGCTTGCCGGTGACCAGCGTTTCGGAGGAGAAAGGTACATAACCGACGGTCCGCCGCGCACCGTAAAAATGCGAGGTGAAAGTCAGTCCGTAGACGCAGCATGCGCTGCCGGACAAAACCGTCGCCGTACGCTTCATACGAAGGCCTACTCGGAGCGACCCGAAGGCTGGGCACATCGATTGCGGTTGGTCATGCGGGCCGCGTTCCGGATCAACCGGATAGTCAGCTGCATATTGATCGAGAATGTCGCTTTTGCCCGCAGCGCGTGCGGCTTCTGCCATAGTCGACTTGCTCGAACACGCGCCCCCCACAGAGTCTTTTGCGCCGCTCAGACCAAGATCGATCCGGTCAGGGGCGCGTTCAGCGTTCGAGGCGGGCAGGTCAGTCATCAAATCTCGTCGTAAACGACCTCAAGGCTGGGTTTTTCTTCGAAGACACCGCCGCGCATGTCGGCCTGCGTTGCGGGCACAAGCTGGATGTCGCCGCCGGTATCCTCGGGAGAAAACAGGTCGAGCAGGCCATCCTGATCGAGCGGTGCGGGTTGCAGCGGCGGAGCGCCAGCAACATTGGTCGCCAGCGTTTCAAACAGGCCGCCCCATTCGCCGCCGGGCTTGCCGATAATCTGGTAATTTGCGCTCTTGCGGCGGATGTCTTCGTCCGCGGGGATTGCTGTCAGCACCGGAATATTGACCGCTTCGGCAAAGGCTTGCGCCTCGCCCGTGCCATCATCCTTGTTCACAATCATGCCTGCGACGCCAACATTGCCGCCCATCTTGCGGAAATATTCGACCGCGTGGCATACATTGTTTGCCACATAGAGGGATTGGAGGTCGTTCGATCCGACCACGATCACTTTCTGGCACATGTCACGCGCAATCGGCAGGCCGAACCCGCCGCACACCACATCTCCCAGAAAATCGAGCAACACGTAGTCGAAGCCCCATTCGTGGAAGCCCAGCTTTTCGAGCAGTTCGAAACCGTGGATGATCCCGCGTCCACCGCAGCCGCGCCCGACTTCAGGGCCACCCAGCTCCATTGCGAACACGCCGTCACGCTGGAAGCACACATCTTCGATAGTGACTTCCTCGCCTGCGAGTTTCTTCTTGGAAGAGGTTTCGATGATCGTCGGGCAGCTCTTGCCACCGAACAGCAGGCTGGTCGTGTCCGATTTGGGATCGCAGCCGATCAGCAGCACGCGTTTGCCCTGCTGCGCCATCATGTAGCTGAGATTGGAGAGGGCGAAACTCTTGCCCGAACCGCCCTTGCCATAGATCGCGATGACCTGAGTCTCGCTTTTGGCTTCTCCGGTGTGAACCGGATCGGGCTCTTGCGAGGCTTCCTCACGCAGCGCTTCGGCTTGAGCTTCCAGCATAGTCATTGTGCTTCGCTCCAATCGAGAACCATTTTGAGACAAGTCGGATCGCTGAAAGCCTGCGGGTAGGCTTCGAGCGCCTCTGTCGCGGGTCGGCGGTTTGTCACCAGTCCGGCAAGGTCCAGGCGGCCGCCTTCGATAAGATCGCGCGTCTGGGCGAGATCTTTGGGTTGCCACTCTGCGGCGATGCGCAGTTTGGCTTCCTTCATGAAAGCGCCTGGAAAGGCGAAGCTGACGCGGTCCGAATAAAATCCGGCCAGCGTAATCTCGCCGCCTTTGGCGAGACCACGCACGGCCATATCCACGATGTTTTCATCGCCGCTCGCATCATAGATCGAGCCATAGTCGCTGCGGCTGTCCGTGTCGGGGGCGATGGCATCGTACCCCATCGCGCCGTCGCGACGTTCAGCGTTGGTTTCCCAAACGGTGGGAGCTGGCGCACCGAGCGCGACGGTCAGGCGAGCCAGCAGGCGTCCGAGTACGCCATGGCCGATAATCAGGTCTGGCGGAGTGCCGCCATTGATGGCGTGAAGCGCTGTAGCCGCAAGTGCGCAGAGCACACCAGCATCGCCGAGCTGTTCTGGAACCGGTAGAGCGCGGGCCGATGGCACCACCACCTGACTTGCTGTGCCGCCGAACAATCCGCGCGCATCGGTGTAGCAATTCGCACCGGGAACGAAGACCCAGTCGCCGATCCGTCCGCGCGCCTCGCTGCCCGTATCGACGATCCTTCCAACGGATTCGTATCCGGGAACAAGCGGATAGCCCATGCCGGGGAAGTCGGGCATGCGCCCGGTAAACAGCAGTTTCTCGGTGCCGGAACTGATACCGCTCCAGACGATATCGACAACAACGTCGCTTGGGCCAGCAGGATTTAACTCAAGAGTCCGGAGCGCCAAGCGCTCAGGTCCTTCAAGTATCACGGCCGTCGCATCCATTGCTGCCTCGTCCCCATTTGAGCCTTTCCGAGCGCTTGATAGCGACTCGACAAAGGGCAAAAGCTGGCTCTACTGATTGTTGGCTACGCCTTACGGCATGGACTGTCAAATAAATTGGACAACTTTACACTCAAGCAGATGCGACAATGATACTCGCGACAACCGGTTGTGATGTTGCGACGGTTCGAGTGCGGGAAAAGCCTGCCTCGCGCAGCATTGCTGTGATCTCGGGCACGCTGCGCGCTCGGCCAGAGCCCATTGCCCATAAATAGAGGCCGAAAAACGCCTCTCCCATGCCTTCAGCACCCCGAATTCCAGCCATTGGTTCGGCGATCATGAGTCGGCTATTCGGGCCAAGGCTGGTGCGAATATTCCTGAGCAGCTGGAGCGCCGGGCCGTCGTCGTGATCATGGAGGATGCGCACCAGTGAGACGAGATCGTATCCACCCGGAATCGGATCGTCGAAGAAGCTGCCCGGGTGCAAGTTCAACCGTTCTGTGCCGAGTGTCTCGCCGAGGGCAGTTGCACCGGTTTCGGCCACTTCAGGCAAGTCGAACAGACCGAGCTTCAGCTGCGGATAGGCCGCGCCGACTTGCTGTAGGAACGCTCCGTGTCCTCCGCCGACATCAAGCAGGCTGCCTTGCTTGGGAAAGCTGAAGGAATTGAGTACTTCCTCGGCCACAAAGTGCTGCGATGCTGCCATCAACTGCGAATATTCGCTCGTGTCGCGCCCGGCTTCGGATGCGCCATGCAAAGCCCCGGCGTAAGACCAGAAGCGCGACAATTCGGTCGGTTCCTTGCGATCTTTGCGCAGCAATTCCAGTGGTTCGGCAAGATCGCGGTAGAGCAGGCGATGATGGCGGATCATTGCCAGCGCGCCCGCATTTGCGGCAAGTATCGCGCCTTGCTGGCCGAGCATCCACTGATCCGGCAGGACTTCCTCAGCGACGTCGAGCGCACGGGCTGCGCGCAGCAGGCATAGCGCGGCATCTTCGCTGAGATCGGCATGGCCAGCGACATCGCGCGCGCTGACGGGGCCGTCTTTCAGGACTTCAAGTAACCCGCTTTCGACCACAGCCAGCAGCACGCGCGAATAGGTGAAGCCGACTATGTGATCGAACATCTGTGTCGCGCGGTGCCGTGCGATCGGACGCGAAAACGGAATCTTGGCGGTCCAGTACTGGAACGCGGGACTCGCAAAGATGGCATTTCGTTTCGCCTTCCAGCGAACCTTCCAAGGCGTATCTGCCGTCATAAACTCGGGAAACATATGGCCATATGTCCAATTGATTGGACAGGTGCTATGGTAAGGTCAATGATATTGTCTGCATCGTCCGAGTCTTTGGGCGAGCCAGAAGGGGAGAGCAGTGAGCAGCCGGATCGTGGTCATCGGTGCAGGAATGGGTGGGTTGGCAAGCGCCGCCACGCTTGCTGCGCGCGGTCACGATGTCACTCTGGTTGAGAAAGAGAACTGGGTCGGCGGCAAGGCGCGCTCCGTCAGGGTCGATGGGCGCGATATCGAAGCTGGTCCGACAGTCTTCACAATGCGCGACGTGTTTGACGGGGTGTTCCAAACATGCGGCGCCCGGCTCGAAGATTACGTCAATGTCCGCCAAGCTGAGGTGATTGCGCGCCATGCGTGGGGCCCGGATGAGCGTTTGGACCTTTTCGCCGATCCTGTGCGCAGCGAAGAAGCTGTCGGCGACTTCGCCGGAGCAGACGCAGCAGCGGGCTTCCGCGCATTCCGGCAGGAAACGCGAAAAATGTTCGACGTGCTCGACGAGCCGATGCTGCGCGGCGACAATGTCAGCACGCCGCTACCGCTGCTCTGGCGGATTGGCCTCACACGCTTTGATGCCTTTGCAACTATGCGACCGCATCAATCGATGTGGAACGCGCTGGGCAAGTTCTTTCCCGACCCGCGCTTGCAGCAATTGTTTGGGCGTTATTCGACCTATTGCGGGTCTTCGCCGTTCCTCTCACCTGCCACGCTGATGCTGATCGCCCATGTCGAGGCAAAGGGTGTGTGGCTTATCGAGGGCGGCATAAGCGCGCTTGCTGACGCGCTGCGCAAGGTGGCTGAAAGCAAGGGCGTGACAATCAAGCAGGGCGTACCGGTGGCCCAAATCCTTACAGAGGGTCGCAGCGTCAGCGGCGTGCGGCTCGTCAACGGAGAGCGAGTCTCCGCCGATGTGGTGATTTGCAACGCCGATCCGGCGGCGCTGGCCGACGGCAAGTTCGGCGAACAGGGCGCGCGCTCTGTCAAGAAGCTCAATCCTAGGAACCGTTCGTTTTCGGCGCTCGTGTGGTTCGCACATGCCAGGACATCGGGTTTTGACCTGCAGCATCACAACGTCTTCTTTTCGCCTGATTACAAGCGCGAGTTTGATGAGATCGCAAGCGGTAGACCGCCCAGCGACCCGTCGGTCTATCTCTGCGCCCAGGATCGCGGGGCCAGCGGCGCTGCGACTTCTATCCGCGAAGGCACCCGTGAACGTATCCAGATCATAGTCAACGCCCCCGCCAATGGCGACACCCATTCCCATTCCAATGAGGAGATCGAGCAATGCATGCACGCAATGAGGAACAGTCTCAAGCGCTGCGGTCTCGATCTGGAGGAAGGCATGCCGCACCAGTTGGCGACGCCGCAGGATTGGGCCAGCCTGTTCCCGGCAACCGGTGGAGCCCTCTATGGCAGAGCGTCGCACGGCTGGGCGGCCTCCTTCCTTCGCCAGGGGCCGCGAACGAAGATTCCGGGGCTTTATTGCGCGGGGGGGAGCACCCATCCCTCAGCCGGGGTCCCGATGGCCGCCTTGTCCGGGCTGTTGGCGGCGCGGACAATCGAAAAGGACCTCGCTTTAATGAGGAAGTTCCACCCGGCGGCTACACATGGTGGTATGTCGATGCGATCAGCGAGGACGGGCAGCACGGTCTGACTATCATCGCTTTTCTGGGTAGCGTCTTCTCCCCCTACTACAAGCGCAGCGGGCGGGTCGATCCGCTCAACCACGCGTGCCTGAACGTCGCAATGTACGGCCCCCATCGGCGCTGGGTAATGACCGAGCGGCCAAGAGCCACCTTGGCGCGCGACAAGGCCAATCTCCAGATCGGC
>JBCCVO010000014.1:0-50607 GCA_039195235.1 Pseudomonadota bacterium
GAGCTGACACTATCGCGCTGTGCCAAGATAAGAACATCGGTATTGATGTGCCGCACCAAACGCTTGCGACAAATCTTCTCACTGTCTCGCATTATCTGGCGGAGGGCATTGGTTGCTCGCTCATGCCGATGTTGGCTCGGCAATTTCTGGAGCGGGCCAACCCTGACATTCGCTGTGTTGAGATCGACGCGCAGCATTATGGAAGGGACATCGGATTTCTATCCCGCGAAGGGTGCCCAAGGGAGCATGTCTTGATGGCATTGTGCGATCAAATCCGCGCTTTCCCACCCAAGCATGTAACCACATTGGCGTAGCTGCCGAACATATAATTATGACCTCACGAATGGTCAGGTTTGTCGGCTTGCCGCAGCAGGTCGACTATCTGTACTTTCAGATTATATTTTATAAAAATCATATACTTATGCGATAAGTAGGGCTTATCGCGTCGATCAGAACCTTGTATTATACAGGCCCCAAATCTGCCCATACACGAATGCCTCGAAGGCGGATCACCCCCTGGTCCGCCTTCATCCAAATTTTGGAAACGAAAGGCAGCACAATGGCAATCCCCCGCAATCGTAAGACAGTTTATTCAAACCGCCGTCTACTTCTAACATCGTCTTCGCTCGCGATCTTAATCGCAGGAAACGCACAGGCTCAGCAGGTCATCAATGATGGCGACAACGCAACTGTAACATCAGTCGCTGATGGCGATACCATCTCAGCAGCAGCTGGTGTCACCAGTATAGTCGACGGCGCACCAGTCGTAATCGTCGACAATAATGACGTCACGGTCGATAATGCGGGCACGCTCGCAACCACCGGTGTCACGCAGACCATACAGGTCAATCAAGGCACGACTGGCGCCGTTATCAACAACGCTGAAACAGGCCGCCTTGAGGCCGCATCGCGTGTTGTCAATTTCGACGGAACCGATGCGACACTCAACAATGATGGCGTGATTCTTGGCACTGGCAGCCAACGCAATGGGGCCGTCTATGGCAACCGCACATCTAACAACATCACCATCAACAATTCTGCAACCGGCTTGATCGATGCCGGTATAGAAGGCGCTGGTATCGCGATTGAAGTCGGCGGCGGTGGAGCTCCGCGTGGCGGCGCAATCAACAACGCTGGCACCATTCAGGGTCGCGGCCAGGCATCACCCATGGGCGGCACCGCGGGCGACGGCATTCGCTTCTTTGGCCCAGGGCTTGTTCCAGAGTACATCTATGAAGGAAACATCACCAATTCCGGTCTGATCAACTCAGAATCCACACAAGGCACCGTTGCCGGTATCCGTTTTGCCAACCGCATCGGTTTCCAAGGTACGCTGACTAACGAGGCGACCGGAGTGATTTCGGGCGCGCAAAATGGCCTCTATTTCGGCAATGATGCCGATCACACTGGCGGCGTGGTCAACAACCTCGGTACTATCTCATCGGATAGCCGGGCCCTTAATATCGATGGTACGGGCCTTACCATCAACAATTCCGGCTCGATCCTGGGCACTGGCAGTCAGCGCAACGGCACTGTCTATGCAGACAGCACTGCGCAGGACTTCACGCTGAACAATGGCGCCAACGGTGTGATCGATGCAGGTGTGGGCAATGAAGGCGCAGGCTTCTCGGTCGAGCTGAGCGAAGCTGGAAATGCCTTCACCATTGACAACAGCGGAACGATCCAGGGCCGCGGACAGTCGGGCGCTGGCGCGGCAACCGCTGGTGACGGGCTCCGGTTTGAACGTAGCCGCGTTGCAGGCATGCTCGACGGTAGCACAACGGGTCTCTTTACTGGAGATATCACCAATTCCGGTCTTATCACCTCTGAATCCACTCAAGGAACAACTGCGGGTATCCGTTTCGTAAATGGTGTTTCCTTCCAAGGTACACTGACAAACGCCGAGGGAGGCATCATCGAGGGTGCACAGAACGGCCTTTACTTCGGAAACGCGGTGCCTGCGGGAGGCGCCGACCATACGGGCGGCGTCGTGAGCAATGCAGGGACTATCAGGTCCGATAGCCGTGCACTGAATATCGATGGCACCGGTCTTGTTGTAAACAACTTAACCACTGGTCAGATCGTCGGCACGGGCAACCAGCGCAATGGTACGGTCTATGCTGACGGCACGGCCGATGATTTTGCCTTCAACAACGAAGGCACAGTCGATGCTGGTATGGGCAATGAAGGTTCGGGCTTTGGCGCAGAAATTGGCGGCGCAGCTGATGGTGCGAACACGTTCACGCTCAGCAATGACGGCACTATCCAGGGCCGAGGCAACGCAGCGGCTGGCACCAATGCTGCGGGCGACGGCGTTCGCATCGGCAATGTTGGCAACATTGGCGTTGCTGAAGTGACTGCCACCAACACCGGCACGATTGCGTCCGAAGGCGCAAACGGCACCGTTGCTGGTGTCCGTTTCGTTAACGGCATCAGCTTTGCTGGTACGTTTGACAACTCAGGCACCATCTCTGGCGTTCAAAACGGTGTCTATTTCGGCAACCCGGTTGCGGGTGAAGGCGCGGATCATAGCAATGGTGTATTCAATAACTTGGAAGGCGGCGTGATCTCCTCTGACAGCCGCGCGTTCAACGTTGATGGCATCGGCCTCACGGTAAACAACTCCGGCTCCATCCTGGGCACCGGCAACCAGCGCAATGGTACGGTCTATGCTGACAGCACTGCACAGGACTTCGCACTCAACAACCTTGCTGGCGGCGTGATAGACGCTGGCGCAGGCAATGAAGGCGCCGGCTTCTCGGTAGAGCTCGCATCTGCCGCATCAGGCGGCAACGCCTTCACCATCACCAACGACGGCACAATCCAAGGTCGTGGCAACGCTTCTGCGGGTGCGGCTGAAGCTGGGGATGGTCTGCGGTTTGAGCGCACTCGCAATGCGGGCATGCTGGATGGCACGACCGATGGCCTGTTTATTGGCGACATCACCAATACTGGAACTATCGACAGTGAAGCGGCGAATGGCACTGCTGCTGGGATCCGTTTCGTCAATGGTGTGAGCTTTGAAGGTACGATCACCAACTCGGGCACAATCTCGGGTGTTCAAAATGGTCTCTATTTCGGTAATGCAACGCCAGCTGGCGGTGGTGACTTCACCAATGCAATCGTCAATAACTCGGGCACCATTTCGTCGGGTAGCCGTGCGCTGAACATTGATGGCACGGGCCTTACCGTCAACAACACGGGTTCGATCCTGGGCACCGGCAACCAGCGCAATGGCACTGTATATTCCGATGCAACTGCGAACGATTTCACTCTTAACAATGATGGGATAATTGATGCTGTGGTTGGCGGCTCAGGTGTATCGCTTGAGCTCGGCGCGGCCGATGGTGACATGCGCACATTTAGCCTCACCAACAGCGGAACTATCGACGGACGCGGCGATGCTCTGCCAAGCGGTGACAGCTCAGGTGTGCGTCTGTTCTCGAGCGTAAATGGCGTCTCGGCCTCTGGTGACATCACCAACACCGGCACGATCTCTTCGGAAACCGGCGCTGGTCTTTTGATCGAGAATGTTGGCTTCACCGGGACAGTTACAAACTCTGGCACGATCACCGGCGCGATGAATGCAGTGGATGCCTCTGCTGCTCTGAGTGCGCTGACCTTCGTCCAGAATGGCGGCGCGCTGAATGGCAACTTTGTCGGATCGGCCTTTGCTGACACGCTGACAATCGGTGCGGGCGACTTTGCCTTGACCGGCGATGTTCTCAACACCGTAAATGTCACAACCGATGCGGCCAGCATTGTTGCTGTGCAAGGTCTGCGTTCGCTTGAAGGAAACCTCGTTGCCAACGGCACGCTTGCATTTGACCTCGGTGTGGATGCGCTGGCGGTTGATGGTGACGTTGTGTTGGGTGCAGGCAGCGTTGTGAACATTGCGACCACGCAGGTCAGTGTGGCCGATATTGGAATGACCATCGACGTGTTGACCGAGACTGGAACCTTCACTGACGATGGCACCACAGTAAATGTGCTTGATGATGATTTCCTGGTCGACTTCACGGTCGATCTGGGATCAGTATCGGTATCGCTTGCAGCAGCTGATCTTGGGGCGGTTTCCGCTGATGCCAATATCAACAGCTTTGGCAGCGCGATCACCACAGCGGCAGCAAACAACCGTTTGCCAGCTGATGTGTTTGCCGGGCTGAACTCCGTCGCCTCAGCTGCCGAGTTTGAGACGGCGTCGCTGGCCCTGCTTCCTGCCATCAATGACGGTGTGGCCCGCGAGATTTACGAGACCCAACGTTTCGCAAGCTCGCTTGTCCAGAACCGCCTGGTGGGTGAGCAAACGGGGCTGTGGGGCCAAGCGTTTTATCGCAGTGCGGATCGTGACGCGTCGGGCATCAGCACACCGGGATATGATGCCGACGCAATCGGCTTCACTCTCGGCCTTGATGCGAAGTTGGGTGAGAACACCACCTTGGGCGCGCTCTTCAACTATTCGGATATCGATGTTGATACAGACGGATTGGCCGGTGCTCAAAGCGAAATCAGCGCCTTCCAATTGGGCGGTTATGCTGGGTTCGATCTGGGCAGCGCCTACATCAATGCAGAGTTGGGTTATTCGTTCAATTCCGTAGACAACAGCCGCGGTGCCTTTGGTTCGCAAATCCTCGGTGAAAGCGATGTCGATGGTTTCTATGGCAGCGTAAATGCTGGCTACGACATCGAAACCGGAAGTGTGGTGATAACCCCCAATGGGGGCCTGCGTTATGCGGAGCTTTCACGCGATACTTTTACGGAAACCGGCGGCCTTGGGCTGACGCTGGATAGCGACAGCGTTGAGTTCTTAGAGGCGCGTGTTGGCTTGAAGGTCGCAGGTAAGGCAGAAACTGGCGTCATCCCGTTTGCCAGCATCGACTATGCCTATGACTTGAGCAGTGATCCGCTAGCAATCAACGCTTCCTTCAATGGCGGTGCTGATACGTTCCAACTGATCACTGACGAAGCATCGTCATCACGCTTCGACATTGGCGCGGGCCTCGACTTTGTGAATGAAAACGGTCTGTCCATCGGGGCAGAATATCGCGGTCGCTTCGAATCGGACTATCAGTCTCACTCGGGCGGCATTCGTGTCCGCTTCGAGTTCTAATCCCGAGCTGACCTGGCTGTCTGGGTCAATCGGGGAACCAGCCGGTGCCATGTGCATCGGCTGGTTTTTCTCCTTTGGGTAACCATAAGACCTGTCGTGTTGCGCATAACGGCAACTGGGTCGCTGACGTACATCACAAGTTTCCTCCGGTCTTGCACATCTCCTATTCAAATGGGTGATGAAAACCCTCCCGCTGTGTCTTTATGATCTGGTCAGATTCAGCACGCTGGTGGGGCGGAGGTTCTTCTCACTTAGACAGTGTCTCATAGGGCTCCTACAGCGCGGCAAGAGGGAGAAAGCAAAGTGACCGACTACACCCAGATACTCGTCGACAAGGCTGATGGCGTGGCAAGGATTACGCTTAATCGCCCAGACAAGATGAACGCCTATACCCGTACGATGGGTGCCGAGATCATAGCGGCTATGGACGATATCGATGTCGATGATGCGGTACGTGCCGTGATCTTCACCGGCAGTGGCGATCGCGCGTTTTGTGCGGGCGCCGACCTTACGCCAGAGGGCGGCGGGCAGGTCTTCTCCGATCCAGTACAGGTCGATGACCTTTCCGACCAGCGGGTTCGCGACGGAGGAGGGTTGGTGACCCTGCGGCTGTTCGAAAGCAAAAAGCCGCTGATATCTGCCTGCAACGGCGTTGCGGTCGGGGTTGGTGCAACCATGCAACTGGCGATGGACGTCCGGCTGGCAAGCGAAACGGCGCGTTATGGCTTCGTGTTTGCTCGACGCGGGATCGTGCCTGAAGCTGCGTCGAGCTGGTTCCTTCCGCGCATCGTCGGGATCAGTCGGGCGCTCGAATGGTGCTATTCGGGCCGGGTTTTTGATGCGGAGGAGGCCAAGGCAGGGGGGTTGGTCCGCTCGATCCATGCCCCTGCCGATCTGATGCATGCGGCACAAAGCATGGCAAGCGAGATCGCGGAAAATACATCGGCCATTTCGGTGGCCATGACGCGGGCGATGATGTGGCGGTTGATGAGTGCCGATCACCCGATGGAGGCGCACAAGATCGATAGTCGCGCAATCTACCGCATGTCGCGCGCGGCTGACGCGAAGGAGGGGATCGCGAGCTTTCTCGACAAACGCAAACCGGTCTATCCGGGCAAGGTCAGCGAGGACATGCCTGACTTCTATCCTTGGTGGGGGCAGCGCGGTTACGAATAGCTCTAACACCCAAGGCTCTTGCAAAGCGAGATGGTTTCATGGGAAACTATTTCCATGAGCAACAGTGGGAATACTACGAAAGCGGCGGGCAAGAATGCCGGCAAGGGATACCTTGCAGGCTTTTTGCCATATCAGCTTTCGGTCGCATCCAACGCGGTCAGCAGTCTGATTTCAGAGCGATATCGCAAACGGTTTGCACTCAAGATTCCCGAGTGGCGGGTGATCGCGATGCTCGGCGATGCTGGTGCGCTAACCCAGCGCGAGCTGACGGCGGCTACGCTGATGGACAAGGTTGCGGTCAACCGGGCCTGCAAGGTGCTCGAAGATCGCGGGCTGGTGGCGCGTGCACCGAACCAACGCGATGGTCGCTCGCATTTGCTTGAACTGACCGATGCGGGGCGGGCGATCCATCAGGAAGTTATGCCGTTGGCACTCGCAACCGAGCATGACCTTTTTGAAGGTTTTACCGCCGAAGAGCAGGCACAGTTTCGCAAATTGCTGGAACGGATGCGCGCGCGGGCTGGCGAATTGGCTGAAGACTAGCCTCCAAGAAAAGGAAAGCGCGCGGCTCGCCGGGATTGTGGTCCTGGCCAGCCGCGCGCTCTTTTTTCACCTCGGTTTGTGCCCCGTCCAAGGTGAAGGGCTTAGTTTGACGCTCTGATCAGTCGCTCAAAAGTGCGTCGTTGATCGAGCATGCCGCAGGGCCAAGGATCACGATGAACAACACCGGCAGAATGAACAGGATCAGCGGAACGGTCATGATCGCCGGCAGACGCGCAGCCTTTTCCTCGGCGCGCATCATCCGCTCGTTACGGAACTCGGCCGACAGCACGCGCAGGGCGCTCGCGAGTGGTGTACCGTAGCGCTCGGTCTGGACCATGGTGGTCACCACGCCTTTGACCGCTTCGAGATCAACGCGATAGGCGAGGTTGTCGAAAGCCAGCTTACGTTCGTTGAGGAACGACAGCTCAATCGCGGTGAGCGCGAATTCGTCGCCCAGTTCGGGGTAGGCGCGACCCAGTTCCTTGGCGACGCGGTTGAATGCGGCATCGACAGTGAGACCGGCCTCGGCGCAGATCACCAACAGATCAAGCGCGTCAGGTAGACCCTTCTGAATTTCGGCCGTCCGTTTCGAAGCTTTGTTGCTGAGGAACAGTTCTGGTCCCTTGTAGCCAGCAGCAAGTAAGCCTGCTGTAGCGGCCAGTCTGGTCATAGGGCCCCAGTCGGGGAAGAACTCGACGACATAGATCGTCAAAAAGCCGATCACACCGAAGACGATAGGCAGCACGGCACGCAGGCCGATGATCACAACCGCCAGTTCCTTGTTGCGGTAGCCGGCATGGGCCAGTTTTTGCTGTACTGCGTCGATCTGGCTCTGCTGGAGAACCTTCATCCTACCCAGTTGATCCTTCACCTTGTCCGTGGTGTCGGATTTCCGCACGAGGCTCGCGCGTTTCTTCGTTGCGCCCGTAATAATACCGGCTTTCAGTTGCTCGCGTCGCTCATTGAGCGCCTGAACGCGCTTGGCCATCGGATCGCGGATTGTGATCGCGGTGTAGATCGCGAACATCACGGCGAAGGCTGCCAGCCCGGCTAGGACCGTACCGACGACGACAAGGTCAAAGCCTAGGAGCGTGGGTCCGGGGGGTTGTACAGTCATGACTTTTCTCGTCCCCGTTTAGATTTCGAAGCTGACCATTTTGGCCATGATGAACACACCGATGCCCATCCATGTGAGGCCGCCAAGCCCCGTGACAATCAGTCGATCATCGGTAAAGAAGCCGCCGATATAGCCTGGGTTGATCCACCAGATCATCCCGAAGACGATGAACGGCAGCGCACCGACGATGTAGGCTGATGCTTTCGATTCCGAACTCATAGCCCTGATCTTGAGCTTCATCTGGGCGCGTTTGCGCAGCACGTCGGCAAGGTTCGACAGCGTCTCAGCGAGGTTACCACCGGTCTCGCGCTGGATCGCAAGAGTGATGCAGAAGAAGTTGAATTCCGGAATGCCTAGGCGATCGGCGGTTTCCTGAAGGGAGTCTTCCATCGCCTTACCGATCTTGATCCGCTCAACGATACCCTTGAACTCAATACCCACCGGGCCGGGCACTTCCTGTGCGACCACGCCCAGAGTTTCGGTCACGGGTAAGCCTGAACGAAGGCCACGCACCAGCAACTCGATCGCATCGGGAAACTTGGCGTTGAAGTCCGCGGTACGCTTGTTGATGAAAAAGTTGACCACGAGGTGCGGGATGCCCGCACCGATCAGCAGGCCTACGCCGAGCGACAACCCAAGTGCGCTCGACTGGATATAGATAAGCACCGCAATCGCGAGGGCGAGACCCAGCGAGGTGTAGATGTACTGCGAGACCGTCCAGGTCTTACCCGTCCGATCGAGCCGCATTTCGAGCGCTTCAAGCCTCGAGCCTGAACCCGCAACCTTGTGTGCTTTGGGCTTGCGCGCGGCAATCGCTTTCTTGAACTGCGATTCGACCTTGGCGTCGGTGCTTTCCGAATGACGATAGCGGAGCGACTGGAGGCGACGTTTCTGCGCCTTGCCTGCGCCCGAGCTTTCGAAAACCAAGTACAGCGTGACCAGCACGGCAAAGATCACTGTCGTGACAATCAAGGTCTGGATGATATCCATGAGTGTTGGTCCTGCCTGTAATCTGTCTTACGAGCTGCGTCAGCGTCGCGAGGGAGGCGAGGGCAGCGCTTAAACTGCCGCTCGCTTTCCCTCGTGACATCTTATTCAGCTGGTTCTGCTTCGGCCTTGTCCTTCTTCGCCAGCAGCGACTTCAGATCGAAACCGCCAAGTAGCGATTTCTTCTCTTCCGTAACCGAAGCGAGATCTTCTTCGCTTGCGCCCATCACGCGCTCGGCGATCTGCTTAATCGTAGCGGTCGCCTTGCTTGAGTTGTTCGCTTCGACGAAGACTTGGCCAAGCTTGGCCGCGTTCGAGGCGGCCTTTATGTCGTAAGGCACCACAAAGTCGATCTTGCGTTCGATCGAAGCTTCAAAATCTGCTTTGCTGATCTCAGCCATATTGGCCTGGACCTTGTTGGCCACGATCATCGGGTGAGCATGCGCCGCATTGGCCTTGAGCCACGATAGAATGCGGATCGTATCGCGTGCCGACGCCAGCGTCAGTTCGCATCCGAGGACCACCAGGTTCACGTCGGCGAGCAGATGCGGGAAGTTGATCAGCATGTTACGCGGCAGATCGATGACGGTCATTTCGAACGCCTGGCGGAATTCTTCCTCCAGTTGAACAAAGGCAGCGCCATCGGTCATCAGCGGCTGGTTGATTGGGGCTTCGGCCGACAGGATCGACAGGTTATCATTGGCACGGATCATCGCCCGCTCAATGAACAGACCGTCAATACGGCTGGGATTGTCGATCGCGTCGGTAAGACCGCGGCCTGGTTCGAGATCGAGGGCCAGCGCGCCGGTGCCGAAATGCACATCCAGATCGAGCAGGGCGGTCGGGGCGTTGTGCTGCTGGCTGAACAGCCATGACAGCGACGTTGCCAGCGTCGAGGCACCGACCCCGCCGCGTGTACCGACCACTGCGGTCGAGATGTGACGCTTTACAGCGTCGCCTTCACCTGCTTTGGGAGCCGTAAAGACGGCGAGTGCGGCGTTAAGCGAATCGTGCACCGCCTGAGCCGAAAGCGGCTTGAGCAGGTAATCGTGAATGCCGCTCGAAAGCAGATCGCGATACAGGCGTACATCGTTTACCTGGCCAATTGCGATCACCACCGTGCCGGGCTCGCAGACTTCTGCGAGAGCGTTGATATCGTTCAGCGGATCGCCGCTTTCCGACAGGTCGACCACGAGGATGGCCGGGCTGGCACTTACTGACAGCGACTGGATCGCATTGCGCAGGCCACCTTTGTTACACTTTTCCGGCTGCCAGCCCATCTCGATGACGACTGGACGCAACACGTCCAGAGCGTTGTCATCGCAAATGTAAGCGGCGAAAGGGTCACGATTTCCGGGCAGTCCGGATTTCCAGGGAGCGTTCATCTTAGTTTCCTCCGGCTTCTGCGTTGAGCAAGCCTTGCGAACCGGTTGGTTCGGATTCGCGGTAGGTGCCGATCGCCTTGTTTGATGTGGCGATGACAGTTTCGCCATTGCCTGTCTCGCCTTCGAGCAGATCCTGAGGATCGGCGACCATGGCGGCCAAGTTACCGTTTACGGCGCAGCCGTATCCAGGACTGGTCGCATTCAGATAATTGCTATCCGATTGAGCCGACCAGTCCGGGCAACCCGGAACCGAAGCGGTTGAGCGTGTAACGACCACCCGAGCCTGACCCGGATTGACGAAACCCTCGGTCGTCGGAGCGGTTTCACCGACGATCAGCCCATAACGACCAGCCAGTTCATTGACCGCCTCGGTCACCGCAGGATTGTTCGACGGATCGTCCACGCTTATGCGGTCTCCGTAAGCGAGTTCCATGGTTTCGAACCAGCCGTTGAGGCGCTGCCTTTCCGAGATTGGAAGGCCGCCGCCATTGGTCTGCACATCGAACGTGTAGTTTGTGCGCTCAATCACCGGCTGTTTTTCACTGTAGAGCGAAGTGTTGGTCGGCATTCCGGCACAGCCCGCGACCGCGAGGCCAAGCGAGAGGGCGATAGCGCCAGACAGCTTGCTGTATTTTGCAAAGGTCATCGTATTCACCTTTCTCACTTAGAGACTGAAACCAGGAGCCGCGGCATCGGCCTGGCGGTCCTTTTTGCGGCGTTTCTTGTCCGTGCGACGCTCGGTCGGAGCATTGTTCGGTACGATCGCGGCAGGATCGGCGTTGCCGACATCGGGCGAGGGTGCTTCTTCACCGCCTGCCGCTGTAGGGCCGGGGCGTTGCTCACCTGATTTGCCCGAGTTGTCCTGGTACGTAAGCAGCTGTTCGAATTCGTTGGCCGAATGGAAACCATCGGTCGGCAGCTTGATTTCGCTCGCATTCACCGGCTTGACCAGGAATGGCGTAACAACGATCACGAGCTCGGTTTCACCGCGGTTGTAAGAGCGCGAGCGAAACAGATTGCCGAGGATTGGAACGTCCCCAAGGCCCGGTGCTTTGTCCAGCGCGTTCTGCGAGTTGTTGCTCAGCAATCCGGCAATCATGAAACTCTGGCCAGACCCCAGCTCGATGGTTGTCTCGGTACGACGGATCGTGAGAGCTGGCACCTGGAAGCCGTTGAGCGTAACCGCACCTTGGGTCGACAGCTCGGAAATCTCGGGGCGAACTCGCAGTGAAATCCGCCCATTGGCAAGAACCGTCGGCGTGTAAGCGAGGCTCACGCCGAAATCGCGATATTCGATTGCTACGTTGCCTAGACCCTGACTGATCGGGATCGGGAACTCGCCCCCGGCAAGGAAAGTTGCCGTTTCACCCGAAAGCGCTGTCAGGTTGGGTTGCGAAAGAGTGGTGACGAGGCCGAGCCGCTCCGATAGGTCGAGCGCGCCGACAACATCAATTCCGAACAGACTTCCAAGCCCGGATAGTGTGGTTCCGCCGTTGCTGTTTACTGCGGTCCCGGGAATTGTGATCTCTTCGAAAAGGAGCGCGCCAGTCGTCGGATCGACTGCTTGAGTACCATTGGCCGTGAGGACGGGAACTCTATTGATCAGCGTCGGTTGTGCAACTCCATTGCCGCTTGCAAGCGGGCCTCCGAAGTTGATCTCGCCATTGGTGAAGTTTCGGCCGGTGCCGACGGCACCACGGAAACCGCCTGTGGACGCATCGAAGGTAGTAAGGTTACCCCCAATCTCGCGAACGAGCGTACGGCTCACTTCTGCAAACTTCACCTGCAGGTTAACCTGCAGCGGCGTTGCCGTTTTCAGTCGCGTGATGACGTTGGTCTCGGGACCGATAAAGGCTTGCACAAGACGTTCGGCCTCTGCGGCGTCCTCAGGCGCTGCAACCGTACCCGTCAGCAGGACTGTGTTGGTACCCATCGTGGCAATGCCGATCTTGGCTGCCGGCATGGCCAGAGCCAACATCTGATCGATGCTATCGATGTTCGAACCGACGCGGACATTGGCCGACCAGATCACCGTACCAGCGGCGTTGCTGGCATAGATCGTGGTCTCGCCGCCGGCGCGTCCAAAGACATAAAGCTGGCGTTGCGATTTCACCTGGACATCTGCGATGCCTTCGTTGGCGACAAAGACGTCCGACATGGAACCTGGCACTGTGATCAGCTCGCCGCGACCGATCGACAGGACGATGTCCTGCGAAGGGCTGACGATTTGCTGAGCGGTAGCCGTGGTCGCCGGAACCGCAGCAAGCGGTGCGGCGGCAAGGCTTACCAGCAGCAGTTTTGCATTAAGGCGTTTCATGGTCTGGCCCCCTATGGGTTTACCGTTGTCCGCTTTCGCGGTTCGCAAGCGATTGATCTGGTTTGACATTGTCATTCCCCTTACCGGATCAATGCGCCGTCAGTGACTGATGCGGCACCGGTCCCCTGAACTTGGTTTACGCTACCGATACCGCGCGAGACTGGCACCTCGGTCGTGGCCTGGCCGCGGGTCACGCGGACACTTGGGCCGATATTGACCGGTGCACCGCCACGGGTTGCCGAGACACCCGGCGAAGGTGCCGTCGTACGCGGACCACCACTGTCGTTCTGTGCCGGGACAGACTTACGCTGAAAGCGCGAAACGTCACCACCGGTCGAAAAGGTCGAACCCTTATCGATCGGACGGCCCATGGCAGCGCGCAGGAAGCGCTCTTCTTCTTCCGGGCTCGCATCATTCGGGATGTTGAGATCGCCCGATGCGATGGCCCGCTCAAGTTCGGCCTGGTTGTCGGCAATCGAGCGCAGCACGAGGCTGATCGTACCGATCGTCTGAGCGACGGCGACCTTTTCAGCGATCTTTGGCGTCACTTCGATCGTGACCGTGCGGAAGGCGCGGACTTCGGTTTTGCCGGTCGTTTCATTGATAACCTGCTCGGTCGACTGGTCGGTTGCGAGCACGCGCAGGTTACGCATGACAGTTTCGGCAGCCTTGAGGTCGCGGCCTTCGCCGGAAACCGTCTGCGTCAAGACCATGTCTACGCGGTCACCCGGGAAGACAAAGCCGGCAACACCGGTGCGTGCGGATACTGGAACGGTGACGGCGCGCATGCCTGCGCCGAGCGCTGCAGCCAGGAAGCCGCGATCACCAGGGCTGACGAGCGAGCCTTGCGTCACAGGTTCACCAGCAGTGATCTGATGACGGACGACCGTACCGAGCAGCTGGTTGATGTCGGATTCACCATCGATGAAGTAGGCGTCCTGCACCAGCTCTTCCGGCCACTGCTGATAACCCATGGCATCAGCCGTGATGATAGTGCCTGCAGGCAACGCACGGTTGGCAACAAGTACCTTTGGCCCAACGGGCGCAGCCGCCTGGGCTTCGGGCGCTGCGGCCCCTGCGAACATTGTCTGAGCTGCAAAGGCGGTGCCGACCGCAATGATCAGCGCTCCCAGCAGCAGAACCAGCTTCTTCCTATCCATGGCTATTCTAGCCCCCTTGTATCGGCCCTAAATTGGTTATCGGGCAGGTATGGTTGCGATGCGTACGTCCGAACTGGTTAAAATCAGGTTCATCCGAAACTCGCAGTGCGAGCTGCATCAGGAAAATAATTTGCGGCGAGTACCCAAAGGCCCCCGAAAGCGATCGCTACTCCGTATGGAATCGCGAGCCGTTCTTTCTGATTCATAAGAAAGTGCCACCCGCCCATCACAATGGTGAGCAAACCGCCGGCAAGCGCCATGATGACAATCAATTGCAGAAACGCGAACGGTTCGATCCAGAGCGCCAGCGCAGTCAGCAGCTTTACATCGCCGCCGCCCATCATGTTCAGCGCAAACAGGCCGCAAAGAACGCCGAAAGCGAGCAACGCAACGCCAAGTTGCATCGCGACGCCCGGCCAAAGGTCGAGCCCGCTCGTCCACCAGAACACTGGTGCTCCGATCGCGACTGCAATGTTGAGCCAGTTGTCGATCTGCCGCCGACGAATGTCGGTGAACGCGGCAAACACCAGCGCAATTGCCAAGGCAATAAGCAGCCCGTAGTGAAGATATTCAGTAAACATCCGGCCCCCAAGGTCTCCGTCCGGACAGTCCGTTCGGTCCTCTTGAGGGTCTTGCTACAGGGTATGGCTTACCAAAAAGTAACCAACACCAGCGGTCAGATATTAGGCAAGAGAGCGAAAGTGTGATGAGCGGCGAAGCCGTAATCGATCAACCGATTAACCGCAGGGCTATTCCTGAAGCTGCGACTGAGACCATCTGGCAAGCCGAAGACGGGCACAAACTGCGCCGTATCGACTGGCCCGGAGCCACCCAACCGCGCGGATCGATCCTGTTCCTGCCCGGACGCGGCGACAACTATGAAAAGTATCTTGAGAGCCTGGAGGAATGGCACCGTGACGGGTGGCGAGTAACCGCTGCCGATTGGCGCGGGCAGGCCGGGTCCGGGCGGCTCGGCAAGGATGAGGTTACCGGCCATATCGACGACTTCGCGACCTGGATTGATGACCTTTCACATCTTTGGGAAGCATGGGTCGCTGAGACACCTGGGCCGCATATTCTTGCAGCACATTCGATGGGCGGGCATCTCGCGGTGCGCGCCTTGATTGAGAGGCGGGTCGATCCCGTGGCCGTGTTTTTGAGTGCCCCGATGCTGGGCATGAGCGGACCACCGTTGCCCCTTTCGATGCTGCATGGGGTCGCGGGTATCATGACCATGGTTGGCGATCGCACGCGGCAGGCGTGGAAATGGTCTGAGAAGCCCGGCGAGCTTCCTGCGGCCCGGGCAAACCTGCTCACTCACGATGCCGATCGCTACGAAGACGAGATCTGGTGGCGCGAGCGTCGCCCGGAACTGGTGATGGGTCCGGCAAGCTGGGGGTGGGTCGAGCGTGCGTATGCCTCGTGGCGATTGCTCGAAACACCGGGCGTAATGGAACAGGTACACACCCCGGTGCTGATCGTTTCGACCGCATCGGACAAGCTGGTGAGCCACACCGCGAACAAGCGCGCGGCTGAGCGCCTGCCCAGGGGTGAGATGGTCGAGTTCGGCGAGGAGGCTCATCACGAGATTTTGCGCGAAGTCGATGACGTGCGAGACCGCGCGATGGGCGCAATTGCTCGGTTTCTCGACCGCACCGCACCGAGAGTCGCCACCTGATGACGGAGCGCATTTACGATTTTGCCGTGATCGGTGCAGGGATGGCCGGCGCCAGCATCGCCGCCGAGCTGGCTCCGCATGCGCAGGTGCTGGTCCTCGAAGCAGAGGACGCACCCGGATACCATTCGACCGGGCGTTCGGCTGCCTTCTGGGAAGAATGCTATGGGGGGCCGGGTGTGGTGCCGTTGACGCTCGCCTCTGGTGCTTATCTGCGCGAGCACGGCTTTCTGCGTCCGCGCGGCGCCTTGTATGTCGGACGTGTCGAGGACAAAAGCGCGCTTGACGGTTTTGTTGAAACCTTCAGCGGGACGGGTGTCACGATCGAGCGCCTCGGGCGCCAGGGGCTGACCGAGCGTGTTCCACATATCCGCGAGGAATGGTGCGATGCGATCTGGGAACCCGCCTGCGCCGATATCGATGTTGCGGGGCTACACCAGCATTACCTGAGGGATTTGAAGCAGGGCGGGGCCAAGATGGTCTGCCGCGCGCGGGTCGTGAGGTTGGAGCGAACGAACGGCGTCTGGTCTATCACTACTGAGTTGGGCGATACCTTTCAGGCCGTGACCGTAATCAATGCCGCTGGCGCATGGGCCGATCCGGTCGCACGGCTGGCAGGCGCCCAATCGCTTGGTATTGATCCCAAGCGTCGAACCGTCGCGCAATTGCGTGTGAGCCCCGAAGCGCCTGCCGACCTGCCACTCGTGCTCGACATTGGCGGTAAGTTCTATTTCAAGTCCGACAATGGCCGCCTCTGGCTCAGCCCGCATGATGAAATTCCAACCGTCCCCTGCGATGCAGCGCCGGAAGAGATCGATGTGGCGCTCGCAATCGACCGTTTTCAGCGGGTGACTGACTGGTCGATCGAGAACGTCGAGCGGCGGTGGGCAGGCCTGAGGAGCTTTGCGCCTGATCGCCTGCCCGTCTACGGTCCCGATCCCTTGGTCCAGGGGTTCTTCTGGTTCGCCGGGCAAGGCGGCTTCGGCATCCAGACAGCGCCGGCCGCTGCCAGACTGGCATCGCAAATCGCCCTGGATACCGGGCCTGATGCGATCACCGAGAAGGTCGATCGCGACGCCTATTCGCCCGCGCGATTTTCCAAGATCCTGGCCGAGCAGACCGGCTAGCCAAGCTTCGCTCAATCTGTATGGTGACACGCGAGTTTATTGCTCAGACAGAAGGGGAGAAAACCTTTGGCTCACAAGTTCGAAATCTACAAAGACAAGTCCGGCGAATTCCGTGTTCGCTTCAGCTACAACTCCGAAGTGATGTTCTCGACGCAAGGCTATTCGAGCAAGTCGAGCGCGCAGAATGCGATTGATTCGATCAAGAAGAACGGTCCGGACGCGCCGATCGAAGACAACAGCTAAGCTGGTTATCCATCCAGAATGATGAGCGGGCGTTCCTTCTGGGCGCCCGTTTTCGTTCGGGACCTCAGACCTCTTCGTCTTCGCTTGCAGCCGCGCGTTCAGCCTCCGCACTGGCCAACTGGTCGACCCGCTCGTTTTCCGGGTGGCCGCTATGTCCCTTGACCCAATGCCATTCGATCTCGTGCTTCGCCGAGACGTCGATCAGCTCATGCCAGAGGTCTGCGTTGCGCACAGGTTTCTTGCTGGCATTGACCCAGCCGCGGCGTTGCCATCCCTCAACCCATTTGGTCATTCCATCGAGCACATATTTGCTGTCAGAGTAGAGATCGACCGCGCATGGTTCGATCAGCGCCGACAATCCCTTGATCGCGGCCGTCAGTTCCATCCGGTTGTTGGTGGTGTCGCGCTCTCCACCGGACAGCTCTTTCTCGTGGCTCCCCATGCGCAGCAGTGCGCCCCAGCCGCCGGGACCGGGATTGCCCTTGCAGGCACCGTCGGTGAAAATCTCTACGCGTTTCATGACTTAGGTATTTGCCCAGAATCGCGGTTTACGCAAACAGGTTTGCGCCATGTTCGTCATAAAACCGCCAGCGGGTGACGAATTGCATCGGGTCTTTGCGGGTGACAAGCGCGTCTTCGGGTGTATCGAGCCAATCCTCGGAGCGACTCGCCACAAAGCGCAGGCTCGCACCTTTGGCTATACCGGCAAAGAGCGTGCGTTCGAAGGGTTCGAGCGCGCGGACCGATTCGTATCCTTCGAGCAGAGCCGATCCGCAAGCCGCGTCATAAGCGTTGGCGTCTGGCGCAAAGCTCCACGCTGCGTGAGTCACCGCGAGGTCCAGAGCCATGCAATCGGTGCAAGCGAAATAGAAATCGATGAGCCCGGCCACCCGATTGCCGAGCATCAGTACATTGTCGGGAAACAGGTCGGCATGAACGTTCGTCCTTGGGAGCGTTGATAGATCGAGTGCTGCGGCGTCGCGCGCCGGGCCCAGCATCGCGGGCAGGTCAGGGTGGATCGACGCGAGTCCCGCCTCGCCGCATTGTTCAAGGATCGCTAGATTATCAGCAAAGCCCATCGTGTTGGTGCGGGTGAGATCGAAATCACCGCTCTCCAGATGTATGCGTGCAAGTACTTCACCGACGGCGCGGGCTTGGTCTGGTGTCGGTTGCGTCGGCGAGACGCCTGGCAAGAACTCGATCAGTGCGACTGCCTTGCCATCCACCGTGCGAAATGCAGCACCCTCGCGATCGTGAATGGTGCGCGGAACCGGGCAATCGCGCGCGGCAAGGTGATCGAGCAGGCCGAGAAAATACGGCAGATCGGCAAGCTCGATCCGCCGTTCGTACATTGTGAGAATGAATCGTGCGGGGCCGGTATTGGGAGCGCCTGTGGTTTCGATCAGCCAGTTCGAATTGGAAACGCCTTCGGCAATACCCTTGGCCGAGACCAGATCGCCAACGTCGTAGTGCGCGACAAGCTCGCTCAGTTCCTCGGCGCCAAGATGCGTGTAAACCGCCATGCCAGCGCCCGAATCCGTTACTCAGTAAGCTGACGCGGCAGTTTGAACACCATCTTCTCTTCTGCCGCCGTGATCGTGCGTTCTTTGATTGGTCGAAGTCTTGCGAGGGTATCCACCACTTCACGGACCAGCACTTCAGGAGCCGAAGCGCCAGCCGTGAGGCCGACGGTTTGGATCCCGTCCAGCCACGCCGGGTCGATTTCTTCTGCGCGCTGGATCAGTTTGCCAGGCGTACCCAGCCGTTCGGCGACTTCGACCAGTCGCAGTGAGTTCGATGAGTTGGGAGCTCCCACGACGAGCACAAGGTCGCAATCATGCGCCAGTTCCTTAACCGCAGCCTGCCGGTTGGAAGTAGCGTAGCAAATGTCCTCCGCTTTCGGCCCGCGGATATTGGGATAGCGCCATTCGAGTGCGGAGATCACTTCGCGCGTGTCGTCAACCGACAGCGTAGTCTGGGTGAGATAGGCCAGCGGCTCGTCCGCATCGAAAGGGAGCTTGTCGACATCCTCAATATTCTCGACCAAAGTCATCTGGCCAGGTTCGACCTGACCCATGGTCCCGATGACCTCAGGGTGGCCTTCATGGCCGATAAAGATGATGTGGCGCCCCTTTTCCAACTGACGTTCGGCCTGGCGATGGACCTTGGAGACTAGCGGGCAGGTCGCATCGACATAGAGCAGCTTGCGGCGCTGCGCCTCTGCCGGGACCGTTTTGGGCACGCCATGCGCGCTGAACACAACCGGTGCATCGTCGGGCACTTCGTGCAGCTCTTTTACAAAAATCGCGCCTTTGGCTTTCAGGCCCTCGACGACATATTTGTTGTGGACGATCTCGTGGCGGACATAAACCGGTGCGCCATAGCGTTCGAGCGCCTTTTCGACGATCTCTATCGCCCTATCTACCCCGGCGCAAAAGCCGCGCGGAGCGGCGATTAAGAGGTTCAACGGGGTGCTATCAGCGGTTGGCGATTCGCTGGATGCGGCGTCTGACGTATGAAAGGGCGCGTTCATACTGCCCCCTCTAGCGCTTTGCGGCGCGCACCGCTAGGGCGGGACGCGAGTGCCGAAACAGGCGCTGGATCGAATTTTGAGGACGGTTTTTTCATGACGTTTTGCACCCGTGTCCTGCCCGCTATTGCCTTGGCTACTACCCTTGCAAGTTGCGCGGGGGAAGGTGAACTTGTGATTGATCAGGGCGTTGGCATTACCGCAGTTCTGTCTTCTTGTCCGGCGGTCGGCATTCCCGACTATACCGGCGACGTGACTATGTTCCGCGCCGCGAATACTCCGACTTTCAGCAATCTAGACGTCTCTGCCGCGATGACCAATCTGCGCGCGACCTGCGATGACAGTGGTGACAAGGTCTATAGTGAGGCGACCTTCGACGTGCATGCGCGGCGTAGCGACGTGCGCGGCGTGCGCACGGTAACGCTGCCTTACTTTGTCACGGTTCTTCAAGGCGGCAGCGCTGTGGTTACCAAACGCATTGGGCAGGTCACACTCGATTTCGCCGATGGCGAGGAACGCGCGAGCACAAGTGCCAAGGCGGGTTCCTTTGTCGATCGTGCTGCGGCTTCACTGCCCGAAGACATTCGCGAACGCATCACCCGACGACGAAGGGCTGGCGATCCCGAGGCAGCACTCGATCCGCTGGCCGCCCCCGAGGTTAGGGCGGCGATTGCCCGCACCCGGTTCGAAATGTTGATAGGCTTTCAGCTGACCGAAGATCAGCTTGCGTATAACGCTACACGCTGATCCGTTGCGCTGGCGCATCCGCGCCCGCAATATCCTCGTTCACGCGGTCTGAAGGACGCATCGCTGCGGGCGATCGGTCGGTTTCGCGGCGCTTACGGCGTCGTTTGGCAGTATACATTCCATCTTTGTACCCACCAGACTTTGCGCTAACCGCGCATCCGAGATGATTGATATGAATACACTCTACGCCGCTTATGCTGCGACTGTCGAAGCAGCTCTGGCCAAACTCGTCGCCGAAGGCGCGCTGCCAGAGGGAACGAACTTTGCCAATGTCACGCTGGAGCCACCGCGCGATCCTTCGCATGGGGATTTGGCGACCAATGCCGCTATGGTGCTGGCGAAACCTGCCAAGACCAGTCCACGCGCGCTGGCTGAGCAGATCGCCGCCAAGCTCGAAGCTGTCGAGGGGATCTCGAGCGCCGAGATTGCCGGGCCGGGCTTTATAAACCTCCGCCTCGATCCTTCAGTGTGGCTTGCTGAACTCCAGACAATTGCGACGCTTGGCGATGATTACGGAAAATCGAATGTCGGCGCCGGGACGCATGTGAATGTTGAATATGTTTCGGCCAACCCGACTGGGCCGATGCATATGGGCCACTGTCGCGGCGCGGTCGTTGGCGATGCGTTGTCGAGCCTGCTCGAATTTGCCGGACATGACGTAACGCGGGAATACTACATCAACGATGCGGGCGGTCAGGTCGATACGCTCGCGCGCTCGGTGCACCTGCGGTATCGTGAGGCTTTGGGTGAAAATATCGGCGATATGCCGGAGGGGCTGTATCCGGGTGACTATCTGAAGCCCGTCGGCGAGGCGCTAGCCAGCGAGTTGGGCGACCGGTTTAAGGATGAGACGGAAGAAGAATGGCTTTCCGTGTTCCGCGCCGAAGCGGTTACGCGGATGATGGATCTCATCAAGTCCGATCTCGCCATGCTCGGCATCCATCATGATCTCTTCGCCTCCGAAGCGGCGCTGCATGCGGCAGGCAAGCCCGACAAGGCCGAGGCGTGGCTGCGCGAACATGATTTTGTTTATGATGGCGTGCTCGAAGCGCCCAAAGGCAAGGCGCCGCCCGAGGACTGGGAGCCCGTGGAGCTACCGCTGTTCCGCTCGACCAGATTCGGCGACGACCAGGATCGCCCGATAAAGAAGTCGAACGGCAAGTGGACCTATTTCGGGGCCGATCTCGCCTATCACATGCAGAAGGCGGAGAACGCCGATGCATTGATCGACATCTGGGGTGCGGATCATGCGGGCACGGTCAAGCGGATCAAGGCCGCGGTTGCTGCTCTGTCCGAGGGCCAAGGCGCGCCGATGCCCTTCGATGTTAAGCTGGTCCAGATGGTTCAGTTGATGCGGGCGGGCGAGCCGGTGAAGATGTCCAAACGCTCGGGCAACTTTATCACTATCGCCGATATGGTTGAAGAAGTGGGCAAGGACGTTGTGCGTTTCACCATGCTGACCCGCAAACCCGAAGCGCAGATGGAATTCGACTTCGCCAAAGTGGTGGAGGCATCGAAAGACAATCCGGTTTTCTACGTCCAATATGCGCATGCCCGGATTCGCTCGACTCTGCGCAAGGCAGTCGATCTGGATTTATTGCCGTCAACTGACGCGCTTAACAGTCTGGGTGAGGAAGAACTGGCGCTGATCAAGCTTGCTGCGCAGTTCCCGCGCGAGATTGAGGCGGCCGCAAAGGCGCGAGAACCACACCGTATTGCGTTCTACCTTTACGATTTAGCCGCAGAACTCCACGCTTTCTGGAACCTCGGAAACGATTCGCCGCAAAAGCGCTTCATCATGGAACAGGATAAGGGTTTATCCGGAGCCAGACTTTTCCTGGCCGACTCGATCGGGCAAGTGATCCGCAATGGGCTCCGCGTGTTAGGCGTGGAGGCTGTCGAATCGATGTGACCTTCCGCATCCCGTTTGCTAGGGGGCGGTAGGAATGGAAGGGTGCAGACCAGTGGTTATCGACGCTGAGTTCGAGGAAATCGAAGCGGGTGAGGGCGAGCTCGACCTGTCTCAGGATGACAGCTTGCCTTGGCTCGAGTCCGATGAAGAAGATGAAGCGGCCGGCGGTGTCGATACCGGGCAGATCATCGGCTTCGTCGCGATCCTGCTAGCTTTGCTGGCGGGTGTGGTCGGCGGCGTGTGGTACTTCTCCAATCGCTCTGGCGATGCGACGCTGGTTGCCGATGGCAGCACGATCGAAGCGCCGGAAGGCCCATACAAGGAAAAACCAGAAGACCCCGGCGGCAAGGAATTTGCTGGCACCGGCAATGTCGCGCCAGCGGTGGGCGAGGGTGAAACCCGCGAAGGCATGATGGCCGATAGCGCCGATGCGGGCTCTTCGTCGGCTGCATCTTCATTGAGTGCCGGAACGGAAGCAGCGGCAAGCGGCTCGGCATCGAGCTCGGGCGTCGGCGTTCAAGTGGGTGCCTATGGCAGCCGCGCACGAGCTGAACAGGGTTGGACGACGCTAACACGCAGCAGCGATGCGCTGTCGGGCGTGCGCTACCGGATCATGAAGGGCGAAGCTGATATCGGAACCGTCTATCGTCTGCAGGCCGTCGCTAGCGACCGAGCAGCAGCGGACCGACTGTGCAGCGCGCTCAAGGCGGATGGTCTTGCCTGCCAGGTAAAGCCCTGATCGATGCGCTCCGCGGCACGTGAGGGTGGCAATGCCGCCTCTCACGGTCCCGTTTTCCCCATAACGGAGCGTTTGTGCGCTTGCCTGATAAGGGAACGCCTGCAAGGCTCCAAGCATGATTCCGGCGATTTTCGGATGTTCCGGCCCCAAACTGACGGCTGACGAGCGCGCTTTCTTCCGCGAGGCTGATCCGGCGGGTTACATCCTGTTCGGTCGGAATTGCGAAGCGCCCGAACAATTGCGAGCGCTGACCGATGATCTGCGTAGCATCCACGGGCGTGAACGCCTGCTAATTTCGATCGATCAGGAAGGCGGTAGGGTCGCGCGATTGCGCCCACCGCATTGGTCGCCTTATCCGGCGGGTGAGGCATTCGACCAGCTTTACGACCTTGCCCCTGCCAGTGCGATCGAAGCTGCGCGGGCCAATGCGAAAGCGATGGGGCTCGAACTGTCGGCGATGGGCATTACCGTCGATTATCATCCGCCGCTGGATGTGCGTCAGCCCGGCGCTCACGACGTCATCGGTGATCGCGCGCTGGGTAGTGATCCGATGAAAGTAGCAGCGCTTGGAAGGGCCATTCTCGATGGGCTTGCGGCGGGCGGCGTGACAGGATGCATCAAGCATATGCCGGGGCATGGCCGCACGTCGGTAGACACGCACAAGGAAATGCCGACCGTCCAGGCGAGCGCAGAGGAGTTGGCAGGCGACCTCGCTCCGTTCCGCTCGCTCAATTCCGCGCTGATCGGGATGACCGGGCACCTACTTTTTCAGGTCTGGGATGCGGACAATCCCGCCACATTCTCCCAAACCATTATTCGTGACATCATCCGCGGCGAAATCGGCTTTGACGGCCTGCTGCTGACCGACGATATCGATATGGAAGCGCTTGAAGGCTTGATTCCGGAACGCTCGGCGAAGGCACATGCGGCAGGTTGCGACATCGTGCTAAATTGCTGGGCTAAAATGGATGATATGCAGGGTATTTGCGAGGCGCTGCCAAGTATGTCCAACGTGACCGCAGCGCGGCTTGATCGCGCGCTGGAGCGTACCCGAGTTGCCCCGACTATCGCGAAGGAACAGCCGCAATTGCTTGCCAAGCGCGACGCGTTGTTGGCGCTGACGGGACAGGCGGCATGAGCGCAAGCGCTGAAGACGGCTTCATGCTGACCGGCGACGCTGTTGGTGCTAACGAACCGAGTGCCGAAATGCCGGAGAGCTGGCCCGCGGATGAGGTTGCTCAGCAAGGGGCAAAGTCGGGCGACAAGGCGCTGTATCTTGAGCTTGATGGCTGGGAAGGTCCGCTAGATCTGCTGCTGGACCTGGCGCGACGGCAAAAGGTCGATCTAAGGCAGATTTCGATCCTTGAACTGGTCGATCAATACCTGACCTATATCGAACAGGTCGAGGCGTTGCGGCTTGAACTTGCCGCTGACTATCTCGTTATGGCGGCTTGGCTCGCCTATCTCAAATCCTCGCTGCTATTGCCCAAGGACGAGCAGGATGATCCAAGCCCCGAGGAGCTCGCGCTGCGCTTGCAATTGCGACTCCAGCGGCTTGGCGCGATGCGCGAGGCGGCGGCTCGCATGATGGCGCGCGACCGGATCGGGCGTGATATCTTTCTGCGTGGCGCGCCCGAAGGCCTCCGGATCGACCGCAAGACCAAGTGGAAGAGTGACGCCTATTCGCTGATTCAAGCTTATGGGCAGGTCAAGGCCCGTACTGCGCCGCGCATCTATCATGTGGCGGATCGCCCCGTGATGACGCTCGACAGCGCGCTTGATCGTGTTTCTGCGATGCTGGGCGTCACACTCGATTGGATGGAGCTTCGCGACTTCCTCCCTCCGCGCGCGGAGCCTGCCCTGCGCAAATCGGCACTCGCTTCCAGCTTTGTTGCGGCGCTCGAACTCGCGCGATTGGGGCGGGCAGAGATTTCGCAAGAAGAGGCCTATGGTGCGCTGCGCATCAGGCGACTCAAGGAAGCGGAGCGGGCATGAGCGAGGAGGTCGTCACGTATCAGACCGCTTTGCATTGGCCCGCTGGGGTACAGCGCGCTCTTGAAGCGACTCTGTTCGCTTCCGATGAACCGCTTTCAGTCGAAGCACTTGCCAAGCATCTCGGTGATCTCGACAACGCATCGGTTCGAGCGGGGCTCAAAGCCTTGGCTGAGCACTATTCCCAACGCGGCGTCCAGCTGGTCGAACGCGGCAAGCGCTGGCACTTCGAAACTGCACCCGATCTCTCCCATCTATTGAGGCGCGAGCGTGAGCAAGTCCGGCGGTTAAGCCGGGCTGCGACCGAAGTACTGGCGATCATCGCCTACCATGAGCCGGTCAGCCGGGCCGATATCGAATCGATCCGAGGGGTGCAGACCGCTAAGGGTACTCTCGACGTGTTGCTCGAAGCGGGTTGGATCAAGCTGGCTGGTCGGCGTGAAGTGCCGGGGCGTCCGGTCATCTACGCGACCACGCCGGAATTTCTTGACCATTTCGGCCTGGAGGCGCGTCGCGACCTGCCTGGAATGGACGAATTGCGCGCGGCGGGTCTGCTCGATCCGGTTGACGAAGCGTTGGAAGAGGCGCTCGATGAGTCGCTGGAAAATGCTGGACAGGCCGAAGCTGAAGAGGACGCCGATATCGAGCTGGACACTGATCCAGACGTCTGAGACGCAGCGCGACTGGCGCTTATCGTGTTTCGCACCTATATTAAGGGCAACTAGCGCAAGGAAAGTTTGTCCCCATGGGTCTAAGTGTCTGGCAGATTGCCATTATCGCGGTTGTAATCCTCGTCCTGTTCGGGCGCGGGAGGATATCGGAAATGATGGGCGACTTTGGCAAAGGCATCTCGAGCTTCAAGAAAGGCATGAGCGAGGAGGTCGATGACACTCCTGCTTCAAAGGCTCAGATTGAGGCACCGGTAAAGGATGTGAACCCAAGCGAAAGCAAGACCAGCGAACCGAGCGATTCCGCCAACTGACGTACCCGTGATTGAGCGCGAGACAGCGCTCGCGACCGCTCCAAAGGCGATGCATGTTCGATATCGGCGCAGCTGAACTTCTGGTTATCGTGATCGTTGCGATCCTCGTGATCGGACCGAAGGACATGCCGCGTGCGATGCGCACGGCAGGGCGATGGATCGGCCAGGTCCGCCGCGTCTCGACTCACTTTCGCACCGGGATCGATGCGATGGTGCGCGAGGCCGAACTTGAGGACATGGAAAAAAAGTGGAAGGCGCAGAACGAGGCGATCATGAAGCGCAGCGCCGTGTCGTCCGACAGCAAGGCGGGCGAGCCGACAATGACCGGGCCGCCGCCGATCTGTGATGGCGGCGCTGAGAGCGCAGCGAGTGACATAGGCGCGGATGATCTCCGCGCGCCTGATCCAACGTCGGACGATCCTGCTCCT
The DNA here is from genome assembly GCA_039195235.1 of Pseudomonadota bacterium. Classification (GTDB taxonomy): domain Bacteria; phylum Pseudomonadota; class Alphaproteobacteria; order Sphingomonadales; family Sphingomonadaceae; genus Erythrobacter. The sequence continues at coordinate 26,171 of JBCCVO010000014.1, forward strand.
GCACATGCGAAACAGGCATCGAGCGAAGCGCCTGAGCTTCCTCTAGCTCCGCGTACCAATTCGCCCAAGCCAACACGGAAGTCTGGAGAGTAGGCGCGGCGATGGCGTTCGAGATCAAGGACATCGATGAAACCCGCGCACCGTTGCTCGATCATCTGATCGAGTTGCGTGCTCGACTGATGCGATCGGTGCTGGCGCTGGCGATCGGTTTTGGTGTCTGCCTCTATTTCGCCGATCCGATCCTTGCTTTCCTCGTCCAGCCGCTGAAAGACGCCTTCCCGGCAGGCGAGGGCCAGTTGATCTTCACCAAGCTGCCGGAACTGTTCTTCGTTGACCTCAAAGTTGCGCTGTTCGCCGGTTTTATGGTCAGCTTTCCGATTATCGCGAACCAGCTGTGGGCGTTTGTCGCGCCCGGCCTCTACGCTCAGGAAAAGAAGGCGTTTCTACCGTTTCTGATCGCGACGCCGGTTCTGTTTATCGGCGGGGCGTCACTGGCGTATTTCGTGGTGATGCCAACCGCATTCCGGTTCTTTCTGGGCTTTGGTGGCGATGCGGGCGGTTTGACGGTCGAGGCGCTGCCTGCAGCGGGCGAGTATCTCAACCTGGTGATGCAGTTCATCCTCGCATTCGGGGTGACGTTCCTGTTGCCAGTGCTTCTCATGCTGCTTCATCGCGCAGGCATAGTTACTCGCGAGCAACTCGCTGGCGCGCGGCGATATGTAATCGTCGGAGTGGTCGCACTCGCGGCGATCGTTACTCCGCCCGATCCTGGGTCTCAGCTCATCCTGGCGATTCCGCTGCTGTTGCTGTTCGAAGGATCGCTGCTGCTCATGCGCTTTCAGGAGAGCAAGATCGATACCGGGAAAGATGAAGCGACTGGTGACGCATCTGAGGAAGGTCGGCCCGATGCGGGCGATGTCGCTGAGCCAGGCGAATAGGCCCAAGCTGGCAACATTCGTATTACGCAATAGCCATCACAACAGCTCTCGGTGACCTCATTTCCGTTGCCACTCGGCATAGCGATCACGACCAAAGGTCTCTCTGTGAAGCTGACCTGATATGATCTGCCCTCGAGCTCAGTTCAGCAGCACGCAAAAAAAGGGGCCCCGAAAGGGACCCCTTCAAACCTTCGTTTTGGTCAGCGTTAGGGGCTGACTGCATCGTCATCGTCGCCATCTGCAGCGATGATGATGCCTGCAATGATTGCAGCAGCCGCGAGTACGGCAATAATGATGCCCGAACTGCCTTCGAGGCTCTCGCCCTCAACCGGAGCTGCTGAACGCTCAAATGCGGCCTGTGCGATAGCCGGGCTTGCAGCAAGCGAAACAGCTGCAGTCGCCAGAGCAACGTTACGGAATTTCATCGATTCGTCTCCTATGAGCTCTTTTCTTAAAAAGACCATTTCCTGATTAGGCAAGCCAACCAAGTGTGGCAAGGGTTAATTTGCATCAAACAGTTCTAAACGCCTCAAATTGAACCGTTTAAGATCAGTATTCTAGGCAGAATGTGTCCATTATGCACCTTTCTCCTCAGACCGTTCCATCAGCGCGTTGTGCCGATCACAGTCTTCGCGGCGACAACAGACATGTAGAACTGTACTTGTTGAACGAGCATCTGCCACCCGTGCACAGGCCTAAGCGCCCGGTTTGCGTGACCAACTGATGAAAACGCGGATCTGAATTTCAACTAAGCAGCACCGCGTAGTGAGCCGGCAGAACCCTCAAAGCCTCAGAAATCTCATCTGGTCGCAGCGTTGCACCGACCCGTCATGCCGATATGTCTACTGGGCCAAAACGCGTTCACCGCCGATCCAGACCTGCTGGATTTGGGTTTCGCGAATATCTGCAGGTGAAGCGAGCAATGGATCGCGATCGACGAGCAGAAAGTCCGCCCGTTCCCCCGGAAGGAGGCGCCCGAATCGACCATCTGCAAAACCAGCGAATGCTGCATCAGCGGTAAAGGCGCCAAGAGCTGCCTCACGGCTGATTGTCTCCTCGGCACGCCAACCGCCAAAGGGTTCACCATTTTCATCGGTCCGGCTGATTGCGACCGCGATGCCTGCGAAGACATCGGCAGGTTCGACCGGAGCGTCTGATCCAAATGCAAGGCGACCGCCGACATTGAGAATGCTGCGCCATGCATAGGCCCCGCCGAGCCGGTCTTCGCCCAGACGCGCCTCTGCCATGGACATGTCCGATGTCTGATGCAGCGGCTGCATGGAGGCGATCATTCCATGCTTGCCAAAAGTGGCGAGGTCGTCCGGATCAACGATTTGCGCGTGCTCGATCCGCCAGCGGCGATCCCCGTCGTAGGTGTCTGACAATTCCTCGATGGCCGACAGTACCTCGGCATTGGCCGCATCGCCAATAGCGTGAATGGCGGTCTGGAAGTTGTCGAGCGCCGCGCGGCTCATCAGGTTGCGCAGTTGAGCAGGTGTCAGCAGCGGCAGGCCCCGGGTTGACGGCTCGTCTTCATAGGGCTCTTTCAGCGTCGCTCCACGCGATCCCAATGCACCGTCGAGATAGAGCTTGATGCCATTAAGGCGCAGCCGATCTTCATAGAGCCACGGTGTCGGTCCGGGGCCACCGATCAAATCCATCGTGTCCGGGTCTGTCGCATAGGACATGATGCGGACCTTGAGTTGTCCCAGGTCCCCAGCACGGCGGAACGTTTGCCAGTCCTCGATTGAGGTGCCCATATCGGCCACCGCGGTCACCCCATTTGCAAGCAGGATCTGCTGCGCCTTGGCCAGCGCCGCGTCCCGATCTTCCGGGCGCGGGGCTGGGACCACCGCGTTCACCAATGCTTCTGCGGCATCGATAAAAACGCCTGCCGGCTCGCGTGATCCAGCCTTGCGAATGATCCGCCCACCGGACGGGTCCCGGGTTTCTGCGGTGACACCGGCTCGGGTAATCGCCGCAGTGTTCGCCCAGCTTGCATGGCCATCAACGCGGCTTAGCCACACTGGGCGATCGGGCACGATCGCATCGAGCTCCGCAGCGGTGGGGAAGCGACCAAGGCCCCATTTTTCCTGATTCCAGCCGCGTCCCAGAATCCAGGGACGGCCAGGGTTCTCATCGGCAAACTGCTTGATCTTCGCGAGCGCATCTTCGAGCGAGGTCGTGTCAGACAGGTCGAATGTGAGCGCAGCAAAGCCGATCTGCATTATGTGTACATGGGCGTCAATCAGGCCAGGCAGCATCACCTGTCCTTCCCCATCAAGTGCATAATCGACGTCGGTAGGGCGATCGTCACCGCGTTCGAGAACTCGCGTGATGCGGCCATCATCGTCGAAGACAATGCCGGTAAAGCGGAGCACGTCGCCATCGGCATCGATTGTGATACCATCTACGTTATCGACCAACGTATCGGCAGCGGCAGGTGTGGCGGCGAGCGCCGCCGCAACTGCCACTGCACGAGTGAAAGATCGCACCATCATTTTCCCCGCTTACCTGGAAGGTTTCGGCAAGCGGGTGATCAGCGCGCTGGTATCACGCCGTCCGCCGCCATTTGTCTGCACTTCAGCATAGAATTGATCGACCAGAGATGTGATCGGGGACGAGAGACCAAGGTCCTTTGCCTCAGCCAGCGCATAAGCCAGATCTTTGCGCATCCAGTCGATCGCAAATCCAAAGTCGAACTCGCCGGCCGTCATCGTCGCCCAGCGATTGTCCATCTGCCAGCTTTGCGCTGCCCCGCCAGAAATAGCCTCGTAGGTCTTGTCGAGATCCAGTCCCGCCGCTTCGGCCAGCCGGATTGCCTCGGACAGGCCGCCGAGAACGCCGGCGATGCACATCTGGTTTGCCATCTTGGCGATCTGTCCTGTACCGATAGGACCAACATGAACGATCGATTTGGCGTAGCACTGCATAACTGGTTCGGCCCGCGCCATTGCCTCGGCGGTCCCGCCGCACATGATCGCCAGTTGACCGTTTTCCGCGCCCGCCTGGCCTCCGCTGACCGGCGCATCGATCGTCTGGATGCCTTTTCCTTCGGCCCTGAGGTCTGTGACACGGGCCATATGGGCAGAAACTGTTGTATGATCGACCAGCAGCGCTCCCCGCTTCATGGTTGAGAAGACACCATGGTCGCCTGAAGTGACCTCCATCAAGTCTTCGTCGTTTCCGACGCAAGTGAAGACGATCTCAGCGTCCTTTGCTGCATTGGCGGGAGATTCTTCGAATACAACATCGAGCCCTTCAGCCTCCCACCGCTCCTGCCATTTCTGCGCACGTTCGGGCGAGCGATTGTAGGCGGCTACGCGATGCCCGGCGCGGGCGAGGTGCCCGGTCATCGGGCCGCCCATCACACCAAGGCCGATAAAGGCGACTGTTTTCGAAGAGCTCATGGAGGCAATGCCCTAATGCGAAACACCAAGCTTGCCAACGCGAACGCAATACGAAGCTGGTGCGAAGGCGTTGCTCTTGCGTCCGGCAACGCCTAATCCGCGCGACATGAGTACCAAACCCGCATCTCTCGCCTTGTCCAACGAGTCGACCGCCAGCCCGGCTGACCTCACGATCGAAGACGTTCGCGCCGCCGCTGAGCGGATTGAAGGAGCAGTGGTAAAGACGCCGATGATGCACTCGATCACGTTGTCCGAGATTACGGGCGCAGAGATATGGCTGAAGTTCGAGAATCTTCAGTTCACGGCGGCATACAAGGAGCGTGGTGCGCTCAACGCGCTGTTGCACCTGACCGAAGAACAGAAACAACGCGGCGTGATTGCGGCCTCTGCAGGCAACCATTCACAAGGCCTGTCCTATCACGGCACCCGACTGGGTGTGCCGGTAACCATCGTCATGCCGAAAACGACGCCGACGGTGAAGGTGATGCAGACCGAGAGCGTCGGTGGGAATGTCGTGCTGCACGGTGAGACTTTCGACGAAGCGCATGCCCATGCGCGCGAGTTGGAAGCCGAGCGCGGACTTACCTTCATCCATCCGTTTGACGATCCGCATGTCGCAGCAGGGCAGGGCACTGTCGCACTGGAGATGCTCGAGGTGAAACCCGATCTCGATTGCCTCGTCACCCCGATCGGAGGGGGCGGGTTGATTTCGGGTATGGCTACGGTGGCAGACGCTGTGAAACCTGACATCGAAGTGGTTGGTGTGCAGGCGAAACTATTCCCCAGCATGTTCGCACACATCAAGGGCGAAGAACGCGATTGTGGTGGCGATACGCTGGCGGAGGGAATCGCGGTCAAAAAGCCGGGCACTTTCACCAGCAAGGTCATTGCCGAGAGGGTCGACGACATTCTTTTGGTCGATGAGCCTGCGTTGGAAATGGCGGTCTCGCTGTTGTTGCAGATCGAGAAAACCGTGGTCGAAGGGGCAGGTTCGGCTGGTCTTGCGGCGGTTCTCAGTAATCCCGAGCGGTTCAAGGGCAAAACCATCGGGTTGGTGCTGTGCGGCGGTAATATTGACACGCGACTGCTCGCCAATGTCCTGCTGCGCGATCTCGCCCGGCAAGGCCGCCTCGCGCGGTTGCGGGTCACCCTTCAGGATCGCCCCGGCGCTTTGTTCAAGGTGATGCGGCTATTCGACGCGCACCACGTCAACATCATCGAGATTTATCATCAGCGCATCTTTACGACGCTGCCAGCCAAAGGCCTGATCACCGATATTGAATGCGAAGCGCGCGATGCCGATCAGGTTGAAAGACTTGTCAAGGCGCTGCGAGAGGCACAATATCAGGTGCAGGTAGTAGAGCTGAATTGAGCCGCGAGCGCGAGCGCGAGATTTTGCCGCGAATCATTCGCGTTCAGCTTCGATCTAGCTCGCGGCAATCATTATTCGTCGCGCCGGTTCGCTCCGATCTGGCTCAGTCAGATGCGCCGTTTTGTGCAAAGTAAGCCATTATTCACCCTGTTTCATAGTTAAGGGTCTTTTACCGCAGGGCTGGAGCAGGCATAACAATGTCTTAACAGCGCAATCCCGATTCCCGCAGCCGAGAGGACTCTGGTTAAACCCGTGACGGCACCGATCCGCTTTCCCCGTTTCTTCGTGACGAGCCCTGCGCCGTGCCCGTATTTGCCTGGTCGGAGCGAGCGCAAGGTCTTCACCGAACTTAAAGGCGCGCATGCAGACCAGCTCAACGAGGCGCTTGGTCGGATCGGGTTTCGTCGTAGCCAGACGGTCGCGTACCGGCCCAGCTGTCTTGACTGCCAGGCATGTATTTCGGTCCGTGTGGTGGCCGATGAGTTCAAGCCGTCCAACACGCAAAAGCGCGATATCAAGCGCAATTCGGACCTCGTCATTACCGAATGCCGTCCGTGGGCGACCGATGAACAGTTTGAACTGCTGACCAAATATCTCAGCGTACGCCATCCCGATGGCGGTATGTCGGCCATGGATGAACTCGATTATGCAGACATGGTCGAACACACGCCCGTCACAAGCACACTGGTTGAGTATCGCGAGCCCACAGTGGACGGTTCGCCAGGAAAACTGGTGGGTGCCTGCCTTACCGATCGCCAGGGCGATGGTCTGTCGATGATCTACTCGTTTTACGATCCGACGCACGAAGCGCGTGCGGGTCTCGGCAATTATATCATCCTCGACCACATTCAGCGCGCTGCTCGCGATGGCCTGCCCTACGTCTATCTGGGCTATTGGGTCGAAGGGTCGCCGCGCATGCAGTACAAGGTGCGTTATCGCCCTCTTGAACGACTGACCCGTGAGGGCTGGCAACGGATGGATAAAAAGGAGCAAAGTGCTCTGATCGCTGCGGCAACGGCACCCCATGCCGATAAGGCTGGAAATTCACGCGGTGCTAGAGGTAAAGATGGGCAGCCTATAAAATTCCCTGCAAGCTAGTTCGGGTTCGTTGCGAAAATTCAGTCTTGTTCTTGCGGCATGCTACGCCGCACACTGTGCCCTTGTTTTTGCGCAAGAGCCCCCGCGCAGCCTCGAAGATCTGATTCCAGACAGCGCGATTGAAGATCCGGAAAGCTGGGCAGGCGAGGGTGTAGAGGACGCTGAGGCCGATGCGACGCCCTCCGAGCCGCCGCAACCCGACCTCGGTGACCCTGTTCCCCTTGCAACCAATCCCACGCTCGAGGCGACGCTCGATACACTCGAAGTGCCCAATCCCCAGCCGCTCGAACCTGATCCCGAAGTCACCGCCCAGATCGCTATCGACGCGCCGGATCTGGTCGAGGTGCCGGATCTGGTCGAATACGAAATCAGCGCGGAATTGGTGCTCGCCTTTCCGGCTGATCGACGCGGATTTCCCGAACGCGCCGAGCTGATCCGTCGCTTTGGCGCGCTCTCGACCATAGAGGCCCTCGAATCAGGCGACGAAACGGTCCCGCAACTTGCCGCTCGTGCCCGCGAGGACGAGGACCTGTTGCAGGAAACTCTCCGCACCTATGGCTATTATAGCGCGGAGGTGGTGCGTGAGCTTTCGGGCGGACGTCGCAACGCCGCCGCTGCCGGGGCCGACCAGAATCCCCGTGTGCTCTTCGCCGTCTTTCCCGGGCCGCGCTATCAGTTCGGTTCGATTGATCTGGGCGCGCTTGATGATCTGCCGGAACCTGACGGTGACGATTTGCGTAAGGCTTTCGGGATAGAGTCAGGCGACGCACTTTATGCTGATCGGATTGTGAGCGGTATAGCCCAACTGAGTGAAGAATTGGGCGAAACCGGTTTCCCTTTCGCGTCCCTGGAAGAACCCGAATTGTTGATCGATCACAGGCGCAATGAAGGCGACTTGATCATGCCAGTCGATCCTGGTGGGAGTTATGTCTTCGGAGCGGTGGTCAGCAATCGTCCAGAGTATCTGTCCGGCAAGCACCTCGCTCGCATCGCGCGGTTTGAGGCTGGCGATAGCTATCAGCGCAGCCTCCAGACCGATTTGCGCCGCGCCATTCAGGCTACCGGGCTCGTCTCGTCGATTGTCATTGAACCACGCGAAGTTTCCGCACCAAGCGGCGACGAACCGGGCGAAGTCATGCTCGACGTGACGATGGAAAAAGCCCCGCAGCGCACTATAGCCGGAGCGATTGGCTACGGCACGGAGGAAGGCGCACGGCTTGAGGCAAGCTGGGAGCACCGCAACCTGTTCCCGCCCGAAGGTGCACTGCGACTGCGCGGAGTTCTCGGCACGCGTGAGGCGCTTGGTAGTGTCACCTATCGGCGCAACAATTTCCTCGATCGCGATCAGGTGCTGACAGTTGAAACCTATGCCAGCGATCTCGATACCGAGGCCATCGAAGCGCGCACGATTGCGCTGCGTGGCACGTTTGAGCGGATATCCAACCTGTTGTTCCAAAAGCCGCTCAGTTGGGCGGTCGGTGCCGAGGTGCTATGGAGCGATGAGCGTAACTCCACCTTTGTCGCCGAAGAAGCTCCGCGAGAACAATACCTGATCGGCGGTTTGTTTGCGCGCGCGACGATCGATGGCAGTGATGATTTGCTCGACCCGACCAGCGGCTTCCGTGTTACCGGTTCGCTGGCTCCTGATGTCTCGCGATCAAACGACGTGACAAGCTTTTACCTGCGCAGCGGGGTCGATGCTCGCTATTACCAGTCTGTTGGCAGTACCGTTCTGGCTGCTCGCGCGAATGTCTCGACGATCCAGGGTGCGGATACGTTCGACATTGCTCCGTCACGGCGGCTTTATGCAGGCGGTGGTGGATCAGTGCGCGGTTATGCTTTTCAGGCCATCGGTCCGCGTGATGCCGCAGGTGAGCCAATTGGCGGGCGTTCGTTGATCGAACTGTCGGTAGAAGCGCGGATCGAAACCGGTCTGTTCAACGACTCACTCGAAGTCGTACCCTTTGTCGACGCTGGATCGGTATCAACGAGCACAACGCCCGATCTCGACGTCATTCGCGTCGGTGCCGGAATCGGCGTACGGTACAAGACAAGCTTCGGCCCGATCCGTGTCGATGTGGGCGTTCCGCTGAACCCAGACCAGTTCGATAGCCCAATCGCAGTGTACGTAAGCCTCGGGCAGGCATTCTGATGGCGGATGTGGACGAAACTGGCACTGAGACGAAGGCACCGCGCAAACGCAAGCGCCGGTGGGCCAAGCCTCTTGGCTGGGCATTGGCGATCCTCATGCTGCCGTTCGCACTGCTCGCCGCATTCCTTAGCTCCCCGATTGGCAAGCGGTTTGTGGCCGACCAGATCGCACAGGTCGCTCCGGCATCGGGACTTCGGTTTGAAGTCGGACGGATCGAGGGTGACATCTACGGCGAGGCTGTGCTGCGCGACGTGGTGCTGCTCGATCCCAAAGGCGAGTTTCTGGCGATACCTGAGGTAGAGCTTAGTTGGCGGCCGCTGGCCTGGCTTTGGAGCGGGATTGATGTTCGCGAACTGACCGCACGGCGTGGACGATTGGTGCGCCTGCCCGAGCTGTTGCCTGGTGACCCCGATGCGCCTTTGCTCCCTGACTTCGACATTCGCATCGACGAGTTCGTGATCGAGGATCTGGTGCTCGCGCCGGGGCTCGCGACCGAAGAGGCTCAGCGCGTCAACCTCGATGCACGCGCTGATATCCGGTCGGGCCGCGTGCTGTTGCAGGCTGACGGCACGCTTGGCAACGAAGATCAGATTGAGCTGCGAATCGATGCCGAACCCGATGGCGATGTGTTCGAGTTGTCGCTCGACTACGTAGCACCAGCCGAGGGTGTGATTGCCGGACTCGCCGGGCTGGATGCGGGGTACGAGGCGCGGCTTGTCGGTGATGGCACATGGCAACGCTGGCTCGGCAATTTGATCGTGATGCGTGTCCCGTCCGATCCTGCAAAGGGCCGCCGGAACCAGGTCGCTGCGTTTCAATTGACCAATCGGGCAGGAATCTATGGTCTGCTTGGGCAGGCGTCGCCCCTGATTGGCAATGGAGGTCTGCTTGATCGGGCGCTTGGCGAGACCGTCTCCCTTGCGGTCAGTGGAACGCTGGAAAAGAGCGTTTTCGACGGTGGGACCGTTATGATTTCGAACACGCTTGAGGCTCGCGGGGAAGGCGCATTGAACCTTGCCACTAACCGCTTCGACGAGTTCGAAGTGACAGCCATGTTGCGCGATCCGGACCTGCTCGGCGGCGGAATTGCGCTTGCCGATGCGCGGCTCGAAGCGGAACTGGACGGTCCGTTCCGCGATCTCGAGATCGCCCATCGCTTCACCACATCCGAGCTGGCGCTCGGCACGCTCAAAATCGAAGGGCTGGCGCAAAGCAGCATTGCGCGGCTCGAAGACGGCGTGTTTTCTCTGCCGCTGAAGGCCGACGCAGCGCGGGTCGTTTCGGGTGTCGAGCGGGTCGATGCCTTGCTTATCGGCGGCGCGCTGACAGGGACGCTGAGTCTTGATGAGGACAGGCTGACCTCCGATGATACGCGCCTGACCTTTCCCGATATCGTGGCGACGCTTGGTATCCGGGGCGATTTGTCGATGGGCAGCTACACCCTGACCGGCCCGCTGACCACGCGTAATCTGGTGCTGGAGGATATAGGGGTCGCCAATGGTAATGCGGAGCTGATCGCACGGTTTGGCTCGGGAATTCCGTGGAATGTCCGGGCCGATGTTACTGGTCTGCTCAACCCGCCCGATGACAGCGTGGTTGAGATTGTCGCTGGATCGGCGCTGGGCTTCAATGGCGGTTTCGCAATGGGCGCCTCGCGGCCAATCGCGCTTGAAAATGTCGAACTGACCAGCGACGCGCTTTCGGCCACAATCGACAGCACCATCAGCGGGGATGAAACCAAAATAACAGGCAACGGTCGCCACACCCAGTTCGGGCCGTTCAGCATCGACGCCGATATCACGGTCGATGGCCCGCGCGCGCAATTGGTCTTTGCCGATCCCTACCCGGCGGCTGGCCTCAAGGATGTGAGCGTGGCTCTGGCGCCGAGCGAGGAGGGGTTCGCATTTGATGTGGCGGGCGACTCGCTGCTCGGCGAATTCGAAGGCCTGCTGGGGCTCGCTTTGCCGGAAGATGATGCGATACGGATCGATGTCGAGCGCCTGCGGATTTATCGCACCAATGTCGAAGGATCGCTGACGCTGGGTGACAGCGCGCTTTCCGGTGGTCTGGCGCTGTCGGGCGGTGGCCTCGAGGGGGTGCTCTCGCTCGCTCCCGATGGTGCCGGCGCGCAGGGTTTCGACGTCGCCTTGAGCGCCACGCGCGCAAGATTTGGGGGCGAGATCGAGATCGGCCTTTCCGATGCCGAGATCATCGCACGTGGCAGATTTGGCGGCGAAACGACACAGATGACTGCCGATATCGACGGCTCCGGTCTGGAATATGGCGGACTCCGCATTGCGCGCTTCGCCGCCACCGCAGCAATCGAAGACGGCACGGGCAGTGTTGCCGGATCGATCGCGGGACGCCGCACCGACCGCTTTGCAATGAAATTTGACGGTGACTTCACGCCCGAGCGCATCGCCGTGCTTGCACGCGGTGAGTTTGCCGGACGCGCCATCACAATGCCGCGCCGCGCGGTCCTCACCCCGCTGGAGGACGGCGGCTATCGGATCCGCGAGGCGCAAATCGGCTTTGGGCGCGGCTTTGCCATTCTGGAGGGCACCCTTGGCGGCGACGAAACGGCGATCGAGGCGCGGCTTGCCAACATGCCGCTGCGGCTTGCCGACCTTGCGTCGGGTGACCTCGGTCTTGGTGGTGATCTGTCTGGCATCGTTACCTATCGCCAGCCTGTAAGCGGGCCACCAACCGGCGGTGCGCGGATACGGATCGACGATTTCACCCGCGCTGGCTTGATCCTCTCGTCGGCGCCGATCGATGTACTCGGGGTTGTGGAACTTGGCTCCGATCAGCTCACTGCTGCCGCGCGGCTTACAGACGATGACGCGGAGCTTGGGCGGTTCGACGCTCGCATCACTCAGCTCGGTCGCACCGGCGATGTCACCAGCAGGCTGATGCGCGGGCGGCTTGATGCGAAGCTGAACTATAACGGGACTGCAGAAGCATTGTGGCGGCTCGCAGCGATCCAGACCTTCGATCTCACCGGGCCGCTTTCGGTCAGCGCTCGCGCGACCGGTACAATGCAGCGACCAAGGCTCGGCGGAACGTTGGCGAGCGATAATATGCGTTTGCAAAGCGCGATCACTGGCACGGATATTACTGACATCACAGCGCGCGGTCGTTTTGCAGGTTCGCGGCTGGATCTGACCAGGTTCGTGGGCACGCCGCGCGGTGGTGGATCCGTCAGCGGCAGCGGTACTCTCGACTTCGCGCAGATGGGCGCCAATCGAGGTCCGCAAATCGACTTGCGAGCGGCGGTTGACGATGCCCGCATTCTCAACACTGCCGGGCTCGATGCGACAATCACCGGCCCCCTGCGGATTGTTTCGAGCGGCACAGGCGGGACGATTGCGGGTAAGGTCCGGATTGACCGGGCGAGCTGGGAACTGGGCACGGCTGCCGAGGATATGAGCCTTCCCCGCATTGCCACGCGCGAGGTTGGTCTGCCCGATCGCTTCGAGTCTACAGAGCGCGTTGGGCGCGCGTCTCCCTGGCGATATCTGGTCGATGCGGAGGCGCGCAATCGGATCGAGGTTGATGGGCTTGGTCTCGACAGCGAATGGGCCGCCGACATCGCCTTGCGCGGAACGGTCGACGATCCGCGCCTTGGTGGAGAAGCGCGGTTGGTGCGGGGCGATTACACCTTCGCCGGAGCCCGGTTCGAACTCACGCGGGGACGGATTGGCTTCAGTGTGAACCAGCCGATCGATCCGCTGCTCGACATTGCCGCCGAGACCAACCGCAATGGAACCGACGTCGCGGTGACCATCACCGGCCGTTCGCAGGCGCCCAATATCGCTCTGTCTTCTACCCCCGAGCTGCCGGAGGAGGAGATTCTTGCGCAGCTGCTGTTCGGCGGGTCGGTTACAACCCTCTCGGCAACCGATGCATTGCAACTTGGCGCGGCCTTGGCGGCGTTGCAGGGCGGCGGCGGGGTCGACCCGATCGGCGATCTGCGCCGCTCCATCGGGTTGGACCAACTGCGCATAGTCAGCGCCGATCCGGCTATCGGGCAGAGCACCGGGGTCGCGCTCGGCAAGTATCTGGGCCGTAGCATCTATGTCGAACTGATCACGGATGGGCAGGGCTATAGCGCGACGCAGCTCGAATACCGGGTGACGCGCTGGTTGGCCTTGCTAGGAACCGTCTCGACCATCGGACGCGACAGCGTGCTCGCCGAGATCAGTCGAGATTATTGACGAGCGCCGCCACAGTGGCCTTTCATTCAGACCGCCGCGCGGCGGTCAAAAGAGCAATCGCCCTCGCGCAGCGATGCGAACGATAGGTCGCGTAAGTGCGGATTTCTCGCTTCGGACGGGGTGCGCAAATCAAGACGAATACAATTCCGCTTCAGCCGCGCGGCGTCGCACAAGCCCCTTGAGCACACGGCCACCGGCTTTGTTCCAGCGGAGGAATTCGCTGCTGGCACCCACAAAGTCGAGTTCGTTGTGCTTCTTTGTAAGTGTCGCGCGACCAATCGCTCCGGTGTTGTAGTGGAAGCTGACCAGCGCATCGAACTGGTTCTGTGTAGTCGGCGTGTCGCCAATCGCGCGCGCGACATCGGCGGCGTAGCGCGTCAGGTCCTCGGCGAGCCGCGCGTCGCACTGCGCTTGCGTCCAGACTGTACCCGGGCCGATCCGATCTCCCCTATTCGCATAGCTGTTGCGCCCGGTCGCGCCCCAGCCGATTGTCCAAGGATCGCCACCTGTGCCGGGATCAGGATAGGCCTCGATCAAACCATCAGTCCGCAACCGCGCGCAGCCTTCGAAGCGTCTGATGAGTGCTGTTCCAGCCTCGCCTATAGTTCGCGGGTTGCTGATTGATGTGCGAGGTGCGGCAGTGGTGGCTTGGTCCAAGGCCTTGTCGAGCGCATCGACTTCGGACTGGCGAAACTTTCGGCCAAGGAGACGGCGAACGGTGTCGAAGATCGGCTTGCGGGAAGTGCTGCGGGTTGAGTTGGCGGGCATGGCGGGGGCCTCATTGGGGGCGTTGGGAGAGGCCGGGTTAGTAGGCAGATTTTTGGCAGGTAGGAAAATGGTTTCTATTCCGAGACGATCCTTGAAACCGGAGGTCAGTTTTTGATCCTACGAATCCCGCGGTACGCAGTCTGAGCATGAAGTTGACACAATTGACACCGTGTCAAGCGGCTGATTCTTATTTAATATAATGTAATTAAAGTATTTTTATCGAGATCACGAAGTTGACACATTGCGGGCGGGAACACATCAGATACCATAGGAAGGTCGGTCAAAGTGTTTGGCAAATTGCCGACGGACGCCCTGAGAAAACAGCGATGAGATAGTCTGCTACAGCGACGTAGGAAAATGGTTTAGCGCGGGCGTAAGACAGGCATCACCGATCTGCGGCTAGTTCGGTAAGGAAGGTCTCACCGTCGTCGAGGCGTAGCGCCACTCCCGAAATCTCTCGTGAGCCACCGAAAAAGGTCTTGATCACGATCGGCTTCGCGAATCGCAAGCTCACATTGGGCGACGACATGATGGCAAGATTCAGGACCCGCTTGTCGTCGAGCTCATCGGCGCTGAAAGCACCTTTATCGAGCCGTATGAAGTGGCGCGGTACGTGAAAATCGTAGATCATTCCGCTGCGTACGCGCACGGTGTGTTCGGTCAATAACACAGGATTGATGCGAAAGCTCTTGAGCAGCGCGACCGTCCAGATCACGCCCCAGACACTCAAAGCCAGCATTGCCCACGCCACGGTCGGATTCCACAACATCAAAAGAAGATGCACCACGCTCAGTTCGATAAGTTGAAGCGTAACGAATGTCGCGATCATCGGTGTAAGGTAGGTGTGATAGGCAAAGGCCCGTGTACCCGAGGGTATGTCGGCGGGGACGCCCCAGCGGAAGAGGCCCAGCGCGAATATCTGGCATTCTGACACCATATGTTTCACCAGTATTGGTGGCAGCACCTCCCCCAATCCTGCGATCAATGATCCGGTTTGGCGGTAGGCCAGCGCTATGCGCACTGCGCTCCATCCAAGGAAAACGGTGAGGGTTGCGGCTGCAGCAATCAGAACCTGTGGCAGGGCAAAGTAAACGTCGCGGACGGGTGCTGCGGCTCCTGCAAGCACGACGAGGCTGACCAGGGACAGTACCCCTGCAACTTGAAAGGCACCGGGTTTGCGGTTGGGCGCTTTGGCCAGAAGCGCCAGCAGCAAGGAATCTGCGACGATCCAGGCAAACAATACTGCCGCCCAGCCGGAATTGTCCGCAGCCCAAGCAGAATGAGTGAGAAGCCGTGCGAGTGCTATCGCACTCAGTGGCAGGATAAATGGGAGGCTCTTCACCAGTGGTGCAGGCAGGGCGCGCGTCATTCAGCCTCCTTACACGGCTTGCATATAAGTCAGTTGGCTGCATTCCCAATGAAAAAGGCCGCCCGATCACTCGGGCGGCCTTGTTCGTCAGCCAAGATGCGTCAGTCCTATGCGCTGTAATACATATCGAACTCGACCGGTGCCGGGGTGGTTTCGAGGCGGATGACCTCTTCCCACTTAAGCTCAGCATAGGCTTCGATCTGATCCATCGAGAACACGTCGCCCTTGAGCAGGAACTCGTGGTCGGCCTCAAGGCTTTCAAGCGCTTCACGAAGCGAGCCGCACACGGTCGGAACCTCGGCGAGCTCTGCCGGGGGCAGGTCGTAAAGGTTCTTGTCCATCGCCTCACCGGGGTGGATCTTGTTCTCGATCCCGTCGAGGCCTGCCATCAGCAATGCCGAGAACGCGAGGTACGGGTTGGCGAGCGCATCAGGGAAACGGAATTCCACGCGCTTCGCCTTTTCGCCCGCACCATACGGGATACGGCATGACGCCGAGCGGTTACGAGCCGAATAGGCCAGCAGCACCGGCGCTTCAAAGCCGGGCACCAGACGCTTGTAACTGTTGGTGGTTGCGTTCGTGAACGCATTGACAGCCTTGGCGTGCTTGATGACGCCGCCAATGTAATACAGGCAGTTTTCGGACAGACCGGCATATTCGTTGCCCGCAAAGGTCGGCTTGCCATCTTTCCAGATCGACATGTGCGAGTGCATGCCGCTGCCGTTATCTTCCTTGATTGGCTTTGGCATGAAGGTCGCGGTTTTGCCGTATGCATGAGCGACTTGCTGAACGACGTACTTGTACACCTGCACTTGGTCGGCGGCGCGGGTTAGTGAAGAGAATGTGATGCCGAGCTCGTGCTGGGCAGCGGCCACCTCGTGGTGGTGCTTGTCCATGTTGAGGCCCATTTCCATCATGGTCGAAACCATCTCGCCGCGAATGTCCATTGCGCTGTCGACCGGCGCGACGGGGAAGTAGCCCCCTTTTGCGCGCGGACGGTGAGCCATGTTGCCCATCTCGTATTCCTTGCCGCTGTTGGTCGGCAGTTCGATATCATCGATGGCGTAGCCCGAACCGGCATAGCCGTCTTCGAAGCGGACATCGTCGAACATGAAGAATTCCGGCTCAGGCCCGACATAGACCGTGTCACCGATGCCGGTCGACCCGAGATAGGCTTCGGCGCGCGTCGCGGTCGAGCGCGGATCGCGGCCGTAAAGCTGGCCGTCGGATGGCTCGACGATGTTGCAGAACAACGAAAGCATCGGTGTGGCGGAGAACGGATCGATGTAAGCAGCATCCATGTCCGGCTTTAGGATCATGTCGCTTTCATTGATCGTCTTCCAACCCTCGATCGATGAGCCGTCGAACATGAGGCCGTCCTCAAGTGCATCTTCATCCATGACACTTGCTGACATGGTAAGGTGCTGCCACTTGCCCTTAGGGTCGGTGAAGCGCAGGTCGACCCATTCGATTTCCTCGTCCTTGATCTGTTTCAGGACGTCTTGCACGCTTGCCATTATCTTTGTCTCCAGATGATAGTTTGAGAGGTTGGCTCGCCATATATGGCGAGTTTGAGAGGTCAGACTTTAAATTGCGTCATCGTTGGTTTCGCCGGTACGGATGCGCAAGGCGCTTTCGATCGGGCTTACGAAGATCTTGCCGTCGCCGATCCGCCCGGTTTGTGCAGCGGCCGCCACAGCTTCGACCACGCGATCGGCCTGATCGTCGGGCACGATAACTTCGAGTTTTACCTTGGGCAGGAAATCGACGACATATTCGGCGCCGCGATAGAGTTCTGTGTGACCCTTTTGCCGACCAAATCCGCGGGCTTCGGTGACTGTGATGCCCGATACGCCAATTTCGTGGAGCGCTTCCTTCACCTCGTCGAGTTTGAAGGGTTTGATGATCGCTTCGATCTTCTTCACGTATCGCTGTTCCCGCCCCGTCGACCGTGTCCGGTCGTGCTTGGTCAAAAGATTGACAAGTTCCTAACAAGAATCGTGCCAACGCTGGTGTTACACCGGGTTAGCCAAACCCTGCATGGACGCAAGGAATCGCTCGGCGTGCCTAAGGAACTAGCAACATTGTGACGCGGCACGCAACAGTGCTCATTGCGCAAACGAGATATGCCTAAATTTTAGGCAGGTGAGGCAGGTGGGGCAGGTGTCGCAGGCCTGTGGTCTCAGGCAGGCCGCACATGATATTGAGATTCTGAACGGCCGCGCCGCTTGCACCTTTGCCGAGATTGTCGAGAGTTGCGGTCAAGCGGGCCTGCGTGAGGTCGTGACTAACGTAGAAATTGATGTCGAGCCAGTCCCAGCCACCCTTGAGACAAGGAAGCAGCAGCTCTGATGGATTCTCGCTTGGCGCATCGACTTGAACCATCGGAGTCTGTTCGAAAGTGCAGTCAAGGCAGTTAAGGATTTTGAGTGCTGTCTCTTTCCCGCCCAGCAGGCCAAGCGGCAATGGAACATCGACGATCATTCCGCGATAAACCGAAGCGACTGATGGTGAGAACACCGGTGGCTGAGCGAGCCCTGCATGGAGCTTCATTTCTGGTAGATGCTTGTGCCCAAGGGACAATCCATAGGCGCGAAAGGCAAGCTTCTGATCCTTCTCGAAACGTTCGATAAGCGACTTGCCACCACCGGAGTATCCGCTCACGGCGTTCACGGTGTACGGATAGTCAGCCGGCAAAACTCCCTCACGAACAAGCGGCGCTACCAACGCGAGAAATCCTGTTGGATAGCATCCCGGATTGGAAACAAACTGTGCGTTGGCGACTTTGTCATGCCCGATAAGCTCCGGGAAACCGTAGGTCCAGCCGTCCGCAACCCGATGGGCCGATGAGGCATCGATAATCCGCGTGTTTGATCCTGCCGCAAGTTCCACGGCTTCGCGCGCGGCATCGTCAGGCAGGCAAAGAATGGCGATGTCCGTTTCGTGCAGGGCTTCTTTGCGCGCGGCCTTTTTCTTGCGTTGGGCATCGTCGAGAACGATCAGATCGAACTCCTCACGCCCCTTCAGCCGGTCGTGGATTTCGAGGCCGGTGGTTCCGGCGGCACCATCTATGAAAATGCGGGTTGTCATGATCCCGCTCTAGCGGCTTCAACCGTTGAGACAATCGGCTTTCATGTAGCCGCTCGGGCCGTCTGGACCCAGGCAACCCCAGATCCAGGTGCCCGCGACATCGAGCACTTCGACCTGAGTACCGGCTGCGAACCGGGTAACGATTGCGCTGTCATCGCGGGTGGTTTCCAGCACGTCCACGCCGCTTTCACCCACGGTTTGCAGCTGCGGGATCACATAATGTGCGGCAAGGTGGGTATTGGCAAGCGCGATATGCGCGAGGTCGCCGCGCAAGGGCAGGGTGCCGGGCGCAGGCTTTTCAACCGGGCCTTTCAGACCCAGCACGCCGCCTGGCAATGCATACTCTGCCGATCTGGGTGCAGCGCCGCTCATCCCGGTTGCTTCCTTTGCCCCTTTCTGCCCCGCATTTCGCGCCTGTGCGAAAGCGGACTTTCGTTAATGCCGGGCGCGCTTATACGCTGCGATGGTTTCGAGCAAGTTAGCCGTGTTCTCGTAATACTGCTGTGCGCAGCGATCAGGTGTTTCCATAGCGCGCCTTGAGCGCGTGCCATGTGGCGCGCAGCCCGTAGGCTGTACCGCCCTTCGATCGGCCGGGTTTGGGGAACGGACGCCAGGCAAACGTATCGAAATGCACCCAGTCGATATCCTCGCCAACGAAGTTGTCGAGAAACAAGCCTGCGACGCTGGCTCCGGCATAAGGATTGGAGTGTGCGTTGACGATGTCGGCGATGTCCGATTTCAGGTATTCGCGATAGGCCTCCGGCAGCGGTAGCCGCCAAGGTTCATCACCATTGGCCTTGCCCGCATCGATCAGTTCCTGAGCGGTCTCGTCGCGGCGGGTCATCATGGCCGCATAGTCTGGGCCGAGCGCCACACGAGCCGCGCCTGTCAAGGTCGCGAAATCAATGATCAGATCCGGCTCTTCTTCGCTTGCACGCGTCAGCGCGTCGCCCAGAATAAGCCGCCCTTCGGCGTCGGTGTTGTGGATCTCGACTGACAGTCCTTTGCGGCTGTCCAGCACGTCGCCCGGACGGAAAGCGGGGCCGGAAATGGCATTCTCAACTGCCGGGATCAGCAGGTGGAGCCGGACTCTCAGGCCAGCATCCATAACCAACCCTGCGAGTGCAATCGCATGCGCCGCACCACCCATGTCCTTCTTCATCAGCCGCATGCCAGCGGCTGGCTTGATATCGAGGCCGCCCGAATCAAAGCACACACCCTTGCCCACGATCGCCAACACCGGGTCGTTCGTGCTTCCGGTTTTTGGCCGCCATGTGAGGTGCATGATCCGCGGTGCGTGGTGACGGGCGGCTGCGCGCCCAACCGCATGGACCATCGGGTATCCCTGTTCCAGCGCATCGCCCTTAGTCGTTTTGACCTCGCCGCCATGGGCCTTCGCAAGTTTCTCGACTTCGGCTTCGAGTGCTTCCGGGCCCATATCCTCAGCCGGAGTGTTGACGAGATCGCGGACCAGCATTTCTGCCGCTGCCTCCGCGACCATTGCATCGACTCTGCCGACCTGCTTGGTCAGCAGCACCCGCGCGCCAGGTGCGTCGTCGTCGGAGCGGTAGCGCGCGAAACGGTAATGCGCGGTGAGCCATCCGAACATGGCTGCGCCAGGATCGGCATCGACCAAGCGGTATGTGCCCTCTGGCAGCTTATCTGCGAGGCTGGCGAGGCAATAGCTCGACAGGTTTTCCGGATCGACAACAGCGCCCAAGGCAAAGAACGCGTCACCATCGGGGACTATACCGACCTGGCCGCTGGCCGCTTCGAACTTCTGTGCGGCAAGGCTCGCGCGCTGGCCTGCACTCAGTGTCTTGGCAAACTCGTCGAACCCATCCTTGTCGACGAGATGGATGGCGGTTGCGTCTTGCCCACGATCGGGCTGGATCAGGTCTTTGATATCGGTCATGCTGTGTCCATAATCGCGCCGCGCCGCATGTCACGTGGGAATTCATCTGCGGAGGGAGGGTGTTATGTCGGGTAAGACAATGATCGTCATTGGGGTGCTGGCCTTGGCATCAGCGTGTTCCTCGCCGTATGAAGTTGGCAAAAGCGTTGGTGTCGATGCGCCGGCGACAGCGTCTGCTGAAACATCGCAGCAGGTGCTTGACAGACGGATCGCCAAGGACGCCGAGCCGATGGAGTTCAAGGACGAGGCCACACGCGGGCGGGCGGTACGCGATTTCAACTACGCTTGGCCGAAAGAAGCTTCCGCAATCCCCGGCCTGGTTTCTCTGTTAATGCAACGGCGCGACGAAGCGTTGGTGGCGCAAAAAAGCGAATGGGAAAGCGCGCTCGCCGAGTTTGGAGACTCCGACTGCGTCTCGTGTGTCAATCGCGGTTTCGGCACCACTTGGGAGGCGTTGGCCGATCTGCCCCGCTTCCTTTCGCTTTCAGCCGAGCGCTACGCCTATACCGGCGGCGCTCACGGCAATTCTGACTTTGACGCGCTGGTATGGGACCGCGAAGCAAATAATGGTCTGGGGGAAGGGCTAGACCCACTCGACCTCTTTGTCGGCGAATACGAGTTTGGCGAGACAGTGCGCGGGCCCTATTGCGAGGCGCTAATCGCAAAGCAAAACGAGAGGCGTGGGAATGCCGGGATGGCCGATGCGGAGATGCTTGCTGCATGCCCCGCGCTTGACGAATTGACGATCATCGTCGGCTCTTCCAATGGGCAGACTTTCGATCGGATCGGGCTACTCGCCGCCCCATATGTCGCAGGGTCTTATGCCGAAGGCCCATACGAAGTGACTCTGCCTGTGACCGAACGTGTGCTGCAAGCTGTGAAGCCCGAGTATCTCGATGCGTTTTCTATAGCCGAGTGAAATACCCTCTCTCGCTTTTTGCGAGCCATTCTTTATATGAGAGCACATGACCGAATATCAGCTCATCGAAAACAACCAAACCGTCTATCGTGACGGCACGATTAAGCTCCACAACGAAGAAGGCTTCGAAGGGATGCGCAAGGCCGGACGGCTTGCCGCGACAATCCTGGATGAGGTTGCGAACCTCGTGCAGCCCGGCGTGACAACTGAAAGCATTGATACCGCTATCCGCACAATGATGCTGGATGCGGGCGCGGTTCCCGCGACGCTCGGCTATCGCGGCTACACCCATTCAAGCTGTATCTCGTTGAACCATGTGATCTGCCACGGCATTCCGGGCGACAAGGTGCTGAAGGATGGCGACATCCTGAACGTCGACGTCACCCCGCTGCTTGATGGCTGGCACGGCGACACATCGCGCATGTTTTTTGCAGGCGATCCGCCGCTCAAGGCAAAGCGGCTGGTCGATGTGACCTATGAATGTCTGATGCTGGGGATCGAGGCGGCGGGTCGGCCGGGCGCGCGGCTCGGCGATATCGGTGCGGCGATTGAGGCGCATGCAAAGCAGTTCCGCTATGGCGTGGTGCGCGAGTTTTGCGGCCACGGCTTGGGCCGCCTCTTCCACGACGCTCCCGAAGTGGTCCACGCGGCGAAGGCGGGAACAGGGCCTGAGCTGAAGCCCGGCATGTTCTTCACCATCGAACCGATGATCAATCTGGGCAAGCCATGGGCGAAGGTGCTGGGCGACGGCTGGACCGCGGTTACGCGCGACAAGTCGCTCTCGGCGCAATTCGAGCACAGCCTTGCGGTGACCG
This sequence comes from Pseudomonadota bacterium, assembly GCA_039195235.1. GTDB lineage: Bacteria > Pseudomonadota > Alphaproteobacteria > Sphingomonadales > Sphingomonadaceae > Erythrobacter. The sequence goes on from JBCCVO010000014.1 coordinate 48,234, forward strand.
AGGACGGGGTGGAGATTTTCACCAAGAGCCCGAAAGGTCGGGACAAGCCGCCTTATTGATCCTGCAGCGGCCCCGCGGTTCTTATGTGGGTGCCCTAATCTATCAGCATTGGCTCTTCCGGGCAGAAAGTGGTCGCACTCCGGTGCGTTCAATTCACACCTCGCGTGCTGCTCTGATCGCAGCGCCCGCAGCAAAGGGCGCGATGGCCACCAACAGCAAGCTTATGGCACCAACGAAGCCGAGGCTTGCTTGATCCTGCCGCGCTAGCGCACCCGCTCCGAAAATCAGGATCGGCAGGGCGAGTGGAATTAGCATAAGGCCCGAAAGTGCCGCCCCGGCGCGCGCGCTTGCGGTCAGAGCGGCGATGATTAGCCCAATCGCGGCTAGGCCCGGCGTGCCGGCGAGCAGCCCCAGCAAAAGGATATGCAAGGTCGGATTGTCGATCTGGAGCAATGCAGCTGCGGGAAACACGGCGATAATGAGCGGAGGCCCAAAGCTCAGCCAGTGAGCAAGCATGCGCACCGCCATCATCGCTTCTTCTGTCACGCCGCGCAGCTTGAGCTGGTCAAACGTACCAAGCTCGATGTCCTGCGCCACCAGCCGGTCTAGCGGCAGGATTGCGGCGAGCAGTGCGGCGATCCAGACGACACCTCCACCGGTCCGGCCCAGCAGGTTTGCATCCGGCCCAACCGCAAAGGGATAGAGCATTGCGACGGCGACGAAGAACACCACTGGAAGCGCCGCGCCTCCACCGGCAAAGGGGAAGAACTTCGCGAGGTCACGCTTGAGCAAGGTCGCGATCATGTGAGCGGCTCTTCGGAGGGCGCGAAATCCTCGATCGCGAGCGTTTTCATCCCAGCGACCGCCAGCGGTTGGTGCGATGCGACCAGGGCGATACCGCCGCCGCTCAGATGCAGTTGGATCAGCGCGGCCACCTGATCGATGGCGGTGGCGTCCAGTCCACTGAGCGGCTCATCCAGAAGCCAGATCGGTACACCGCGATTGAGCAACGCCGCCAGCGCTGCGCGCTTTCTCTGACCGGTTGAAAGATAGCGCACTGGCACATCGAGCAGAGGCTCCAGCCCAAGCACCGAGAGTGCGCCGTTCGGGTCAGAACATCCGTCGACCCGCTCCCAGAAAGCAAGCGCCTTGCCGAGCGGAAGATCGGGGTCGAGCGCCGGTCGTTCGTCGAGCAGACCGATCGCACCTTCACACCTGACCCCGCCGACAAAAGGCGTTGTCAATCCCGCCAAGGCTCTGATCAGCGTGGTCTTGCCTGTACCGTTCTTACCGGTGATATGCAGCGCCTCACCGCCCGCAAGCTCGAACGAAAGGCTTCGAAACAACAGTCGATCACCTCGACGGCACGCCAGGTCGTATGCAGAAAGTGAAGAGCTTGCAGAACCTTGCATCACGACGTGCGTTAGGGAAAAGCGAGACCGCTCACAACATCGCCTTGCAAGGAGGCCCCCAACGATGCCGACTGTTCCCGAACTGACCGAAACCGAGCGCGAGCAATTGCTTGTCGACCGTCCCGATTGGACGCTGGCCCGTGAAGGCAAGGCGGTGACTCGCACTTTCCAATTCAAGGACTTCAGCGAAGCGTGGGGGTTTATGAGCCGCGTTGCGCTGATCGCGGACAGTCAGGACCACCATCCTGAATGGTTCAACGTCTACGCCAAGGTCGAGATCACGCTGACCACACATGATGCAGGCGGCCTGTCACAGCGCGACGCGGTGATGGCAAAAGCGATTGACGGGCTCGTCTGACCGACCGATTTTCTTACTTGCCCAACAACGCCACGCCTGCACGCTGCTGCTTGCGGACGCGTCCAGGCATCCAACGTTTGGCGAAGTTCAGTTGTCGTGCGGTCTTGCCGACGAGGTAGTGCAACTCGTCCTCGGTCACTGCCCGCCAGGCGGTTTCGGCCACTTCCTCGACCGGTGTTATCTCAAGCCCGGCCGCGCGAACACGGTCGCGCACCATCTCGTTCGAACGGCGATTGCCGGTGCCATCCAGAAGCGGAGTTTCGATAAAGCTGGGGCAGATGGAACAGACCTTGATTCCGTCTTCCAGCCACTCGGCATCGAGGCTTTCGGCGATTCCGCGCACTCCGAACTTGGTTGCGCTGTAGACGCTCAGTCCGCTTCCGCCGGCGATCCCTGCAGCGCTGGCGATGTTGATGAGGACTGCGCCGGGTGCGGTTTTCAGAAGGTGTGGATAGGCAGCCTGGGCACCATAAAGCACGCCTCGCAAGTTGATATCGAGGCAGCGATCGATCTCTTCGACGTCGAGTTCGGCCAGCGGTCCGCCTGTACCGATCCCGGCATTGTTGACCACCACGTCGATGCGCCCGCCAGCTGCTGTGCTGAA
>JBCCVO010000015.1:0-49726 GCA_039195235.1 Pseudomonadota bacterium
CGGAACCCGCTAAGGAGTGTGTAACAACTCACCTGCCGAAGCAACTAGCCCTGAAAATGGATGGCGCTCAAGCGTCGCACCTATACCGGGCGCGGAATGAGCTGGGTTTCGACCGGCATGTATTACGACCGCATCAATCGCATCGTACAGAAGCGCGCGGCGTCGATGGTCAGCGCGCCGATGATAATCGAAAGCCTCGATTTCTGTCAGCTGTATGGGCTTCGCGAGGCGAGCGATTGGAAACGTGCAGCAGATGTACTGAGCGAGAGCGCAAAGCGGCTCGAAGGGGCGGGTGCCGATGGAATCATTATCGGCGCGAACTCGATGCACAAACTGCACGACGACGTTGCCGCCGCAGTCGACATCCCGATACTCCACATTGCCGAGTATGTTGGTCAGGCGCTCAAGCAGGCCGGAAACAAGAGTGTCGCGCTGATCGGCACGCGGAACGTCATGACCGAAAGCTTCTACCGCAAGCGGCTGGTGGCATACGGAATCGACCTGCTGCCGCCGAATATGGCCAATGTCGAAATGCTTGATCACATCATCTACGACGAACTGATGGTGGGCAAGGTTACGCGCGATGCAGAGCGCGCAATGAAAACGATTATCACGAACAAGGCGCAGGAAGGGGCTGATGCAATCGTGCTGGCCTGCACAGAGCTCGAACTTGTTGTTGATATCGACGCCAATGTCCTGCCGGTGTTCGATTCCACCCGAATCCATTGCGAGGCTGCAGCGAATTGGGTGCTTGAACAGGAACTGGTCGCCTAAATCCCTTCCTGTCCCGTTCGTAAAACGATCCGCCGCTTCGCAAGCAGAAATCACATGCATCTTGGCGAACGTGCGCGTACCTCTTTCATCAGGAATTTGTCTTGGAAACACAGCGAGCAGGTTCCGGGCTTTCGGGTCGCACCGTGGGTCTCAGGGGCCGCTCTCCCCTAACTGCACTAAGGGAAGCGGCCCCATCCTCTTGGGAACCATGCTTTCACCGGGCTGCCCGAATGTCGTCCTATAGCCCTTTCCACCACAATAGCATCGGGTTTCCGATCTGTTCCTGTTGAGGGGCGGACATGGGTGACCTACTTCATTCAGACATGACCCGCGCATCTTACGCCGCTGATCCCGCCGCCCATGGTGGTCGTGAATTTGATGCGTGTCGTCCGGGTGTCATGCCGCAGGCGCGTCCCGAAGTGCGCGGTCCACGCAGCGATTTTCAGCGTGATCGCGATCGAATCATTCACTCAATGAGCTTCCGGCGACTGAAGTCCAAGACGCAGGTCTTCATCGCACCTGAAGGTGATCACTATCGCACCCGCCTGACGCACAGTCTTGAAGTGGCTCAGATCGGGCGCGTGTTGGCGCGGGCAATGGGGCTGGACGAGGATCTGACCGAGGCGCTTTGCCTGGCGCATGATCTCGGCCATCCACCGTTCGGCCATGCGGGCGAAGATGCTCTGTCCGCCGCAATGGAGCGCCATGGCGGGTTCGATCACAATGCCCAGGCTCTGCGCACGGTCATGCGGCTTGAATCACCCTATCCCGATCATGATGGTCTCAATCTCACCTGGGACGTGCTTGAAGGGCTCGCCAAGCATAATGGTCCGGCTACGGAGCCGAACTGGGCTTTGGCCGAATTGGATGCGGCATTTCCACTCGATCTTGCCAAGTGGCCATCGCTCGAAGCGCAGATTGCGGCCGTTTCCGACGACATCGCCTATGACAATCACGACATCGATGATGGTCTTCGCGCAGGCTTTTTGGACCTCGATGACCTCCTGGAACTGGATTTCCTCGCGGATCAGTGGCGGACGGTCGAAAAACGCTTCCCCAATACCCCGCGCGAGCGCCAATTGCGTGAGCTGGTGCGCGACCAGATCGGGCTTATGGTAAATGATGTGCTTGACCACTCGCGCGAAGCGGCGGCAGAATTCGGCTCCATAGCCGAGGTGCGCGCAGCGGGCCGGCAGTTGGCAGGCTTTTCGCCAGCCATGACAGAACACGAACGGGCGCTTAAGAAATTCATGTACGAAAAGCTCTATTACCACCCGGATCAGGTCACCGCCGCCGAGCGCGCGCGTGACGTGGTCGCGCGGCTGTTCGCAGCCTATTCGCAGGACCACACGCTGATGCCGAAGGATTGGCAGGCACGCTTGCCGAAGGATGATCCCGATCGTTCACGGGTGATTACCGATTTCATCGCCGGAATGAGCGATCAGTTCGCGATGCAATCCTGCGCTGCGATTTATGGGACGGCTCCCAAAGGATTGGTCAATGTCTGATCGGCGGCGAGCGCTTGATTTCGGGAAGAGCAAGCCGGATTTTCGGCGGAACAATCCCGCTTACGGCCGAGGCACGCAGGCGGAACCGACCGCCGCGCCGGTGAAACACGGGCCGACGCGGATCGGTTTGGTCGGGGCAACCGGCCTCATAGGCACGCGTGTGATAGAAATTGCCAGCATGAGCGACGAAGCGCGGATTGTTGGCATCGCCCGGCGCGAGGCGAGGCTCCCCGACGGCGCACGTATGGAGATGTTCGTCGCCGAAACCGAGAAATGGGGCGAAGTCCTCGAAGCGGTACAACCGCGCTCGTTGATCTGTGCGCTCGGGACCACGATGAGAAAGGTTGGCGGTGATGAAGACGCATTTCGCGCAGTCGATCAGGACCTGATCCTCGCCACGGCTGAGGCCGCGAGGAATGCGGGCGTCCCCAACATGGTGCTGATAAGTGCAGCGGGAGCCGATCCGACATCGAAGAACTTCTACCTAAGGGTGAAGGGCGAGACCGAAATGCTGGCGTCCAAAGTGGGGTTCAAACGGTTCGACATCCTGCGTCCCGGATTGCTGCGCGGTACGCGGCAAGACGATTTCCGTTTGGTCGAAAAGGTGGCGATGCTGGCGAGTCCTGTTGTCGACCCGCTTATGCCTGACAAATGGACCAAGTATCGCTCGATCGATGCAGACCTGGTGGGTGAGGCGGCATTGGGACTGGGGATGCGACGGGCCGCTGGACGCTTCACTCATGACAACGAAGCGATGAAGCGCGCTGCGCGCGAATGGCGAAACGCGGTAGAGCGGCACGCACCGAAACAGGATTAGCGGATGGATTGGGGCTTCGTTTTCAGTGCGGTCAACATGCTTGCGCTGGTGGCATGGATCGCGCTGATCGTACTGCCGCGCTGGCCAGCCTTGATGTCGGGTGTCATGTATCTGGGTGTTGGTCTGCTGTGCTTCATATATGCATGCGGATTGATCGGCGTTGTGTCGGGCCTTCTGCCCAATGAGGGTGGGGGTGCGATCGATTTCTCGATTCCAGGCGTGCGCGGCTTCTTCGGCAGCGATGCGGGAGTGACGATCGGCTGGACGCACTACCTCGCCTTTGATCTGTTCGTCGGCCTGTGGGTCGCACGCGATGCCGATGCGAAGTTCTTTTCGCGCTGGGTGCAGGCGCCGATCCTGTTTGCGACCTTTATGGCGGGTCCGCTTGGATTGTTCATCTGGCTGCTCGTGCGAGAGCGGCGTGCGCGGGCCAAGGGACGGCTGCGGTAGCAACTCCAGTCGAGGGTCGAGGCACCAGAAAGCCCTAATGGAAAAGAGCTTTGAGCGTGCAGGTGCTTTCGCCTAAACCTCTCTCAACTAACGCCTTGTGGGAGAGAACTTGGCCATGGCGCAAAACGCTTATCATCATGACTTTATCACTTTCGACGAGATCCTGAGCTTTTGGGCCAAGGAGCGTCCAGTTGGGCTGGCCTTTGAGCAGGATGGGCGATCAACCACCTATGCCGAGGCCGACGACCTGACGCGGCGGTTGATCGCGTTGTTTCTGGAGCGCGGGATCGAGAAAGGCGATCGGATCGCGTGGCTGGGCAAGAACGAGGATATCTATTGTCTTCTGTACCTCGCAGCCGCTCGCATGGGTGCGGTGATGGTGCCGATTGGCTGGCGGTTGGCCCCCCCGGAAATCGCTTACATCCTGCGCGATACGGACGCGAAGCTCCTGTTCTGCGGCGAGGAGTTCCTTGAGGTTGCAGACAAAGTCGCGCTTGAGGTTCCGGCCCGCCCCGAAGTGCTGCATGCGGACCTGACTCGCGCCCTGATCGCGGCTCAAGACCCGGTGGAGTATTCTCCGCCTCGCCCCGATGAACCGATCCTGCAACTTTACACCTCGGGTACGACCGGCAACCCGAAAGGGGCGGTGCTGTCCAACGCCAATCTGCTTGGCCTGCGCAATCCCGGCAACAAAGCCGGGCTCGCATGGAACACCTACGAGTCAGACGATTGCATGCTGATCGCTATGCCCTGCTCGCATATCGGCGGCACCGGTCTTATCAACATCGCAATCGCTAACGGTATTCGCAGTCTCGTGCAGGCGGAATTCACCCCTGTCGGCGTGCTTAAAGCGATCGAGAGCGGCGCAACGCATATGTTCATCGTGCCTGCTGCGCTGCAGATGGTGGTGCAGCATCCGCAGGCCGTCGAGACCGACTTCACGCATCTCAAATACCTGATGTATGGCGCTGCACCCATGCCGCTTGAGCTGTTGAAAGAGGCCGTGCGGACCATGCCCAATGCGAGCTTCCTTCAAGCCTACGGCATGACCGAAACGAGCGGTACGATCTCGCTGTTGCCTCCAGAGGATCACACGCTCGAAGGCAATGAGCGGATGCGTTCGGCTGGCAAGGCGGTGCCTGGGGTCGAAATTGAAGTGCGGTCGAGCGACAACAAACAGGTTCCGCGCGGCGAGATAGGCGAGGTTTGCATCAAATCCCCGTCGAACACCGCTGGTTATTGGAACCTTCCCGAAGCGACCGCGAAAACCATTGATTCAGATGGCTGGCTGCACACTGGCGATGCTGGCGTGATGGACGATGATGGCTACATCTACATTCAGGATCGCATCAAGGACATGATCATATCGGGCGGCGAGAACGTTTATCCGGCAGAGGTCGAGAATGCGATCTTTGGTCACCCGGCTGTGGCAGAGGTCGCGGTAATCGGTGTGCCGTCCGAGAGATGGGGCGAGGAAGTGAAAGCCTGCGTGGTGTGCAAACCGGGTCTTGAAATCGATGAGAGTGAGGTGATCGCCTACACTCGCGAGAGAATTGCTGCGTTCAAGGCTCCGAAGAGCGTCGAAGTGATCCCAGAAATGCCGCGCAATCCATCGGGCAAGATCCTGCGCCGCCAGCTCCGCGAGCCCTATTGGCAAGGGCGGGAACGGCAGGTCAGCTGACCCGTCTGGATGAAAAAGCACGCGCCAGCGACGCTTCGAAATCGCGAGGCAATCCTTGCCATTCTGCGACACGAATTACCAGAATGGGGTACGGTTCTGGAAGTCGCGAGCGGATCGGGCGAGCATGCGGTGTATTTTGCCGAACAGATGCCTGCGCTCGCTTGGCAACCGAGCGATCCGGATCACGAAGCGGTGGCGTCGATCAATGATTACCGAGCCGAGTACCCGGGGGTCAATCTGCGTGAACCTGTGATGCTTGATGCGGCGTTACGGAATTGGCCGGTCAAACATGCCGACGCCGTCGTGTGCATCAACATGACCCATATTAGTCCATGGGCGGCGACCGAAGGGTTGTTCACAAACGCGGCCGGTTTGCTGGATGATAGCGCGCCGCTAATCCTGTATGGCCCCTATTTCGAAGACAGCGTGCAGGCCGCTCAATCCAATCTCGATTTCGATCTGAGCCTCAAGGCGCGCGATAAGCGCTGGGGTATCAGACGGGTCGAGGAAATGGATAAGGTTGCACAGCGCGAAGGCTTTACCCGCACCGCGAGGCACGAAATGCCCGCGAACAATCTGGTGCTGGTCTATCGCCGCGCATAGCGGGCGCAGGCTATTCGTTGATGACCTCTTCGCCGGTCCGTCCGACCGATTCAATGTCCTGCCCTAAGCCTTGTACGGTGTTGCAGGCCGTGGATGTCATCATCAGTGCCGCGATCAGTGCGGCTTGAACGACGCGGTTCTTCATAGAGGTACCTCATATTCAAAAGCGGTACCAAGCAAGCGGCAATTTCGCTGTCAATGCAACAAAAAAGGCCGACCAGGACGCCGGGTCTTTGTGTTGGCTTTGTTGCATGACATTCAGTTGATGACATCCTCGCCAGCTTTGCCGACGGACTCGATATCCTGGCCTGCACCTTGAACGGTATTGCAGGCAATTGCGGTCAAAGTGAGCGTACTGAGGGCTATAGCGGTGAGGGTCTTGCGGATCATGAGTTCCTCCAGCGTTATTGATCTGCTTCGTATACCTCCTCACATGGGCTCGGGTTCCTTCGTTGCGGTGGCCCGATTGTCGGCAGAGGCCAGTTGCCGCTCTCGCCATGCGATCAGCAGGCCCGCCCCGATGATCAGCGGCGCGCCCAGCCACAGACTTGCCGGTGGGTTGCGGTCGAAAACGGTCGCGCCGTAGTAGGTTGCCCATAGCAGTGAGGTGTAGTCCATCAGCAGGATCACCCCCGCAGAGCCGAATCGCAGCGAGCTGGTCAACAGGATTTGCCCGAGCGCCCCGCAGAGCGCCATGGCGATGATGATCATCCAGGTTTCCAGCGTGTGCGAGCCGATCACAAACGGCATGAAAAGCGCAGCCAGCGGTGTTGTTAGCGCGGTAAACCAGAACACTATGCTCCAAGGCGCTTCGGTCTTGTTAAGATCCTGAATCTGGAAGCTGATCGTCGCGACAAGAAACGCGGCAATCAGGCCGACGGCAGCGCCGAACGGATCGATCGTGCTGCTGGTCGTCCCAAAGATGTTCGGCTGGGTCAGCAACAAAACTCCGGCAAAGCCCAGCACTACCGCGCCCCAACGGTATTTGCCGACCTTCTCGCCGAACAGAATGACCGACAGCAGCACCGCGAAGAATGGCGCTGTGAAGCTGATCGCGGTCGCCTCCGCCAGCGGCAGGAGGATGACCGCGCCATAGACGAAACACATGCCGACAATGCCAAAGATGCCGCGGCGTGCATGTGCGCCGAACCGCTTTGTCTTGACGCTTGCGAGCTTGCCCCAAGCGGCGAGCAGTCCGACTACGCAGACGAGCGTGATTGCCTGTCGCCAGAAAATGAGTTCGCCCAAGTGTACGCCGCGCGTGCCCGCAAGCTTTACCAGCATCGCCATGGTCGCCAGCGTGCCAGCGGTGGCGAGCCGCAGGCCAAGCGCGAGCATGGGGCGGGGGCGGGCGACGGAACCGTCCATTGGCAGTGGGCTTTAGGGCGCGTCGCTCATTGCGCAAGCGTGCAGAGGCCTTATGTGCTTGCCCGCGATGAGAATGATCACCCAGATTGCCCAGGACATAGCGTTGTCGAGCGACGCGATGATCCTCGCGTTGACAGGCGCAGGGTTCTGGCTGCTTGCGGCGCTGTGTGCTCTTATGGAGCGGCGGCGTACCAGGCGGCGTTCGCTCGCTCAGCTTGAAAGGGTTGGCTGGGTGCCGTGGACCACGCTTTTTGTCGGCTGCGCAATCATCGGTGGCGGAATGCTTGCGATGAGTCTGCCGGTCGTGTTGGGCAGATTGGTCTAGCCTTTCGCTTTCCTACAAAGGCTCTGCCGTGCGATTAGAGCGACGCTTTTTGACAATCAAATACCACTTGTGAGCGCGTGAGTGTGTTGGTGAAGTGTCAATTTCGTCTTCTCCATTCAAATAGCTGAATGTAAAAGGAAAAAGTGTCAGTATTACGGTTGACACAGTGTCAAGTTTGTCAACTTCACCGCGGCCTTACACGCTACAGGCAGGCCTCCAGATACGCTTGGTCGAAGCCGTACTGGCGTGCTTTTTCAAGCGTGTAGGGGCGCAGGCCCGAGGCGCGGAATTCGCCAAGGATCTTGCCGTCTTCGCTCTCGTCGAGATACTCGAACTTGAACAGGTTCTGTGTAACGATCACGTCGCCTTCCATCCCGATCACCTCGGTGATGTCAGTTGTACGACGCGAACCATCGCGCAGACGTTTCACCTGGACAATAAGATCGACCGATTCTGCTATCTGGCGTGAGATGGCTTCCTTCGGGATCTTGATGTCGCCCATCAGGATCATGTTTTCCATACGGCCTAGGCACTCGCGCGGCGAGTTGGCGTGAAGCGTACACATCGAGCCATCGTGACCTGTGTTCATAGCGGCGAGAAGGTCGAAACATTCTGCACCACGAATCTCACCCAGGATGATACGGTCAGGACGCATACGCAGGGCGTTCTTCACCAGGTCACCGATGGTAATCGCGCCTTGCCCTTCGAGGTTTGGCGGACGCGTTTCCAGCGGCAGCCAGTGCGGCTGTTGCAGGCGAAGTTCGGCGGCGTCCTCAATGGTCAGCACGCGCTCACCCGGATCGATCATCTTCGAAAGGGCGTTGAGCATGGTCGTCTTACCTGAACCGGTACCGCCGGAGATGACGATGTTCATCCGGCATGCGCCCGCGATTTTCAGTGCGGTGCACATCTTTTCGCTCATCGAGCCGAACTCCTTGAGCATGTCCAAGGTGATTGGCTTCTCGGAGAACTTACGAATGGAGATCGCCGTGCCGCGCAGCGACAACGGCGGAACGATAACGTTCACACGCGAGCCGTCCTTCAAACGGGCGTCAGCAAGCGGTGTGGTCTGGTCGACGCGGCGACCGACCTGATTCACGATGCGCTGGGCAATCTGGAACAGGTGCTGTTCATCGCGGAACCGGATCGGTGCGATCGTCAGCTTGCCCTTTTTTTCAATGTAGGTCTGATCCGGGCCGTTGACCATAATATCGGACACGTCGGGATCATTGAGCAGTTCTTCGAGCGGACCGAAGCCCAGCAGTTCATCGATGAGAACTTTTTCGAGTGCGAATTGTTCGCGGCGGTTCAGCGTGACCTTCAGTTCGGCCAGCACTTCCATGATGATCGGCCGGAATTCTTCGGAAAGTTCTTCCTTGGAAAGCGTCGCGGCTGCTTCGGGGTCGACACGTTCGAGCAGACGCGGAAGCACCTGTTCCTTGATCTTGTGGACGCTGGCTTCGAATCCGCCGACTTCGCTGTTGGCGTCTGCAATGGCGGTGGCGCGCTCGGCCAGCCGGTCCATCGCATCAGCGGTGGCATTGCCCGAAGACGTGGCGGCGGAAGGGTTCGGTTTAGAGCTGGATGCCTTATCTGAATCGTCTTCTTCCGGCAGCGGCGGGAACTGCTCACCTCCCGGCTCACCAGATGATTTCGAGCCGCTTTTCATTGGCCGAGCAACGCCGAACGAAGGTCGTCCTCCGCCCGCACCGCCTGCTCCGCCCTTCTTGCCGAATGCGCTCATTCCAAGCCCCCAAGGCCAACTTCAATACTCTGCACATGATCGCTGTTTGGCGAACGGTGCCTCTCGAAGATTGGTGAATATTCGGGAAACCTTATTTTTTCCCTAAGCCTGGCGGGAATGGCCCAGAGCGATCCTCTGGAAACCAAAGCGTTGGAATGATGGCCAATATGATGCTGCAAAAAGGTCGGTTTTGCACAGAGCATTGATCGCCTTCCCGGCGGCAACTGGTCTGTCTTGAAAATCGGCTCTATCGCATGGGCATGCGAGGTAAGATCATCGCCTTTGGAGCCTACGACCTGCGCAAGCCACGGGTTCGGTTGTTGCTCGATGCGATCCGACGGGCTGGCGCGCTTGAGCGAGAAATCCACATTGCCGGTTGGAACAAGGTTGCGCAAACGAATGTTCCGTCAAAGCTCGCATTTCTTGGGGTTCTGCTGCGAATGGCATTCGCCTATCCTGGGGCATTGTGGCGGCTCATCCGCAGCCCGCGTCACGCCACGATCCTGCTGCCCTATCCTGGAATCGTCGAGATATTCCTCATCGCGCCGCTCGCGTGGGTGATGCGCCGAACACTTGTGCTCGACGCGTTTCTGCCGATCTATGACACTATTGTGATCGATCGGGGTCTCGCAAAGCCGGGCGGATTGATTGCAGCAATGATCTGGCGGTTCGAGCGGCTGGCACTGCGGCTTGCGGATATCGTCCTTGTCGATACGGACAGTCATGGAGAGTACTTCGCTTGCGAGTTCGGGATCGATTCCGCACGGTTTCACACCGTTCTGGTCGGGGCGGAAGAGCAGTTTTTCTCTCAGTCCGCACATGGGTCTGTCGACGACTTGCTAGGGCCGGAAGACGGGCGGCCGATCGTGCTGTTCTATGGCCAGCTCATCCCACTCCACGGTGTTCCTACGATACTTGAAGCCGCGAAGATTTATGATGGGCCAGAGGCGCGCTGGGTGGTCATCGGGCTTGGGCAACTAGAGCCATTGCTGCGCGAAGCCACGGCCGAGCCAGAGAGCAGCCCGGTCGAGTGGATCGAATGGGTTGAGTATGAGCGACTGCCTGCCGTCATCGCGCGGGCAGACGTGTGTCTCGGCGTGTTCGGGGCATCAGACAAGGCAGCGCGAGTAATACCGAACAAGCTGTTCCAGCAACTGGCCGTTGGCAAACCGGTTATCACCCGCGAGAGTCCTGCGGTAGATGGGTTGGCAGCGCGCTTTCCCAACATTCTCCGGACCGTGCCGGCCAACGACCCTCGCGCGCTGGCCAATGTGGTCAAATCGGCTTTGATAAAGGGCAGCGAGTTGCTTCCGCTTCCCGCGATCAGCCTTGCAGAACTAAGCCCGGATGCAGGCGTCCTGCGACTGCTCAAAAGACTGGATGATCAGGCAGCGACTTGAGATTGGATCGGCAGCGGCTCGTAGCCGCATTTTTTCATCGTCGCGCCGCAGATCTCGTTGACCCAGGCTTTTTCCTGATCACTCCACCGGGTCCAGTCATCGGACACCGCCTTGCTCGAGTTCTTCGCCGGGTGATGGAGCGGATCGAGCGAGCGCACCGCGTATGTGCGATCCGGAAAGGTTGAGCAATAATCGGCGAGATCAGCCAGAACCGCATTGTTGCCTGCGAAAAGATCCTCAAAGCGATAGAGCCGTGTGCTATCATCGGTTTCCGACGCGTCAACCAGCTTTGTGTTGATGACATTCCAGTGCCAGGCGAGGCGACCAACTGGCCCCATTTGTTCCCACCTTGCGATGTTCTTTGCGTCGCCCATCTTAGCCGGGGTTAGCGGACCGGGCGGGAAGTGGTGTGACCAAGGCACATAGCCCATGCGCGGATGATGCGATTGCCACGAAGCAATCCAGGTGCGCGGATCGCGAACAACGGCCACTGTCTTGGACCCTGGGAAAATGCCCTTGATATCGCCTGCAAACATCCACCAACGGCAATAGCTTTCCACAATCAGGCTTTGCTGAAGGTCGGCGTGATATCTGACGCGTTCGTCCTGTAGTTGCTTGGCAGCGGCTTCAAAGCTCATCTGGCCGAGCATCACCCTGGTTCCGAGGATGCGCAGCCCAGTCTTCCCGATCGCGCGGTCGATGATCATGTGTTTCAGTCCAAAACGACGAATGCGATCGGCCGTGAGCTCGGACACACCGGCGAACATGTCTGGTTCGTGCTCCGACCAGCAATCCTTGATGCATTCGCGCAGCTGATCGCCGAAGAAATTGGTACCGGTGCGCCCGCCCGAAGCGATGAAGACGAGGTGCTTATCCATTGGTGTCAAACCCCTTGGCTGAAGAGAGTACTGTAATGACGCCGGTCGCGATGCCACTGACCGCAAAGCCGATCAGACGATTGAGAGCGACGGCGACGAAGGCTGCCCCGGGCGCAACGGTTGAAAGGGTGGCAATCGCTGCCGCTACCGCCTCACTGATACCCAGGCCCCCAGGCGCAATCGACGCTGTCGAGCCTAAGATGGTCGCGAAGACAAATGGGTAAAGGTCGAGGAATTCGATCGAGACGCCGATCGCGAGAAATCCAGCAAGGATACGCGCGCCGGCGATGAACAATCCGACGACACGCATCGCGAGCGCAAGCAGGGCCAGCCCGATTCCAGCCTTGGCCGACAGCCAAATCGTACAAGCGGTGATCCCCGCAATCCCGGTGAGACCAATGGCAATCGAGATCGGGTCTTCCCAACCGAGCGAAAAAGCCGCTGCCGCCCCAGCGCAAGCGATCCAGAGCACCGCATTGACCATGACATGTTTGGTCGCTTCCACGGCCCCCGAGCCATCCTGCATCAACGCCCCGCCTCGAACGATGGCCCCACCGGGAATAGGCAGGAACTCGGCAAACTGAGCCACACACGAAACCTTGAAGGCTCGCGCGAACGGAACCTTCACCCCAGCCCCACGCGCCATCACCATAAAGTTGAAAGCACCGTACACAAAAGCCAACGGGATGAAGATCAAGGCCGAAAGCAGGATGTATCTGGGTGCGATATCGGACAATGCCAGGTCCAGCCGCGCCGCCGAAATTGCTAACCCCACCGTAAAGAGCAAAGCAGCCGCGATGAATAGCGGGATGCGAAAGGCCTTGATGGTTGCCCTAAGCTTTGCGGCCAGGGCACTCAATCGTGCTGCTGCGATGGCGGTTGTGCGATCTGCTTGTGGCTTGGCCTCTTTCGGCGAAGAGGGAAGGGCGGGTTCAAAAGACACGGCGCGGCTCAAAAACCTGTCCAGTAAAGCTCGGGAGCGGCACCTTCAGGGCGGCGCGGGCGCGCGCCCCAGATCAGTCGTGCGCTCTCGTCGCTTTCGTTGGCAAGGGTCTGTGTACCGCGATCAAGCGTTACAAGATCGCCGGTCCCGTAGGACTCTCCATTGATTGAAAGACGGCCTTCCACGGAGTAGATGCCGGGAACGAGCGCATTCCACTGCAGGGTCGAATTGGCCTCCAGCTCGCGACCGGCAAGGTAGATGTCGCCCCAGAAGTGTACGTAGTTTTCCTGCAATGCGCGAGCATCGGCAGGGTGGAACCTGGAGGCATTGTCGTTTTCCAACAGCGGTGAAAAATTCTCGTTGTTGTCAACAACCAACGGAACGGGAACCTCATGCATTTTCTCAAGTAGCTGTGGGCGCCCTGTCATCAAGTATTTCTCGGTCCCCCAACTCGTCAGGAACTCGTTTGCTTTGGGGAAGGTCCCGACCATTCCGCAGCAATCGAAATAGTGCACCGGTTCAGGGAAAATCTGATGCACGGCCTCGATCAGTTGCGCCTGTTTTTTGGTAACGCCTCGCTCGTCCACCATCCAAACAGCAAATGCACTCAAGGCTATAAAGGCAGCTACCAGTCCAAAGCCGTAACGCCTTGTAAGGACAGGTATCGTGAATGCGCAGGTCGCTGCGACCGGGGGCAGCAGGAACACATAAACATACGGCGCGCTGTTGTGATAATAAAGCGGAGTCAGGACCGGGAACCACATCGCCACCAGTGCTATTCTGCGCCAGATGGGCAGTTCGAGCCGCAAGACGGTCGATGGAACCAGCAATAGTGCGATGGCCAGCGGCATCGCGGTAAGCGCACCCTTGGCCATCATGAAGATGTAGGGAGACTGAAACAGGCCGAACATCTTGTTGCTTGATCGGCTGAGCGTTCCAGCAGCGGACTGGTTCACCATGTCCGCGCCGGCATGCATTGAGTGCAGCGTGTAAAGTGCGGCAAAGACTACAATTGCTACTGCTCCGGCTGCGATCCAGCGAAGCGGATAGCGCACGTCCCAGCCTTCGTCCTGCCAGCGCCATAGTGCCATGCCAGCGAAAGCTGGTGCCCAAAGCACGAACTTTATCGTCACCATGCCTGCAAAACCGATCAGCGTGCCGATTACGATGATCCAGGTGAGCGTAAGCTTTTTGCGAGCAGCGACTGCGAGTGCGGTTGTCAAAAGGGCGGTTACGATCGGATCGACCCTGAACGAAGTGCCATGGTGGATGACGAAACCGGCGCCGAGATACGCCGCCGTCACGAGTAGCGCCGTCCGGTGATCGGAGTGTTTTTCGGCAATCGCGTAAATGCCACCGGCGGTAATTGCGAGGCACGCCAGCATAAACAACCGTGCGGTCATAATATGATCGATTTCGCTGCCCGGCATTCCTGGCAACCAAAAAAAGAACCGTGTATGGATGGTTTGGAGAGGTTGAATGAAATCGCCGCGAGCGACTACCTCAACCTGGCTGTAGAACCAGAACTCATCCCAATTGATCGAGCGTCCGGTCGCCATCGAAAGGTGGATCATCACCATCAGACCGATGAGCGCATAAAGCCATCTGATCGACGCGACATTTGACGTAGATAAGCTTGGAGTATCGGTCTCTTTGCGAGGCATTCCACTTGCAGGAGAGGCGGACGTATTCACGTTCAAGACGCCTTGCGACCGATATCGCTGAGGATGCCTTCTGAGTCTTCGTTCGCATTAATGGAGGCATCCGCCGATGTATCCAGCTTCTCTTCTAACCGCCGCAGCTTCAGCATGCTCGCCTCCAGCAGTTTGCGATTGGTTGCGATCAGATCTGCAAGAATACCGAGTGTGGTGACGAGAACACCTACAACAAGCAATGCCCCGCCAATGACCAACGACTGGATGTGGCCGCTGCCATCTCCTTGCAGCACGAACCACATGAAGCGCGCTATCGGGAAGAGCCCAAGCGCAGTAAGCACGGAGCCAAGCAGAACGAATACGCGCAACGCGTTGAAGGTGGTGTAGGCCCTCGTAATCGTCATGCCGGTCGACATGATGAAACGTGGAATCGATTTGAACAGTCGCGACGGGCGTGTCGCGGCGTTGGTCCGGATCGGCACCGATTTGATGGCCAAACGCTTGCGTCCGGCCTGGATCAGCATGTCGGTAGTGTAGCTGAATTCGGTGGTGATGTTGATCCGTTGTGCGGCGTCGCGCGTCATTGCCCGAAAGCCACTGACCGCATCGGTGATATCGGTCGCGGACAGTGTGCGTACGACATAACTCCCAAGACGTTGCAGAAGACGTTTGAACGGGCTGAAGTGTGCGTTCTCGGCCACTGAACGATCCCCGATCACGATGTCTGCTTCGCCAGCGGCGACCGGCGCGACGATCGCACCGATGTCTTCACCAGCATATTGTCCATCTGCATCGGTGTTGACGATAATGTCGGCGCCTTCGGTCAGGCACTTATCGATCCCGTTGCGGAACGCTTCGGCCAGGCCACGGTTGCGGCGGTGGCGTACGACGTGGTGCACGCCCCACCGACGTGCAACTCCAGACGTGTCGTCAGAGCTGCCATCATCGATAATAAGATATTCAATAGTATCAATTCCAGGCAGGCTGCGTGGCAGCTTGGCCAGTGTCTCGGGAAGCACCTCGGCTTCGTTGAGACACGGAATCTGGATAATCAGCTTCGTCATTGTCTGCGGTTTGCCCCCGTTGCGCGAGCACAAGCACACGCCATGAGCGGTCCTGTTACCGGGAGGGGTTTAATCAACCGTAAACCATGAACGGATGAGCGTTAGCCTCGGCCTTGCGTTTTTGCACCGTGAAGCCCACGGGCGACGTCATGTGGTCAGAGAGAAGCAGCCAATGACGGGACAGGACCGGGCAGGGCTTGCCTATGCCGTTGCCGGATTTGCGATCCTTTCGGTGGGAGACGCGGTAGTTAAGTCGATGGCTGACGCTTGGCCTGCCTTTGCGGTGGCGGCACTGCGGTTTGCGATCGGCGCGATTGGTCTGTCGTTTCTGCTTTTTCGGAACGAAGGGCCACGAGCCTTCGTCCCTACACAGCCTTGGCTGCAGGTTGCGCGCGGTACCTGTCTTGCGCTTGCATCTGTTTGTTTCTTTTCGGCTATTTACATTATGCCACTCGCTGAAGCGATGGCGATTGCATTCCTCTCGCCGGTACTCACACAATTGCTCGCCGGTGTATTGCTGGGGGAGAAGGTACGCCCGTCAGTTTGGGGAGTATCGCTGGTCGCACTTGCCGGTGTTGCCATCATCCTGCGACCGAATCTTGCATTGCTCGGCTGGGGCGCCTTGTTGCCACTGGTCTCTGCAGTATTCTTCGCTCTGCTGATGACCACCAACCGCGCGAGCGCGGGGCAGGGCAGTGCATTGTCCATGCAAGTCTTCGTCGCCGGCATTTGTGCGCCTATCCTCGTATTTGTCGCGTTAGGGGCCAAGCTGTCCGGTATTCCTGAGCTCGATTTTGACTGGCCGAGATGGGACGTGGTCGCACGCTGCGCAGTTGTTGCGGTCTCCGCCAGTACCGCGCATTGGCTCGCGTATATCGGCACATCCAAGGCTGGTGCGGCACAGGTTGCACCGGCGATCTATGTCCAGATGTTGGTCGCGATCGTTCTTGGCTGGTGGTGGTTTGGCGACCGCCCAGACCTTCCAACCCTGGCAGGCGCCGGTCTCATCATGGCTGCGGGGCTTTATCTATGGCGAGACGGCTTGCGGCACAGCGGATAGCGATTGAGAGCGCAATTCCATATTCACCCAACGTGCTCTAAGCGCCTTCGGAACAGGTATCCGAAACGGGTAGAACAGGGACTCACCAGACAATGTGCGGCATCATAGGAATTGTGGGTAGGGAAGCGGTCGCGGATCGGCTGGTAGATGGCCTCAGGCGCATGGAGTATCGCGGCTATGACAGCGCCGGGATATGCACATTGCACGAAGGCGCAATGGTCCGCCGACGGGCAGAAGGGAAGCTCGAAAACCTGGTTTCGGTGCTCGCGGATAAGCCCGCGCCTGGCACCGTCGGTATCGCACACACGCGCTGGGCGACCCACGGAGCCCCGACCGCGACCAACGCACATCCGCATGCGACCGCAGAAGTCGCGATCGTGCACAATGGCATTATTGAGAATTTCAAGGAGCTGCGCGCCGAACTGGGCGCCGAAGGCCGCACTTTCGAAAGCGAGACCGATAGCGAAGTCGTGGCGCATATGGTGTCTGGCCGCATCGAGGCTGGTGATAGCCCCGAAGACGCCGTGCGTTCGGTTCTCCCCCGTCTGCGCGGGGCGTTTGCGCTGGCCATTACCTTTCGTTCGCATCCCGAGCTGTTGATCGGTGCACGTCTGGGATCGCCGCTCGTGGTCGGGCATGGTGCCGAGGAGGATGGTGGGGAGATGTATCTCGGCTCCGACGCGCTCGCGCTCGCGCCGCTGACGCAACGTATCACCTATTTGGAGGAGGGCGACTGGGTCGTCATTCGACATGATCGTGCGCAGATATTCGATGTTGAAGGCCGCGAGACCTTCCGTCCCGTTCAGCATTCGGGTGCATCAGCTGCGGCGGTAGAGAAGGGCAATTACCGCCACTTCATGCAGAAAGAGATATTCGACCAGCCCACAGTGGTTGCGCAGACGCTCGGATCGTATCTCCGGCGTGAGGACAATTCGGTCGCCTTGCCGCAATTCGATTTCGATATTTCAAGCGTACGCAGGCTGACGATTGTTGCTTGCGGAACATCGTTTTACGCCGGGATGGTGGCGAAGTACTGGTTTGAGCAATTCGCACGGGTGCCAGTCGACATTGATGTCGCATCAGAGTTCCGTTACCGCGAGCCGGTGCTCGAAGAAGGCGGTCTGGCGCTCTTCATTTCGCAAAGCGGTGAGACAGCCGATACACTTGCGGCTCTGCGTCACTGCAAGGCCGAAGGACAGACCATTGGCGTTGTCGTCAACGTGCCCACCAGCACAATGGCTCGCGAAGCAGACCTGCTGTTGCCCACGCACGCAGGACCGGAGATCGGCGTTGCCTCGACCAAAGCGTTCACCTGCCAGCTTGCCGTGCTGGCGGCGCTTGCCGCGCACATGGCCGTCAAGAAAGGCCTTATGACCCGCGAGCAGGAGATCGATCTGGTGGGCCATCTTCTGGAAACGCCGGCCGCACTCAACGCCGCGCTCGACCATGATGACGATATTGCCGCGATGGCGCACCTGATCGCTCCAGCGCGCGACGTGCTCTATCTCGGGCGCGGGCAGGACTATCCGCTTGCGCTTGAGGGGGCGCTAAAGCTTAAGGAAATCAGCTATATTCATGCCGAGGGTTACGCTTCGGGCGAAATGAAGCATGGCCCGATCGCGCTGATTGATGACGATGTGCCGGTGGTTGTGATCGCGCCATCCGGGCCGCTTTTCGAAAAGACCGTCTCCAACATGGAAGAAGTCCGCGCGCGAGGTGGTAAGGTTGTACTGATCTCCGATACGAAGGGGCTGGACGAAGCTGGCGAGGGCTGTCTCGCGACGATTGAGATGCCAGTCGTCCATCCGCTGATCGCGCCGCTGGTCTATGCGATACCGGTTCAATTGCTTGCCTATCATGTCGCGGTGGTGAAGGGCACGGATGTCGACCAACCGCGCAATCTGGCGAAATCGGTGACGGTGGAGTGAGCGAGGCGTGAGCAAGTCTCGGCTGGTCATGGTGACAGGCGGTTGTCATTGCGGCGCTGTCCGGTTCCGCGCCGAGGCTGATCCGCAGCCCAGGATGCTACGCTGCAATTGCTCGATCTGCTCGGCCACGGGTTATCTCCATCTCTTCATTCCGCACGATCGATTCACTTTGCTTTCGGGTGAGAAAGCGCTGACATCTTACCGCTTCGGCAGCGGCGATGCCGAACATCTGTTTTGCGATGTTTGCGGGGTGAAGAGTTTCTATCAGCCCAAATCGCACCCTGATTGTTGGAGCGTCCATCTTGCCTGCCTTGACGAACCGCACGGATTGGACCCTGAGATCACTGATTTTAACGGTAAAAGCTGGGCGCAAGCGATCACTCAGGTCCGTAACTAGTCTCATGAAATTAGGACGAAATTTACCATCAAAGCGATTATGCTTTACCGCAACCTAACTTTTGCTGCCTAATCCCCTGTGGGTGAGCGAACCAGTTTCCCAATCCGAGGTGCCTTCGTCCCACCTCCCGATCTCGGCACTCCTTGGTTTCACCGACCGTGGTGATACCGATTGGTCGAGACTGCGCGGTCTGCATTACGCAGAGATCGCGAAAGCCGCACACCACCGCGCCTACGGGAATATGATTCTCGCCGTTTTCGTCGCGAGAATCTATTTTGAAAGCGTCGCAATCGAATGGCTCTGCCTATGGCTTGGCGCGCTTGCTCTCGTGCAAATCCGCGGCGTCATGGTGGATCGCTCCCTGGCCGATGCCGATCACCGGGTGGTTACCAGAAAGGAGATGTTCCGGCAGCTGCTGACTCCGATCGGATCGGGCCTTGTATGGTGTATCCCCGTGCTGACCTTTGCGCCTATGGGAGCGCCCGGCGATTTGATGGCGCTCTCGATTATACTTGCTCTGCTGGTGGCAAGCGCGATCTTCTTCAAGACCTCCTCGCCACTCGGCGCGATCGCCTTTGCGACGCTGGTGGGTTCATCGACGATCGTTCACCTCATCATGAACGATCTTGTGGTTGTGGCGATCGCCACCGCGATGTTCCTGCTTGTATCGCTGTTCGGCGCGATCGAAACCGCCCGCTCGCAATACACTGCACGGATCGCAGAAAGCGGGATAATGGAGAAAGATCAGGTCGTCTCTCTGCTGCTGCGCGAGTTCGAGGAAAACGAAGCCGACTGGTTGTGGGAAGTCGATACCAACCGCAGACTTCGCAATGTCAGCCCGCGCTTCTCCTATGCGCTCGGCTGTGATCAGAAGCTCGCCGAGGGTAAGCCGTTGCTGGAGATGGTAGCGGGTCAAAACTGGCAGGATGGCAAGTTTCCCGCCAGCCTTCATGACCTCGCCGAGCGGCTGAAGAATCGGGAGAACTTCTCCACCCTATTGGTGCAGGTCACGATCAAGGGCGAACAGCGCTGGTGGGAGCTTTCGGGCACGCCAATGCGTGATGAGAACGGCAAGTTTGTCGGTTTCCGCGGGGTCGGATCTGACGTTACCGAGCAACGCCAATCTTCCGAAAAGATTGAGTATCTCGCGCGCTACGACACGCTCACTTCGTTACCCAATCGCCTTCAGCTAACCGAGGCTCTGGGTGAAGCTCTGCGCTATTCGCAGCAATGGCGCGCCCGCTGTGCGCTGCTGATGGTCGATCTTGATCGGTTCAAGGCGGTGAACGACTCGCTCGGCCATATGACCGGCGACAAACTGCTCGCGCAGGTTTCGGCTCGGCTAGAGGCGCTCATGGGTGACAACCAACTGTGCGGTCGCCTTGGCGGAGATGAATTCGCTATCGTAATCCGGGATGCCAGTCAGCCCAATCTCGTCCGAAACGTCGCCACCGCAGTTATCGATGCCTTGTCCGAACCGTATCAGGTCGATCACCACACGCTTTATGTCGGGGCAAGCGTCGGTTCCGCTGTCGGCCCACGCGATGGCAATTCGGTCGAAGAATTGATGCGCAACGCTGACCTTGCGCTCTACCGTGCGAAGGATGCAGGCGGCGGCGAACACTGCCAGTTCGAGCCCGTGCTGCACGCCTCTGCCGAGGAGCGTCGGCAGCTGGAAGTGTCGCTGCGCAAAGCCTTGGATCGCGAGGAGATGGTGCTGCATTATCAACCGGTGGTGGATGCGCGCAGCGAGAGCATTGTCAGCTTCGAGGCGCTGATCCGCTGGAACAGCGAAGAGCATGGCTTTGTCAGCCCGGGCAAATTCATTCCACTCGCTGAAGATACGCGCCTGATCGTGCCGATAGGGCAGTGGGTCTTGCGCCGGGCGTGTTTCGAGGCAAGCAACTGGCCTGAGCATGTCAAGGTCAACGTCAACGTATCGCCCGAACAGCTGCTCGAACCCGATTTCAGCGCGGAGGTGGTCGATGCGCTCTCGGCGAGTGGCCTGCGGCCTGAACGACTAGAAGTCGAAGTGACGGAGAGCATCTTTGTGCGCGACGCCGACATTGCGCGGGCGGCGCTGGAAAAGGTGCTGGCGCTTGGGTGCTCTGTGGCGCTTGACGATTTTGGAACCGGCTATTCCTCGCTCGGATATCTTCGGACGCTGCGTTTCTCTACCATCAAAGTCGATCGAACCTTCGTTCAAGGTGCCGCGCAAGGCAGCAATGAAAGCCTCGCAATCATCAACGCTGTTGTCGCGATGGCCAAGAGCATGAACATGACCACGACCGCCGAAGGGGTCGAAAACTCGGACGAAGCTGACCTGATCCGCAACCTCGGCTGCGACAAGATCCAGGGCTACTATTTCGGCAGACCGATGGAAGAGAAAGATGCTCGAGCGCTGTTCAAGCCTATCAATCGCGAGCGGGCATAGCTTCTTAATGCCCTCAGGCGCCGACGCCGCGCATCTGCGTTAATCGCCTCTGCGGGATAGGACGGGACGCGAAGTCGTGCTTTGCGAAGCCGGCAGCATCTTCAAGGATTAGGGATCTAGGCTCTAACCAGCGCGTTCACAGCACTCTCGAACAGCGCCCGACCATCCGCGCTGCCCAGTGCTGGATGCGCCGCAGGTTCGATTGCGCGTTCAGGGTGTGGCATCATGCCGAGAACGTTGCCTGCATCGTTCATAAGCCCGGCGATGTCGCGGCGTGAGCCGTTGCAGTTTTCGGCATAGCGGAAAGCAACACGGCCTTCGCCTTCGATCCGGTCCAGCGTGGATTCGTCAGCGAAGTAGTTGCCGTCGTGATGCGCGACCGGAATACGGATTTGTTGGCCTTCCGAGTATCCGCGTGTGAAGACAGAGGATGCATTGGTGACATCGAGCTTTACCGTGCGGCAGATGAAGGTTTGCTGTGCGTTGCGCATCAGCGCGCCGGGCAGCAGCCCGCTCTCGGTAAGTACCTGAAACCCGTTGCACACCCCGAGAACCGGCACCCCGCGCTCGGCTGCGGCAACGACGGCACGTAGGATCGGACTCTTGGCTGCCATTGCCCCAGAGCGGAGGTAGTCGCCATAGGAAAAACCGCCGGGTAAGGCGATGAAATCGAGGCCCTCGGGCAGGTCCGCATCGCCATGCCATATTCGGATCGCTTGCTCACCCGATACCGCTTCCAATGCCACCGCCATATCGCGATCGCAGTTCGAGCCCGGAAAGGTGATGACACCCGCGCGGAACCTGTTCGACAGCGCCGCCATCAAGCCGGCTCCTTCTCATCATCGAGCTTTTCAATCGCGTAGTTCTCAATCACCATGTTTGCGAGCAGTTGCTCACACATCTTGGTGAGCGTCTCATCGCTGGTGTCATCGGTGACCTCCATCTCGATCATCCGGCCGACCCGTACATCCTCAACCCCTGAAAAGCTCAGACCCTCAAGCGCATGATGCACCGCGCGACCCTGTGGATCGAGCACACCGGGTTTAAGGCGAACGAGGATGCGGACTTTCATGAGCGAGTTTCCTTGCGTAACGCGTTACAGGTGGACCTATAGCGCGAAGGCGATATGGCGCAATCGTCCAGCCAGCGCTTGCCCACGGGTGCTCATCTCCGTTCGTTTTCGCTCCAGGTAAGGTGTGAGTGGTCAGATAACGGTCGTCGAACCGTCATAGTGTGTAGCCTTACTGCCACATTTGCCCAAAGAGTGACTCCAGATCAGCGATTACGCACCGCATGTGGCAGGTGCGAACTCGCCAGAATCAGCCAAACCTGCCAGCCCGGTGACTGTTCTTTACATCCACGATCACGTCGGGGGACCAGATCCATGTCACACCGTATTTCATCTGCTCGCGCCGCTTGGTCGCGCTCTACCATTTTCACCGCCGCGGCGCTTGGCGTCGCCACGCCTGCCGTCGCCCAGGATCAGGAAGCCCCGGCAGAGGCGGAGGCGGGCGAATTGCCGACAATCATTGTCACCGCTCAGCGCCGCGAAGAGAACATTCAGGACGTACCGATTTCGGTGACCGCATTCAGCGAGGATGCGCTTCAGGCGATCAACAGCGGCGGTCAGGACATTCGCGCGCTGTCAGCCCGGGTGCCAAGCCTTTTGGTGGAATCGTCGTTCGGGCGGACTTTCCCGCGATTTTACATTCGCGGTCTCGGCAACACTGATTTCGACTTCAATGCGTCGCAGCCCGTTAGCCTTGTGCTCGATGATCAAGTACTCGAAAACCCGATCCTCAAAGGCTTCCCGATATTTGACACGCAGCAGGTCGAAGTGCTGCGCGGCCCGCAGGGCACTCTGTTTGGACGCAACACGCCTGCCGGGATCGTCAAGTTCGATACGGTCGCCCCAAAGGACTTCGCCGAAGGCTACGCCCGCGCTTCCTATGGTCGGTTCGACAATGTCAACGCCGAGGCTGCGATCAACGTTCCGCTGGGCGACAAGTTCGCGATCCGTGTCTCCACGCTCTATCAGCGTCAGAGCGATTTCGTCGACAATGTACTGCCATCAGGCACTGAAGAAGACGCGCTGGGCGGGTTTGAGGATTTCGCCTTGCGTTTTCAGGCGCTGGCACGACCAACGGACAACCTCGATATCCTGCTGACTGGTCAAGTCCGCGACCTCAACGGCACCGCCCGTATTTTCCGCGCGAACAACTTTACCCGAGGCGAAGAGGGGTTGAACGAGAACTTCGACCGATTCAGCGTCTCGACCGACGGCACGAATGATCAGGAACTCAACGTCTACAATGCCTCGGCACGGATCAATTGGGATATTGGGTCAGTTTCGCTTATCTCGGTGACAAGCATCTGGGGCGGCGATGCGACCTCGGTTGGTGATGTCGACGGCGGTTTCGGGGCGAGTTTCCTGCCCCCCGAACTCACTGGTCCCGGGATCATTCCGTTCACTGCCGAAACACGTGATACAGTGCCCGAACTTTCACAATTCACCCAGGAATTCCGCATCGCCAGCAATGGCGACGGACCGTTCAGCTATCAGGCTGGCGTCTTCTTCTTCGATGAAGATCTGGAAATCCTCTCGGAAAATGCCTCGACCCTGGGCGATCCGCTGAACCCGCCCGGCGGCACCAATATCGTCGTGACGCAGGAACAGAACAGCGAGGCATTCGGCATATTCGGCTCACTGACATATCAGCTGACAGATCGGATCAGCGTCACTGGCGGTATTCGCTATAACGAGGACGACCGCGATTTCGTCGTGGTTCGCAGCCTCGACACGCAATTCCCGGAATTTCTGCAAAACCCGCTTGGGACGGTGACACGCGAAGTCAGCGACGAGGTGGTCACTTGGGATGCGAGCGCGACTTATGAGGCGACAGACGATGTGAACCTGTATGCGCGTGTCGCGCGCGGATACCGGGCTCCAAGCATACAAGGGCGCATTCTGTTCCCGCCAGCCACCGATGATCCATTGGAAGATGGCGTTTCGGTCGCAGATTCTGAGACGATCACGTCCTACGAAGCCGGCGTCAAATCGACGTTTCTTGACGGTCGGGCCCGCGTTAACCTCTCGGGCTTTCTCTATGATCTCAACAATGCACAGCTCACTGCAGTTGGCGGCGATGTAAACGCGAACCGTGTGATCAATGCCGACAGTGTTCGCGGATACGGATTTGAACTCGATGCGCAGTTCGCAGTGACGCCGAACTTCCTGCTAACCGCAAGCCTTAGCTACAACGAGACCGAGATCAGAGATGACGACCTGACGACGGCTGCCTGCGGTGCCGTCAGGGTCGATACGTTCGACAATCTGTCGCTTTGCACGATCCTCGATCCAATCGTCACTCCGGCTGCACCGTTTTCAGCTGCGCTTGTCAACATCGACGGTAACAGCCTGCCGCAGTCACCAGACTGGATCGCGAACTGGACGGCGCGCTATGGCGTGCCTGTCGGCGATGGCGAAATCTACTTTTTCACGGACTGGGCCTATCGGTCACAGATCAACTTCTTCCTGTACGAGTCCGTGGAGTTTCAGGATAACAGCTTGATCGAAGGAGGCGTTCGGGTCGGCTATCAGACCGACAGTTTCGAAGTCGCGGCGTTTGTCCGCAACATTACCAACGATGAATCTGCCGTCGGCGGTATCGACTTTAACAACCTTACGGCTCTGGTGAACGAACCCAGGATCTGGGGTGTCGAAGTCGGCTTCAATTGGTAAGCGACGACCGCGCCTGTGCAGCACAGGTTGGCCAATGCGTAGGGCTGGCAGGAGGCGACCTGCCGGCCTTTTTCATTCCGCTTCGGTTGGCGGCTCCGCAAGCGTGGCGACCGTCGCTGACGGAACCACGTGGACCTCAACCCTATCGACCGGATCAAGGTATTGCGCAGCCACGAGCTGAATGTCCGCTGGTGTGATTGCCTTGATAATATCCGGGGCTGCGAAATAGCGGTCGATCCGCTCGGGCTTCTCCTGCGCACGGGCAGTAAGCCGCATCCATCCGCCCAGGCCCTTCAGCAAGTTGTCGTAGCTTTCAAGGATTGGCTTTCGCGCTCTATCGATCAGATCCTGATCCACGGGCTTGCTGCGCAGTTCTTCGATCAGATCAATGATCGCGGCTCGCGCTGGTTCGACTTTGGCGACATCGACCGACGCGGTAATCTCAAACAATCCCCAATCCTGGTAGGTTGAACTGGCATTGCTTCGCGCGGATGGCGAGTAGGCCTGGCCCAATTCTTCACGCAGTCGGTCGGTCAGCTCAAGCCGCACTATACGCCCGAGCAATCCAAGCCTCATTTCCTCGGCCAGATCATCATCGCCCGTTGTTGGCCATGTCATTCGGACGAGTGCCTGGTCTGCCTCGCCGCTATGAGTGAGGGTCGTGAGGCCACGCTTGTCCGTAAAGCTGCGCAGTCTCGCATCGTCGCGGGTCTGGAATTCTGGCTCGCGCATTGGCAATGCGCCGATCGTGCTCGCTACCGCTGCAATCGCAGCGTCTTCCTCAATATCACCGACCAGTGCAATTTCGATTGCGCCTTGTCTCAGTCGATCGCCGACTGCAGCATCAAGCCGCTCAAAATCGAGTGCGTAGAACTCTTCCTTTGACTGGAGAGTGAAGCGCGGATCGTTGTCGGAAATGATACCACCAAGCGCGTTTCCGAGCGCGCGACCTGGCGTTGCATCCATGGATTCGAAAAAGTTGTCGATGCCCTTGCGAAAGCGTTCAACCCCCTCGGCGCGATAGCCCGGATCGGTCAGCGACGCGGCAAGCAGCTGCATCTGCAATTCAAGGTCGCGCGGAGTGGTGCTTCCTCGGAAGCTGAATACTTCGATCGCGTTTGACACGCGTACGCCGACGCTGCGACCGGCCAACACCGTACGCAACTCATCCGCGCTGTGCTTGCCAAGGCCGCCGGAGGTCAGCGATCCGACCAGATGGGTTCGCAGCGGGTCATCGCGGGTGTTCAGCAGGCTTCCGCCATCCACCGCCATGCGCCAGCTAACGCGGTCTTCGCGAATATCGGTCCGCTTGAGGTTGAGCCGGACGCCATTGGCAAAGCGAAGCTTGCGGATACCGAGGCGCTCATCGACGGTGTCTAATACGACCATGCCCGGCTCACCGAAATCGGTGTAGCCAAATTCGATTGGGCCGTTGTCGACTGGTGCGGCGATGGGCAAATTCATTGCTTCGGCAAAGGTGGCGCGCAAAGCCTCCTCACCGCCTTTTGGCGCTGTGCGCCCCTGGAACCGGATCAACGGATTGTTGAGCGGAACTGCCGCGTCAATCACCGCCTGATGTACGCTATCGGGCGTTACGGAAGTCACCCAGCGTTCGAAACTGGCAAGGCGGAAAGCGGGCGTGACCGGCACGCGCTCGTTCGAAATGAGGCTTAGCGCCGCGCCGACAAAGGTGGAGTTGCGCCGGGTATTCGCTGCCTGAGCGCTGTTTTCGAGCGCAGTCCGGAAATTGGCCAGTTGTTCGTCCACTTCGGCCTGACTGAAGCCGTAGGTCATAGCCTCGTTCACCTCGCGCATGGCGGCGAGCATTCCCTCGCGCCATTCTCCGTCTGCTATAGAGATGCCTATTCCGGTGCTGCGCGCGTCTTCGAAGATGTCACCGCTGCTGAAGCTGGCACCGCGAAAGGGAGCGTTTTCTCCACGTGCGAGGCGTGACAATCGGCGGTTTATGATGGCAAAGCCGACCGCGCGCAGGGCCTGAATATCGCGATTGGCAAGCGTGTCAGGCTCATCCACCCATTCGCTGAATCGCGAAATGGAAACACTTTCAGACAATGCCGGGTCGAGGTAGATGTCGGTCAAGCCCTGACGATCAATGTCGATCGGGCCGGTGACAGGCTCTGCGGGCGCCGGTGGTCCACTCCAGTCCACAAAAGCCTCGCGAATTTTGGCTTCCATCACATCGGTCGGATAGTCGCCGACAATCACCAGGACAGTGTTCGAGGGGGTGTAGGTACGCTCATAAAGCGCCCGCAGATCGGTCGCCGTGGCATTCTGGAGCACGTCGAGCGTGCCGATCGGCAGCCGGTCGACATAACGCGCATCTGGCGAGGTGAACTCCATGCTGTCCTCGCTCGCGCGTTGGCCGAAATTGCGCCGGTCGCGCCTTTCGGCAAGGATAACACCACGCTCGCGATCCACGGCGTCCTGTGCGATCGTCAGCTCGCTTGCGGTCTCGCGCATTAGCATGAGCGCTGTATCGAGCAGCTCTTCATCATTGCGTGGTAGGTTCAGCATGTAGGTGATTGCCGAAAGCCCGGTCGAAGCATTGGTGTCCGCTCCGAACGCCAACCCCTCCCGCTCGAGCAGCTTGATCATCTCGCCTTCCGGGATGTTGTTCGATCCGTTGAAGGCCATGTGC
Organism: Pseudomonadota bacterium; assembly: GCA_039195235.1. Lineage (GTDB taxonomy): Bacteria > Pseudomonadota > Alphaproteobacteria > Sphingomonadales > Sphingomonadaceae > Erythrobacter. The sequence goes on from JBCCVO010000015.1 coordinate 27,431, forward strand.
TCAAGAAAGTGGGCCAGGCCGCGCTCGCTTTCGGTTTCTTCCAGCGATCCGGAATCGATGCGCATCCTTACCAAGGCAGTGCCTTCGGGAGTGGCGTTTTCGCGCAAGATGTAGCGCATGCCATTATCCAGCCGCCCGAAGACGTAACCGGGATCGACTTCGACATCGCTGCTTTCGAAGGGCCAGACCGGTTCCGTTTCGGCGTCGGCCTCTACGGGAGTGGTAATATCCTTAGCAGCCAGAGTCGTGGTGAGTGCGATATTGGGCAACGCCAGAAGCAGTCCGGCGGCAGCAACACGTGCAATTGATTTCATGTGGTCAGGCAGCGCTTTCTCTATCCCCCCGGATCACCTTGCAGACTAGCGCATGAACACAGCGTGTCAGGTGTTTTCTTCACGCGTTACTCTAGTGCATCGAACGCGGCCCGATCGTCCAGACCTATGCGGCTGAAGACTGTCCTTTTAGCAAAGGGGAATGTCGCTGCGCGGTAATTGAGGTTGCCGTCGGCACGCACGGTCAGTGTGACCCTGGCCTGCAAGACCTGATCGAAACCGGCAAAATCCCCGTCCGGTCTCCTTGCAAAGTCGGTTAGTACCACCTGATCCGGCTCCACCCGCAGCGCTCCAAGATGGTTCAAACCATCCACTGCAAAGCCCACTCTTCGAGCGACTTTAGCTAGCCATAGAGAAATATCGAATGTGGTCCGCAACAGCGCGTGTTACTGATTGCTCATAAGTTGGGCAGCCAAGCGGCAAGGACTTGCCGCCATGCTGCTGTGCTCATTTTTTAGGCGGCGGTGTGCCCCTGAGCCGTGAACGGTGGCTCGACAGGTCGAGCACTTCGCCTGGGCCAGCGTCTTCAGCTTGCAACAGGCCAAGTCGTCGTGCGACCTCGCGATAGGCCTCTTCTTCGCCGCCCAGGTCGCGGCGAAATCGGTCCTTGTCCAGCTTTTCACCCGAATTCATATCCCATAAACGGCAGCCGTCAGGGCTAATCTCGTCGGCCAGGATAACGCGGCTATAGTCGCCATCGTAGAGTCGTCCGAACTCGAGTTTGAAATCGACGAGGCGAATATCGATCCCGGCGAACATGCCGCAAAGGAAATCATTTATGCGGATCGCCATCGAGGAGATATCATGCATCTCTTCATGGCTCGCCCAGTTGAAGCACGCGATGTGCTCTTCGGCGATTAGCGGATCACCGAGCGAATCGTCCTTGTAGTAGTATTCGATCAGTGTGTGCGGCAGCGGCTCGCCTTCTTCCAGGCCCAACCGCTTGCAGATCGATCCAGCGGCGACATTGCGCAGCACCACTTCGATCGGAATTATTTCAACTTTTCTAACAAGTTGTTCGCGCATGTTGAGACGGCGTATGAAGTGTGTGGGAATGCCGATATGCGAAAGGCGCGTGAAGACGTGTTCGCTGATGCGATTGTTGATCACGCCCTTGCCGTTGATCGTGCCCTGCTTTTCCGCATTGAATGCTGTCGCATCGTCTTTGAAATATTGGATGATCGTGCCAGGCTCCGGACCCTCATAGAGGATCTTGGCTTTGCCTTCATAGATTTGGCGACGACGGGACATGAATTGGCCTCCCAGCTCGACGAGTTTTGCCTTTTGGCGATCCTCAGCGAGTGGTGCCCGGGGGCGGAATCGAACCACCGACACGCGGATTTTCAATCCGCTGCTCTACCCCTGAGCTACCCGGGCATTCGCTGCGGCGACGGTTACGTTGAACACTCTTTGCAACCGGCGAGCAAATGAGAGCGGGCCTATGGCGAAGCTCGCGCCGGTTGGCAAGAGGAAAAGCGGTGAGATTTAGTCCTGCTTATCCCAATCCGATGTCGCGATTTCTTCCGGGCTGGCTCGACGACCCGGAACGGCATAGCCATCGCCAAACCACTTCGCGAGGTCACGATCCTTGCAGCGTTGCGAGCAGAAAGGTGAAAAGGGGTTTTCGTCTGCGCTACCGCTTCGCTGCTTGAGCGCATGGTCACGTGGCTTCTTGCAGATCGGACATGGCTTGGCTTTGACGTTCATACTAGGATATTTTGGGCATGTGCCGCTTCGAGTGCAAGACCGGGATCGACCTCGATCCGCACCTGTTTGCCAGTGCGTCTTGCCAGTTCTTCGAGCCATATCGGCTTAAGCTTCGCCTTCAGCGCGGGGTGGACCGTCAGCAGCAGTGCGCCCGGTCCGCCGACCCGCTCAGCGCGGCGTAGGGCGGCCCGTGCGCACATGCCGACGCGCGAGGCTGCGAAGCGGTGGAGGAGCGATGGGCCTTCAAGACGCGCGACCAGCTGGACAAAGCCAAAGCCGTTTATCGCCGTTCGTTCATGCGGCCAGTCGGACAGTGCTGCTGCAAGCGCCTTGTCGATTTCGCGTCGGTCTGCTTTTGTCGCCAAGGTCGGGAAATCGATACCGATCGAACCGCCTAGATCGAACCAGCTTAATCCTTGGGCAATTGTGGGTAGCGCAGCGACGGCAAGCTCGCGCGGATCGGCTTTGCCGTCAATATCAATCAAAGTCATTGCGGGCGTTGTGCTGACCAAAATTTCACCACCGGGGAAATCGAGGCTCGCAGAAGATGCCGCCAACCAGACATCTTCCCACAAACCAGCAGGAAATTGCCGCACGACCTTTCCCGCCGCCCAAACAGCATGAGATGAAGTTAAATCTGCCTCATTTTCTGGCACATAGCGCCCTTGTGCATACTTGAAGCGTCCGCGCTCGGCGATGGCTGCCCGCGAAATGCGCAATGAGAAGTCAGCGCCCTCGGTCAGCTCCGGCGGTAGATGGTCGACGAGCACTTCGGTGCCGTTTTCGAGCGCAGCTGTGCCGCGCCGCGCACCGGACGCTTTCGAGATCAACTTTGCGGGGTAGTGACTGCCTGCGATGAGTTCACCGCGCCACACCAGCTTGGCACCGAGCACTTCGCCGCGTTCGATAAGCAAGGCGCGGGTTTCGCCGATACCCTCTTCGATCAGCCATTCGGGTGCCCCATTTTCAGCCAATGGGAAAACCTGCCGATTTGAGCAAGGTTCGGGTTTCGTAGAGCGGCAAACCCATAATTCCTGAATGGCTGCCCTTGATCCATTGGATCAGTCCTTCAGCGGATCCTTGAATTGCATAGCCACCGGCTTTGCCGCGCCATTCATCTCCGGCGAGATAGGCCGCAATGTCGTCCTCGCATAGCGCCTTGAAACGGACAACGCTTTCGGACAGGCGTGATCGGGTTATCCCTTCAGGTGTGCGCAGAACAACGCTGGAAAGCACCAGGTGGCGACGCCCCGAGAGCAATCGAAGGCAGGCACGCGCTGCGGCCTTGTCTTCGGTCTTGGGCAGGATCCTGCGCCCGGCAGCAACCACCGTGTCGCCCGCGAGCACATATCCAAGCGCATCGACCGCTGCCGCTTTTTCTTCGCCCATACGCAATGCATAGTCGCGTGGACGCTCTGCAGCGCGCGGCGTTTCGTCGATATCTGCGGGTTTGATTGCGTCCGGCACTAGCCCAAGACGCGCGAGAATATCGCGTCGCCGAGGCGATGCAGAAGCGAGAGTTAGGTGAAGCGCGCTCATCGGCGCTCGCAGCGCTGACTTACGAAGGGCCCGGACCGCCACGACCCGGCATAAAGCGATAGGTGATCCGTGCCTTGGTCAGATCATAAGGCGTCAGTTCGCACTGGACTTCGTCACCGACGAGCACGCGAATACGGTTCTTGCGCATCTTGCCGGCAGTGTGCCCCAGCACTTCATGACCGTTTTCAAGCTCGACCCGGAACATCGCATTGGGCAGCAATTCAACCACGCGCCCGCGCATTTCGAGGAGTTCTTCTTTGGCCATGTAATTCCTTCAATATTTCCGTAGCGCACAAATGCGCTCATCGAGCTTGGCGCGCCATTTAGCGATGGTGAGAACAAAAGGGAAGCCTCGTGAGTTAGGCATCAAGGCAATGCGCCGGTCGGCACGTTTCATCCCGCTTTCAGGATGGACCATAGATATTGGTGCAAACTGATACAATTCAAGTGTTTGTGCGGAACTTGCTTTCGCTCAGAAGAGTACAATGAGATTGATCCCTCTCTTTCGCATACCCTTATTGGCGAGCGCATGTGTGGCGAGCCTTGCTGCTGACCCACTGCTGGCGGCGGCGCAGGATGAACTTCAGAATACACCGCCCCTGCCTTCGCAGCCACCGGTTCAGGATCGCGATGAGAACGACGATGGGTTCGGCGTGGGCAGTGGTGAAATCATTGTGCGTGCAGAGCGCATTCGCGGACAACTGGACGTTGAGCAGGAGCCGATCCTTGAACTGAATGAAGAAGACATCGCTGCGGAAGGCGTGACTTCGATCGCCGATCTTGTGACGCAGATCACGGCGCAAACCGGCTCCGCGCGCGGTCGTGGTGGCGGCGGGCGACCAGTTATTCTGGTCAATGGCATTCGCATCGGCTCTTTTCGCGAGTTCCGCAACTATCCGCCCGAAGCGCTCGAGCGGGTCGAAGTGTTTCCCGAGGAGGTCGCCCAGCGTTTCGGTTTCCCTCCCGATCGTCGGGTTCTGAACCTGATCCTCAAGGAAAACTACAGAAACGCCGAGATTGAACTGGAGTTCGAAAGCCCTGATCGCGGCGGCTACTTCGTCACCGAACAGGAACTCGGCTATCTTCAGATTGCCGATGGAGGGCGCATCAATGCCAACTTCACGGCCAATGATACGTCGCTGTTGACCGAGGATGAGCGCGATATCATCCAGACACCGGGCTCCATTTCCGACGTGCCGGGCGATCCCGATCAAGCGCAGTTCCGCAGTTTGGTAGCCGACAATCGTTCTTTTGACGCGAATCTCAGTTGGGCCAAGGCGATCATCGATTCCGGTACGTCGCTTAGCGCGAATATCAACTATTTCCGCGACGATACACGAACGCTGCAGGGTCTAAACACCGTCGTCCTTATCGATCCCGACGGCAACAGCGCGCTGCGTACCTTTGGTGAGCAAACACCGCTTGAGCAGCGTTCTTCGACTGATACGCTTTCCACTTCTGGATCGCTGACCAAGCGCGTGAACGCGTTTCGACTGACCAGTACGTTCGACGCCTCGTTCAGCGAAACCGAACAGCAAATCGATCGATTGTTCGATACGAGCTCTCTGATTGATGATGCCGAGGCGGGCTTGCTTTCAATCGATGGAGCTTTGCCAATCAACGCCGATGCAGGTTTCGATACGGTCCGCACGCGCAATATCTCCGGTAGCACGCTTTCTACCCTGCGCGGGCCTGTTGCCAATCTGCCTGGCGGGGAAGTGCTGGCGACATTCGACATCGGATATGATTGGACCCGGCTTGAAAGCTCAGACACGCGCACGCTGGACGAGGTTGCGCTCACGCGGGGTGGTCTGTCGACCGGGGTAAACCTGACCGTGCCAATCACAAGCCGTCGTACAGGCTTTGCGGATCGGTTGGGTAGCTTCACGCTAAACGGGCAGATAGGTCTCAATCACCTTTCCGATTTCGGCACTTTGGGCGACTATACGATCGGCCTGAACTGGGGGGTTACCGAAAGGCTGGACCTTTCGGCAACGTATATCGTTCGAGAAGTTGCACCTGGCCTGACCGCACTGGGTAACCCAGAGGTTACGACCTTCAACACCCCGGTGTTCGATTTTATCAATGGCGAGACCGTGCTCGCGGCTGTGACAACCGGAGGCAACCCCGATCTGCTAGCGGAGACGCAGCGCGACTGGAAGTTCGCGGCAAATTGGGAGCTGCCATTCGTCGACAACACGCGGCTCACAGTCGAGTACATCCGGAATCGCTCCGACGATGTGACAGCAAGCTTTCCGCAGATCACGCCAGAGATCGAGCTTGCGTTCTCCGATCGGATAACCCGCGACGCTGACGGCACTCTGGTGGCACTCGATCGCCGACCTATTACCTTTGCCGAAACACGCGCGGATAGACTGCAGATCGGCTTGTCTATCCGTGGCAGCATTGGGGTTGGCGGGCGGGGTGGGCAATCCGGCGGCTCTCCGCGCCGTGCCCGCGGAGGTTCGGGTGGCTCGGGTGGCCCTCCACAGACCGCACAGCGGGTGGCTGAAAGCCCGCCTGGCGGCAGGCTGGGCGGCGGTCCTCCCAGCGGCGAAAGGCGCGAGCAGTTCAGGCAGTTTCGCGAGCGGCTTTGCGCCGATGATGGCTTGGCCTTCATTACCCGATTGGTTCGCGCGGTCGAGAATGATGAAGACCTATCATCAGAAATGCGCGGTTTCGAACCGCAGCGCTTCGAACGCATTCTGTCACGCATGCGCGACGCCAATGGTGAGATCAGTGACGAACGATTGGCGCAGTTCCGCGAACGGTTTTGCAGCAGAGAGCCGGGCGGGTTTGGCGCTCGCGGTGGTCCTCCCGGCGGCGGTCGTCCCGGAGGACCACGCGGCGACCAGTTCGCTGCACTTAGGGAAAAGGTTTGCGGCGAAAACGGGCTGGAGGAAATCAGGCAGTTGATCGCCGCAATTGATCGCGGCGAGGATGTCTCGGAACAATTGCCGGGATTGGACCCGGAACTCATCAGGATGATGATTGACCGCGCACGTGATGACAACGGCAATGTCGGCCCGGAAGCGCTTGAGCAGTTCCGCACGCGGCTCTGTGCGAGCGGCGCAGCAGGCCAGGGTGGACAGCAGGCTCGCGGTGGGCCGCCACCGGGTTTCAATCCTCTGGCACGCGGGGCGCGACGTGGGTGGCGCTATTTTGTCTCGCTCAACCATACGATCGAACTCGAAAACGAAATCCTGATCGCTCCCGGTGTACCGGTGCTTGACCAGCTCGATGGCGACGGAACGGAAGCGTTCGGCTTCCCCCGCAATACCAGCCGGTTCGAGGCAGGGATCTTTGGCAATGGGATCGGGATGCGCCTGTCAGGACGCTACACTGGCGAGACGCGTATCAACGGCTCGGGCTTGCCGGGCAGCAGTGACATCTTTTTCGATGACCTGCTCACGTTTGACGTGCGGCTGTTTAGCGAAATCGGCCAGCTAGTCGGGCGCAACGAAGGCATACTCAAGAATTTCCGCATATCGCTGCGAATGGACAATATCTTCGACGGTCAACGCCGCGTGCGCGACGAAAACGGCGATACGCCTATCAATTTCCAGCCGCTGCTGATCGATCCCGTCGGGCGTTATCTGGGTATCGATCTGCGGAAGTTGTTCTAGCGCGCCGTGATCGGACGCACATCCACAGAGCTAGCCCTTGAATTTGGGAAACATCCAGCGCTGGGTCGGGCGTGCCTTGAACGGCTTCCATTTTCCCTCCGCCTGCGCCAGCCGGTCCGCGATCGCGATCATCACCGATGGGTTTACGCCAAGACCGCAGTGGCTGGCATAGACCTCGATGTTCTCGGTTGGATGTTTGCCGCTGGTCTTCGTCGGACACTGCACAGACCCACGCCAGTGGACCACACCATCGGTCTTGGTCAGGATCGATGTCGTCGGTACCGGCGGTGCGATATCGAGACCCTTGAACTGACCACCGCGTATCTTGTCGGGTTCGTCACCGTTGAAGAACTCGAACAGCCGCGCCGCATTGGTGTGGTTGCGATCGTCAGAGATCGGACTGCCGAGCGAGATGACCAAGCGCACGCGATCCGGGTGCAGCTTGGCGAGTTCGCGCGCCAGCACACCGCCAAGGCTCCAACCAATTAGAGATACCTTTTTACCGCTAGTCTCATTTGCTTCCTGCAACTGCTGTTCAAGCCGGTCGATCAGTTCTTCGCTTACCCGCACGTTGCGACCGCTGTCCCAGCCGAGTGCGTTATAGCCCAATTGCGTAAGCAGACTGCGCATCGGTCCGGTTGAGCTGTTTGAGGCCATGAAACCCGGCAGTGTGATGACCGCATGCCCATCACCGCTTTGGAGCGTGGACTTGAGCATAGGCAAAGCGGCATAGAACGCTCCAAACTCAAGCAAAGCGCGCCCTTCGGAAAGGGTCCAGAGCCGATTTGGCGGACGGGCCATCGGAGCATCGTCCTGAGCGGCGAAATCGGCGGGAATACTCGCCATTACGTTTTCTCCTTAGTGCCTCGCTGGCTTCGTGTGCGACCCTTCTTGGCGGGCTGCTTTCGTGTTCTTGTCGTTTTTCTCGCCGGTTTTGTCGCCTTGGTTGCAGCGGTCAGCATTTCGTCAAAGCTATCCTGCAGGCATTTGGCGTAGAATTCAGGATCGGGCATCACATCGCGACAGGCGGTGAAGCTGATGATCGCCTCGTCGACATAACTCTGCACGACATGCGCAAGGCCCAGCCCGTCAGTCAGGCAGATCAGCGATAGCGCCATGCTCTCCATCCGTGCGCCGGCGGAGTAGATCGGAACAGGCGGACCGGGCACATTAGTGACGACCGTGTTAAACGGCATCGCCAGCCGGTGTGCTATGCTGATCCGGTTAAACAGCTGCGCGCCCAGCGCCATATAGAGCGCAGGATTGACCTTGCTTACCTCGGTCATCGTGCGCGCGCCCAGCGCGTTGGTCATCGCCTTCGAATTGCTGGTCTGACCGAAGACGTATTCGAGCCGTTCCTTAGGATCGGCAATATGTGTACCCAGCGGGGCTATCATGGCCGCGACCTGATTACCCATATCGCCCTTTTCATCATCGGCGCGGACCGAGATCGGCGCCATCGCCGTCATTGTCCCTTTAGGCAAGTCATCTTTCGAAGTTAGATACTTGTGCAGCGCTCCGCCGATGATCGACAGTGCGACATCGTTGACCTTCGCTTCGGGCAGCAGTGTGCGGATCGCTTTTATTTCGGACAACTCGAAGCTGCGCCCCTCGACCACGCGATGCGGCGAAATGCTGCGATTGAAGCGCGTGCGCGGTGGCACAAGGTCGCTGGAAACCTTGAAGTCTTTGGCGATGAGACCTTTGATCGCGCTCGCCACACCGGGAACCGCCTGCGCGGCAACCTGAGCCTGTTTGAGCGGGTTCATCAGCGCGTTGAGATACGACTTGCCCAGCAGCTCCACTGGGCCGGGCACTTTCTCCGGCTTCCAGTTGTCCGGCTTTTTCGGCGGCGAGGCATTGGGATCCAGAGTATGGATCGCTTCCATCAGGTCGATACCGCTCATCCCGTCGATAGCGGAATGGTGCACCTTGGTGATAAAGGCGAAGCAGCCAGGTGGGAAATCGCGGACATCGTCCAATCCTTCGACCACGGTGAACTCCCATGGCGGGCGGTTGAGGTCCATCGGACGGGCGTGAATGCGTGCGGTCTGAATGCAAAGCTGACGCCAATCGCCGGGCTTGGGCAATGCGACATGGCGCAGATGGTATTCGAGATCGAAATCGGGGTCTTCGATCCAGTAGGGATAATCCAGATCGAACGGTACGCGAACCAATCGCTGGCGCATGGTCTTGGAAAGCTGAAGCCGGGATTCGAAGAAGCTCAGGATATCCTTGAACCGCACGAAACCGCCCGGAGCGGTTGCCGGATTGTAGATCAGCAAATTGCCGATATGCATCGGCGAACTCGGTGATTCCATCGCCACGAACGAGGAATCCATGCCCTGCAACTGACGCAAGGGTTTCTCCCGCAGGATCGACCGGGATACGGCCGATTACGGCCCGTCTTCGGGCTCTGTCATCGGGACTAGGCACAATTGATTGACAAGACAACATCACGCCAGCGTGAAGTGTTGCGCAAACACAACGATAGTCAAAAGCAAATGTCCGGGATCGCGCCCTTTGTGAGCCGGAATCCAGACTGAGTTTGTATCGCATTCCCTATTGCCAAAGCTTCAAATCGCCCTAATGACTACAGATGTAAACGATTTGGAGTATCTGTATGATCCGTTGGCTTCCAAGCGCCTTTATCTTTACTTTGGGCGTTCATGCATCCGCGATTTCCGGTCAGACAGATACGGCCGATGTTTGTGGCTTGATCGTCAGCCAGGATTGGTTCGAAGACGGTTGGTCGTGCTCTACAGAAGGGCGGGGGCTCGCCGTGAGCGCCCCGCACGAAAGCCTGATCCTTGCACAGGCACTTGATCAGGCCGTGCTCAATTTTGAGCGGTTCTTCGGCCCCACCTCAGCCAAGGTCGCGGTGATTGGCACGCCGTCCTTGAGCGAGGCGGTTCGTGCATCGATGCGGGACGAAGGCTACCTCCTTCTTCCTTGGATAAACCAGAGCGCGAAGCAGGATTTGCTAAGACGTTCGATTGAACGGCAGGTGATGGAGCAGACCCAATCGCTAGCGGAGCCTCAACGGCAGGCCTTACTGGCAAAGGCCCTTTCCAAAATTGACGATGATGCACGCTCCTCCAGTACGCCACCTTCTGATATTGAACTAGGAACCCTCGCGCATGAAGCCGGGCACATCCTGTTCGCCGACTCTTATGACGACGGCGAAGCTCCTGCAGATGGCGAAAGACGCTATGGCAGCTCGTCGCCTGACTGGCTGGACGAACTCGCCGCAGTTCTCAATGAGAACGGAAGCCTTACGTCGAGCCGCTACGACGTGGCGCGCGAAAGACTGAGAGCAGGAGACCGCCCGACGGCGTTTTCGTTGCGCGAATATCTGACAATGGAGCATCCTTCGCTCCGCGCTGCTCAGCTGTTGCGAGAACGCCGCAACGCCAGCGGTGATTCGGTGGCGATCGCATTGAGCGGAGAGGAAGCGAAGCGGTTTCTGGAAGAGAGCGGCGGTGATCCCGTTCAGTTCTACGTTCAGTCACGGCTGTTTGCTGATTTCATGTTTGAGAAAACCGAAAACCCGCGGATTTTCGTGGAGATTGCCGAGACGCTTGGCGCGGGGCAGGATTTCGAGACGTGGCTTGCTGCAAACGGTTCCGAACACGGACTTGCCGAAGATATCGACACTCTTGGCAACCAATTCAGCGACTGGGTGACGGAAGAGTTTAAGACGCCCTAAACCGCTTGTGTGATGCTTTCTCCGGAAGCCACACCGCTGGCCCAGGCCCATTGGAAATTATACCCGCCGAGCCAGCCAGTTACGTCCACTGCTTCACCGATGGCATAGAGGCCTGGGACATTCTTGGCCTCCATCGTGCGCGAGGATAGCTCAGAGGTAGCGATCCCGCCTATCGTGACTTCGGCCTTGGCAAAGCCCTCGGTCCCGTTGGGTGAAAACCGCCAGTCAGCTAGCTTTGCCGCCGCTGCGCCCAGGTCTTTGTCCGAGATATTGCCCAGCTCGCGTTCAATTCCCAGCTTTTCAGCCAACGCGTCGGCTAGCCGATCGGGTAGATGTTCGCGCAACACGGATTTGAACCCTGCGCGGGGGTGATCACGCTTTAGCTCCAGGAGCCAGTCCTGGTCGGCCTCCGGAATAAAGGTGATGCCGATATCTTCGCCATGTCGCCAATAGGACGAGATTTGCAGGATCGCCGGACCCGACAGCCCCTTGTGCGTGAACAGCGCGGCCTCGGCGAATTCCTTTTGCGTTTTGCCCTCGCCAGCGCGCGCCCTTACCGGTGCAGAAACACCCGATAGCTCGCGAAACAGTGTGTCTTCGCCGCCCAGCGTCAGCGGAACGAGGGCAGGGCGTGGCTCGACCACTTTGAGGCCAAGTTTCCGCGCGAGACTATAGGCAAAGCCGGTTGCCCCCATCTTGGGGATAGATGGTCCACCAGTTGCGATGACAAGGGCAGGGGCGGAGTAGCTCTGGCCGCGAGCGAGCAGGCCGAATTGCCCGCCATCATGAACGACTTCGCCGATCTCGGCTCCACAGATCACATCGACCGTTTCCTTTGGGCATTCATCGAGCAACATCTGCACGATCTGTCGCGCCGATCCGTCGCAGAACAACTGACCGAGCGTCTTTTCGTGCCAGGCGATGCCGTGTCGGTTGACGAGGTTGATGAAGTCTTGCGGGGTATAGCGCGCGAGGGCGGACTTGGCGAAATGCGGATTGGCCGAGAGGAAATTGTCTGGTCCTGCGTGGATGTTGGTAAAGTTGCACCGTCCGCCACCGGATATCAGGATCTTCTTGCCGGGCTTCTCTGCCTTTTCGAGCACTGCGACGCGCAATCCGCGCTGACCCGCTCGCGCGGCGCACATCAGGCCTGCCGCACCGGCGCCCAGCACAATGACATCGTAGTTTTTCACAGCCCCGCCGATAGTCGGACAAGCAGCCAATGGAAACGATAGTTCTTCAAGAAATGGCGGAGCAAAGCCAGCGGCGGCGTTGCCGACTTGGCACTGCTCATGTCCGGCGGTTTGGGTGGTTGGCGGTTTGGTTACGGTGAGCAATTTGAAAGAGTATTCCAATTCTCGCGCAGGAGAGAGCTACGATCAGCGCCGAGGAACGAGCGCTCGTCTAGTTCGAACAGGCCGATTAGGACTTCGGCCACGATGGTCGCTCCAACCGGGCCAAACCCTCCGCCCAGAATTGGAGCGCAGCCATTGTTGTCGACAAGACCGATGATCTTGGTCTTCGCCAGCAGGCAAAACCACAGCACAAGGCCTTCCGCATCAAGATCTGGCGTTGCGTCAGCAACCTTTGCAATGACCTGATAATCTCAGCCTGCGGCCGGCCCATTGCTTCGGCGACCTTCTCACCAGCGGGCAACAGGAAGGTCTTCCCCGGCATCACACTGCGCGTCGAGAGCTGCTTTTTAGCTGCGGTGCCCTTTGTCGATGAAGTCCCCGTTTTACTTTTTGCAAGACTATGTGGGGAGGGCACCAGACGCGCTTCCATCCGTGCGGTGGGTACCCTATTTCATGGATATGTCGCGAACCAAGGCTGGATCACCACACAATCCCGGAGGGGCCGAACGCTTTAACGAAGAGCGCGCGGCCTACACCGTATCGCGTGCGCAACCGAACCTTGAGGCAGGTGTCACGGCGATCCGAGAGACGGTCAAGACGCTCAAACCAATCCCCGGTGTCTATCGAATGCTCGATGCCCGCGGAGACGTGCTATATGTGGGCAAAGCGCGCTCATTGAAGGCGCGGGTGGCGAACTACACTCAGATCAACGGCCTGTCGGGGCGGCTGCTGCGGATGGTGAGCCAGTGCCGCGGCATGGAAATCATCACCACCAATTCGGAAGCCGAGGCGCTGCTGCTCGAAGCGCAGCTCATCAAACGCTTCCGCCCGCCTTTCAACGTGCTGCTGCGTGATGATAAGAGCTTCCCCTTCATCCTGCTGCGCGCTGACCATGAATTTCCACGCATTCACAAGCATCGTGGCGCGCGCAGGGCCAAGGGCAATTACTACGGCCCCTTTGCCAGTGCGGGCAGCGTCAACACCACGCTCAATGCGCTGCAAAAGCTGTTCCTGCTGAGATCGTGTACCGACAGCTTCTTCAACAATCGCGACCGGCCCTGCCTGCTGTACCAGATCAAGCGCTGCTCGGCTCCGTGCGTCGATCGTATCTCGACAGAGGATTATGAGGCGCTGGTTAGCCAAGCGAAGGATTTCCTCGCGGGGAAGTCATCACAAGTGCAGGCCGATCTTGAGAAACAGATGGCCAAGGCGGCGGAAGATCTGGACTTCGAAACCGCCGCGATCCTGCGTGACCGACTGCGTGCGGCGACCTTCATTCAAGGCTCTCAGGCGATCAACGCCAGTGGGGTAGGGGACGCAGACGTATTCGCGCTCGCCAGCAAGGGCGGCCATGTTGGCGTGCAGGCTTTCTTCATTCGCGGCGGACAGAACTGGGGGCACCGTGCTTTCTTCCCCTCGCACACCAAGGATGTCGAAGAGGCCCAAGTGCTCGCGAACGTCATGCTGCAATTCTACGAAGAGGTCCCGCCGCCGCCGATGGTCCTAATCGACCGCGACCTGCCCGAAAGCGAGCTGATCGAGGCGGCTTTGAGCGAGGTCGCAAACAAGAAGGTCAAGCTCTCGATCCCGCAGCGTGGCGATCGGCGCAAGCTGCTCGCGCAGGCACAACGCAACGCTGTCGAGGCGCTAGAGCGGCGGCTGGCTGAAACCGGTACCAAGGCAAAGGTCAATCGCGAGCTGGCGGAGTTTCTCGAGCTCGACGCACCCCCTGAACGGATCGAAGTCTACGACAACTCGCATATTCAGGGCACAAAGGCGGTCGGAGCAATGATCGTCGCCAGCAGCGAAGGCTACGAGAAATCCCAATATCGCAAGTTCAATATCAAGGAAGCGCAGACCAATGACGACTTCGCGATGATGCGGGAGGTCATGCAACGGCGCTTTGCCCGCGCTATAAGGGAAGATCCCGACCACGAGCGAACGGGCGTGTGGCCTGATCTGGTACTGGTCGATGGCGGCAAGGGGCAGCTGTCAAGCGTCATGGAAGTGCTAGGCGAGCTCGGCATTGACGACGTGCCAGTCATCGGCATCGCCAAGGGGCCGCATCACGGGCGCGAGGGGCGCGAAGTTTTCCACTTTCCCGATGGCCGTGAAAAGATGCTGCCTACCAACTCTCCGGTGCTGTTCTACGCGCAGCGCCTGCGCGATGAGGTCCACCGCTATGCCATCGGCGCGCACCGTGCGAAGCGATCGAAGGCGATCACGGCATCGCCATTGGACGAGATACCCGGCATAGGCCCTGCAAGAAAGCGCGCGCTGCTGCTGCATTTCGGCACGGCGAGCAAGGTGCGCGCAGCGGCGCTTGAAGACCTGCAACGCGCGCCCGGCGTAAGCGACAAGGTCGCGCAGCAGATTTACGATTTCTACCATGCAGGAGGTGGGTAGGAGGCGTGGTCGAGATCGCATTTGTGGCTGAAAGCGAAATCACGATCCTTCGCGACTTGGCCGAAGAGACATTTGTCGAGACATTCGAAGCGCAGAACTCGGCTAAGACCATTGCGGTCTACATCGCGGATGCTTTCGCGATTGATCGCGTGACAGCTGAATATCATGAGCCGCGATCACAGTTCTACTTTGCACGGCAAGAAGGCGCGATTGCCGGCTATCTCAAGCTCAACGAGGACAGCGCTAAGACCGAGCAAGACATGCTGGCTGCGATGGAAATCGAGCGTATTTACGCCCGTCAGAGCTTCCACGGCAAAGGCATCGGCAAAGCGATGCTGGAAGCCGCCGTGACCGCTGCACACAATGCGCAGGTCGATTGGCTATGGCTCGGCGTGTGGGAGGAAAATCCGCGCGCGATCGCATTTTATGAGCGCAACGGCTTTGAGCGGTTTGGTCGACATGTCTTCATGATGGGCAATGAGGCGCAGACCGACATCTTGATGCGGCGGCGTGTTTGATGAGCAAACCTCCGGCGCGCTCAGGCAGCCGAAGGCACGCTTCCGTGCACGCCATCGTCGGCTTCGACGCGTTCGAGCAGAGCGGCTTCGCTCATGGGCTCGCCAAAGAAGTAACCCTGAACCGATTCCGCCCCGGCACGCTTGGCCATCAGCAGCTCAAGCTCATCCTCGACCCCTTCGAACAGGCAGTGCACGCCAAGAACACGCGCCATCCCTGCAAGTGAAGACAGGATCTTCTCGGTCATAGGATCGGCGGGGTCCTGAATGAAAGATCGATCCACTTTCAGTTTCTCGATGGGCAGAGCGCGCAGATAGCTGAAGTTCGAATACCCTGTCCCAAAGTCGTCGAGCGCGATTGAGAAGCCAAGCTCGGTCAGGCGCTTGAGGTTCGCGGTCGCCTTCTCGAAATCAGCCATCATGGCGGTTTCGGTGACTTCGAACTCGATGAGAGCCGGGTCGATATCAAACTGCTCGGTCAGGCTGATGATCTGATCAATCGTCGGATCAGAGATCAGGTCATAGCCCGACAGATTTATCGAAAGCGGGATCGGCGTGGGCCAAGATTGCAACCTTCTCAAGGTCTTCTCGACCACGACGAGAGTGACCCCGGTGATCAGGCCGCTTTCCTCCGCGATCCGGATGAATTGTAGGGGCTCGATCTTGCCGACATGCGGGCTGTTCCATCGGGCCAGCACCTCTGCGCACTCCATCGAGTTAGACCTGAGATTGATCTGCGGCTGGAACGCCAGATCGATTTCTTCGGCAAGGTCAGCACAACGCAAGGCTTGCTCGATTTCATGGCGTGTCTGGGATTCCCTGGCATGGGCATCGTCGAACAAAACCGCGCGGTTCCGACCCTTCTTTTTCGCCACCATCAACGCATAGTCAGCTTGGCTGATCTGCGTGCGTGTGCTTTCGTTCAAGTCCATTAACTTGCAGCCCACAGAGCAGGAAATTCGGATGTGCCGGCCATCGATAGTATAGGTCTCAGCGAGTAGGGCCAGCAGTTCGTCGCACCGCGCCCTGACTTGATCTTCGCTGACCTGACCTGCAAGGATCATGTTGAATTCGTCGCCGCCCATACGGCTGACATGGATGGCCTTACCGGCGAACAATTCCAGTCTGCGCGCTACCTCTTTCAGCAGCAAATCGCCCGTGAGATGGCCATGAATGTCGTTGACGGTTTTGAAGCCATCCAGATCGACCAGCATCAACCAGACGTTATCGCGAGGCTGCTTTGTATTTTGATCCCTCACGATCTTGCGCAAGATCGCGAAGAAGGCGCGTCGGTTGGGAAGCATCGTCAAGCTGTCCGAAAGGGACTTTTCGCGCATTTCCTCGCTGACCACACGAGCCTTTTCGAGTTCCTCTTCCGCCTCGATTTTCGCATCGGCGATCTTGGTCACGGCTTTTCGGAGAAAGAACGCTATGGCCACCGATGCCATTGCCGCGCCGAATGTGAGAAATGCGAAACCAGACAGGGTTTCGCCGTCGAGAAGTGGGAAAAAGCCGATCAGAGCGACCATCGCAAATGCGATAGACAACGCCGACTGCCTGAAGTTCACACTGGCGAGAGCAAACAGCATGGCCACAATGACGAAATAGGTGAGCTTCTCTGCCGCAAAATTGATATTCAGGGCAATAACCACATTGCCAACAACGAGACAATTCATCGCTAGCAGCAGCATCTCGATATGATGGGCAGGGGCAGGCTTGCGGGTATACCAGCTGCCAAACAGGCCAGTACATGCTGCCAGCACCGATGCCGAGACCAGCGCAACCCTATCGAAACCGCTCAGAGAGGTAAAATTGAATGGCGTCATCACGAGGTAGTACAGCGCGAAGACTGAGAAGTACCCGCGAAGGATCGGGCGATAGATCTCCTCGACCGCAGCTGCAGCCTTTGAACTCAACCGCGTGGACGAGTTCGGTCCATGATTCCCCCAAGTCATAACCCTTAGGCGTTTAGTTTGAAGGTGTTAACGCAGCGTAATGCCGAGCAGACTTGACTTTTTTATACCCAGCGCCGCTGCAACAGCGCCAAAGTAAGTCGGGCTGGACTAACACCGCGCTGGGCCCGACGAAAAATGCGCGCCATTTCATAAAGCTTTAGTGACAATGCCATATTTGCTCCCTAGGCCTTACAGAACGTGACTTCCCCAAGGAACAGTGTGACAGTGCACAATCAAAGCGATGTCGTAGTCTCTCCCTCGACCTCCATCACGAACCGGAGCGACGCGGACGCCGCGACGCTCGATCCCAAACAATTGATGCGCGACCTAATCGCCTTTCGTGATCCGAAGATTGCGCGCAGCATGTGGGAACTGGCCATCACGTTGCTGCCGTTCCTTGCGGTTTTTGCGGGTCTTCTGTTCGCCGTGCAGGCCGGTTACTATGTCGCGCTGCTGCTCACACCGCTTGCTGGGCTATTCCTCTTACGACTCTTCATTATCCAACACGATTGCGGCCATGGGGCATTCCTGCCGAGCCGGGCAGGCAATGACTGGCTCGGCCGGGCAATCGGAGTGTTCACGCTCACCCCCTATGATACCTGGCGGCGCTCGCACGCTCTGCACCACGCAGGCACTGGCAATCTCGACGCGCGCGGATTTGGCGATGTTGACACGTTGACTGTGCGCGAGTTCCGTGAGCGAGGGGCGTTCAAGCGGTTTCTCTACCGCCTATATCGCCACCCGATTGTCCTGCTCGGCATTGGCCCGGCCTACCTGTTCCTGTTGCGTCATCGACTACCCATCGGGCTGATGAAGGCTGGCTCTATCTATTGGATCAGCGCAGTGGCGACCAATGTGGTCACTGGCGTAATACTTCTCGGACTGGTGCTGCAATTCGGGCTGGGGACCACGTTGATTGTGTTCCTGCCGGTGCTGCTGATGGCGGCTTCGATGGGTGTGTGGTTGTTCTACATCCAGCACCAGTTCGAAGATGCGTACTGGGACTATGCTGATGAATGGTCGTTCCATGATGCGGCCTTGCACGGTAGCACGCACCTCGATTTACCATTGGTGCTGCGCTGGTTCACTGCGAATATCGGCATCCACCACGTGCATCACCTGGCAAGCCGCATCCCCTTCTACCGCTTGCCCGAAGTACTCAAAGCGCATCCCGGCCTCTATCACGTGAACCGCTACACCATGCGCCAGACGATCAGGCCCTTGGTGCTGACGCTGTGGGACGAAGATCAGCGTAAGCTCGTGAGCTTTCGCGAGGCGAAGAAGCTTAAGGTCTAGCCAGCGGGGTAATGCCCGCGCGCGGACACAAAAAACCCGGCCCCGCGATCAGCGGACCGGGTCTTTTGGAATCCTAGCTGTTGCCCGATGGCAGTTAGTTACTGCGGATATGCCCAGGTTGAACCTCGTGCCAGGTTTTCGCTGGCGAATGCCCAGTTGAGCTTCGATCCGACCACGGCATCAAGATAGGCAGGACGCTTATTCTGGTGGTCGAGATAGTAGGCGTGCTCCCACACATCGACGACCAGCAGCGGGTTTACGCCGTCGTGATCGGCGATAGTGTCGCCGTCATGCGTTTCTTCGATGATTAGTTTGCCGCCCTTTTCGGCGAGCCACAACCAGCCGCTGGCGAAGTGGCCTGCGCCGCGTGCCTTGAGCTGTTCCTTAAGCTCCTCGACCGAACCGAAAGCGGCGTCGATCTTGGCCTTGAGTTCTTCCGATGGCGCGGTTTCTTCGGCAGCCATTGAATGCCAATAGAACGCGTGGTTCCAGCTTTGCGCTGCGTTGTTGAAAAGGCCTGCATTGCTGTCGCGTGCTGCGGAGACAATGCCTTCCAGCGAGCTTTCAGCGTGATCAGTGCCGTCAATAGCTGCGTTCATTTTATCGATATAGGTCTGGTGATGCTTGCCGTAGTGAAACGACAGCGTCTCTGCTGAGATCGCCGGTGCCAGTGCGGTGTCGGCGTAGGGCAGATCGATGAGTTTGAAAGCCACTTTGTTCCCTTTCAAGTTAGGTTGTGATGCGTCTTAGTGGGAACGCGCTTTCGGATCAAAGGTTGCGTGTCGCTTTGAAACTTCTTTTGCATCGGCGTCGCAGCGTTTGGCGAAGCGCTTCGTGGACCATGAAAGGGTGAAGCGCGAAGTCATTCTGGCGCACGGGCGTGCAGAACCCGTAGAGCTGCCTTGCGACCCATTCCTCTCTTTGCCAATTCTTTGCTTGATATTCGCGCATTGAAAAAGGGATTGGCTTGGGATTTCTCGACTTCACTCTTGTCCGTATCGAAGGGCAGAGCATGGAACCCATGCTACCCCACGGAAGTTTCGCCCTGTTCCGCAGCCGCAAGGCCGTGGAAAGGGGCGATGTCGTGCTGGTCGACCATCCCGAGTTTGGAACCATTGTGAAACGGATTTACACGGTGAGCCGCCATGGTCGCTGCCATCTCGAAGGCACCGGACGGTTTTCGACAAGCCGCCGCGAGCTCGGAAGCGTAGAGCGCGCCCGGATCAAGGGCGTGCTGTTGGCGAAGCTGTTCTAGGCGGCTATCAAACCACGCTTGAAATCTGCATCGGCCTTCAGTTGCGAATGCTCAACCCAGGTCGAATGAACCCCGCTTGACAGCTTGTGAGGCAAGGCAAGACGGCAGATGGGGCCTTTGGTCATGTCGCCCGCATCAAGGATCGCGCATTCGGACGTTCCGCGGTTTTGGTCGATCAGGAAAGTGATCAGGTACGCGTCATCTTCCAAGGTTCCCCCTTTTCGCGGCACGATCGGGCTTTCGCTTGCATAGACGCCATCGGGCAGCTGGAAGACCTGCTCCTCACCGGTCTCGGTATCGTGGCGGACATAGCCATTGAACAGGAACCAGCCCGGCTTGGTCGTGGTGGACCAGATATATCGGCTCTTCCGCATGAGGTATTCGGGGTTGGTCAGCCCGAACTCGACGATCCGGTCCGACAGCCGTTCTTCGGTGGTCTGTCCGGTTTTCAGATTGAAGCGCCAGCGGTGCAGGCGTGGCAGAAAAGAGTGCTCGTCGACAAAGGCCATCATATGGCTGTACTCGCCCGCTTCCTCGATCGGGTCGGGCATCGGTTTGTCCTGATAGTAACCTTCCAGAACCACTTCGTCGCCTTCCTCCCATGCGTTCGTCCAGTGCAGAACGTAGGTCGGCGAGGCTTCGAACCAGCGGATGTCATCGGGTTGGCCATGGCGTGGTATGAGCGCGAACCGGGTCGGCACGCCCTCATGAATGCGTGCGGCGTGAATGTCGCGCTTCAGCAGCTCCTCGTCCCAGAACAGCGGCATGTCGTTGAGGATCGACCAGTTCGCCGTGATCGCCATGTCATGCGGCAGGCGCGGGCCGGGCAAGGGGATTGGAACGTAGTGCACCAGCTTGCCTGCCCGATCGACAACGCCGTAATGCATGTAGGGGGCATGCTTCGAGTAGTTGAAGAACATAAGCTCACCGGTCGCTTCATCGACCTTCGGGTGTGCGGAAATGCCATCGAGCGGCCCCCATGGTGCTTTGCCGAGGTTGTCCAGTGTCACAGGATCAAGCTGCCACGCCTCGCCGCATTGGTAGAGCGTCGCGAGCGCCACGCCTGCGTGCACGATGATGTCGGTTGACCCGGTATCTTTCAGCGAACCATGTGCCCCAAATCCCGGTCGTTTCGAAAGCGCAGGTGGGTCCATCAACCCGCCCCAAAGCGCGCCGCCAGCAATCTGTTCTTCGGCAAAACACTGAGTGCGAACAAAGCGATTGCGATAGCTCGCCTTACCGCCCGAAATGCTTACCTGATGGATCATCGCATCGCCATCGAACGGATGATGGCGGCCGAGTGGCTGATGCACCGGGTTTTCTGTATTCCGCAGATATATGCCATCGATGTCCGCCGGGATCTCACCCTCGATCACTTCCAGCTCATCAACATCCACCTCTTCGTGAAGCGGTGTCCATGCACCGCTCAGGTAAGGGTGGTTCGAAGGTTCAAGGCTTGTTTTGACCGGCGGATGGCGCGTGATCTGCATGTTCGTCTCCAGTAGATTGCAGACTAGCGGGCGAGGGCAGTGATGCAATCCTTTGCAAAGCGCGGAAGCGGGCTGAAATTTGATCCTGATCAATGTTCAGCCCGCTTCTGAGCGTAGACTGAGAGCATCAAGAGGGAGACCCAGCCATGAAATCCTTGCTGCTGCATATCGACGGTGATTCCTGCATGGAGGCGCGCATGCAAGTTGCACTCGACATCGCGCGAGCCACCGGTGCGCATATCACCTGCCTACAGGCCGTCAGCTTTGAAGTGTTTGCTCCGGGCGACTTCTATGGTTCGGCGCTTGCTGCGGCGATGCCCAAGATCAAGGAAGCAGCTGAACAGCTGCGCGCCAAGATCGAGAAAGACCTGTCGAACGAGGATGTCTCTTGGGAGTGGCAGTTCCTCTATGGAATGGCCGAGCACCGCCTGCTCGAACAATCGGCGCTGCATGATCTCATCATTGTCGGTCCGAACGATATTGGCGAGGAAGGCCCCGGCGCTTCACGCATGGTTGGCGAGCTGGTGTTGAAAGCGCCTGTACCAGTGCTGGTGGTGCCAAAATCGACCAAACGGCTTGATGTAAACGCGCCGATGCTGGTGGCGTGGAACGGTTCATCCGAGGCCTGTGTGGCTCTTCGCGCGGCTGCTCCGCTGCTTGCATGTGCCAGCAAGGTGTTTCTCGCCAGCGTGGCCGAAGAATCTGACAAGCAGCGCTTCGATTTCCCGGCGGTGGATGGCGCCCAATATCTCAGCCGCTATGGCATCGATGCCGAGATTGTCGAGGTTCCTCGCGGTAAGGCAAAGATTTCCGATACTCTGTTCTCAGCCGCGCAAATGCGCGATTGCAGCATGATGGTGATGGGCGCTTATGGCCATTCGCGACTGTCGGAAATGCTGCTCGGCGGCGTGACCCGACGGTCGCTCAGCGATCCGCAACTCCCGATCTTCCTTGCGCATTGAGGCGGGTGAAGATGGGTCTGTCGTGGGGTGGAAAGCGGAACGTCTGCTTCTAAGACTGAAGACAGCGAAAGCTGACGCTCATTCGTCGCAGCCATTCTGGCAGCTCACAAACCAATTGCGGACATTAGCGTATCATTGTTCTAATCGAA
>JBCCVO010000016.1:0-48597 GCA_039195235.1 Pseudomonadota bacterium
AAATATCCTGCTGGCTACGGTAAGAATGTCCGCTTCATGACCGCCAGCGGAGCCGACTACACCAGGGCAGAGCTCAACGATCTGGAGTTCTTCCGGAAGATTGATGGCTTGAGGTCGATTGCCTCGAATATCGGCGGAGCGATCGGTGCTGCTATCGCCTACACCTACAGTAACGATATCAATGAAGTGATCCGCCGCGCTCGAATGGGGGCTG
This sequence comes from Pseudomonadota bacterium, assembly GCA_039195235.1. Classification (GTDB taxonomy): domain Bacteria; phylum Pseudomonadota; class Alphaproteobacteria; order Sphingomonadales; family Sphingomonadaceae; genus Erythrobacter. The sequence continues at coordinate 215 of JBCCVO010000016.1, forward strand.
CCTTCTTTAACATGGTGGGCGCCGTGTTGCGCTTGCCTACTTCAGCGCCCAACGCATCTCCGCACACTGGTATCGGTACAAACAGACCAACCAACTCATTCGGTCGAAGAGAATCAAACGCACTTTTCAGAGCTGGTGAAAGAATGCAGGTCTTCACGACTGCTAAAAGCGGGAGAGGTCCCTCGACGAAGGCAGTGATCGTACAGAAAGTGCTCTCGAAAGCGAACATGAAAAAGGCTCAAAATACGCTCGATTGGTTAGAGTCGGTGCACGGTCCATCTCATTGATCCCGGCCCTTGCACCGACACGAATCTACTTCTCTGCTTCTGCTTGGTCTCCATCAAGATCCAGTGCGTTGAAGCCACGCTCAAGCTTTTCAAGCGCCCCCAAGACGATCGGCCCTCCCGTGATGACCTCGTCGATCACTTTTGCTGCATCACGTTCAGAAAGGGCCACCCCTGCTCTCTTTAAAGACTCTACGAGTTTTAGGGCCGCGTCCTTCTTCTCCTTGTAGGTGATCTTTATGGCACCAGGAGTGGATAACGCCGCGTGTGTGGCGATGGCTTTCAAGACAATCCAAATGACTTTGAGCGCGCTGAGCCGGCCACGTACGGCCTCGGTACCGAGTTTGCCGACCAATCCGCCAGTCGCTTTCGCTAACTTTCCCTCATCAGCGATTGCAGCTTCTGGAATGTTGCCTGCGATATCTTCCCCAAACATGGCGACAAAGGCTTTCGTTCCTTTCCAAGCACCCAGCAAAGCGGCGTCCACGATCTTGTCCCATAGTGTGGGACAGTGGGTTTTGAGAATTCGCCGCGCTTTGAGGATCAGCTTGATGGCAGCGATCCAGGTGGGGAACTTTTTCCGGTTGAAGACGATCCATTCGGTTGCGCTCAGGCCTTTGTCGATCCACCAAACGGCCGGGACAACGGTGGTTACGATGCCGAGCAACAGATTGACTTCCATCTCCGCAAGGACCTGAGTTGACTTTAACCGCTTTCCAGCAATTTCAATCGGAGCGTCGAAGATGTCCCCGACAAAGCCTGCGCGGCTTTGCTGATAGACTTCGCCGATTTTCCGTGACTTGGTCCTACTCGTCGCCTGCATGAAATAGACGACGCCGGCGGGCTTGATTTTCCCGCCAGCGTTTACCGACCACTGACGCGCGCTCAGTATGAGTCTTTTCCCGCCGACCGCTTCCCAGGTTTCTCCGGCGGTCGCAAAGGCGACCCCTTTGTCAGCGGCGCTGTCTGTCCAGTAAATGAAGCCGCCAAACTTCATCTGAGCCAGTTCATTCTTGGCCACACGCTCTGGGTCTAAAGTGGGTTTTGTAGCTATCGCTCCAATCATGTCGCACCTCCATCTGATCAGAAGACCTAGGACGCGATCCCGATTGCCGGACGGATGTACTGTTCTTGTATGCGACTAAAAATGCGCTCTCAGTATCTACTCATTGGGTCGTCAGATCCCGACAGCGGAGAGCATCTTCCAACCGCCGCTGCGCTCTTCTTGTTGCGCATGAACCCAAAATCGTCCGTTGTTCATAATATGCGCAAAGCCGGTGCGGCTGTAGAACCCGGGTCTCTTAATCGGGCAGAGCGGGTCTTAGATTGGATGAGTAGCCAAGCAAGCGAGCATCTGCTCCCAGAACGATCTGCAAGCAGCCCATTGAACAACAAATTGTTCCTTGAGTCGGTTGGTGGTCGTGGCTTGCCAGTCGTGCTGCACTTCCAATTCACTCGCGCTTGCGAGAACCTGGCTGGTGGCCGCGCCGGTCGAGAGTGTCAGCTCACGCATTTCGTCCATGTGATCCGAAGTCTGCGCTGTACCTGTCGCAGTCCAGTCTATGTAGCGCTGCGTCGGTCGAGCGATCGATCGCCAAGTCTCGCAAGTGATTGACGAGCAAAGACGACACAACTAGGTGTCATGTGATAACGTTACATTGAGGCCATATGCCCTCCTCCCTATCTGCCGACCGTGCCGCCATTGCGCTCAGCCTCTCTTGCATCGCGCATTGCGTGGCGTTGCCAGTGATCGCGATATCGCTGCCATTCGTCGCGGCCGCTGCAGAGGCGGAATGGCTGCATTGGGTGCTGACCGCGCTCGCGATTGCGGCGTCAGGAACGGTAATTTTAACAGCTCGCAACGCCCGGGCTCCGGCATTTCTGGTTCCAGCGCTCCTTGGCATGGGATTGATTACGAGCGCGCTGCTCGCAGAGACTTTTGGCCTGGACGAGACACTTCCAACGGTCATCGGCGGCGTCTTGCTCGCCGCTGCTCACATCTACCGACTATTTAGGCTTAGATAATCTGGACGGGGGTCCCTGACATGAAAACACTACGATTTGTGGTCTCAAGCTCGGCGCTTGGACTGTGCGCCCTCGCCGCGCCCGCCGCTTTCGCGCAGGATTTCGAGAGTTCGGAAGAAGCTGATGCCTCGGGCAATGTCATCCTTGTTACCGAGCGTCGGGCCTATCGTGGTGACTTCGAACCGCTGGAAGTTCCGCAAATTGATCAGGTCATTGATCAAGATTTGCTGCGCGAGGCCAATGCGCTTGACCTCAATCAGGCACTTGACCTCTCGGCATCCGTCGCGCGTCAGAACAATTTCGGTGGCCTCTGGAACGCATTCTCGGTCCGTGGTTTCTCAGGCGACATTAACTTGCCGAGCGGTTTTCTCGTCAACGGATTCAACGCCGGGCGCGGCTTTGGCGGGCCGCGCGATCTCGCAGGCATCGAGGCGGTCGAAGTTCTGAAAGGGCCTCGCTCGGCGCTCTATGGTCGTGGTGAGCCCGGCGGCACCGTCAATCTCGTAACCAAGCGCCCGCGGTTCGAGACGTCGGGCTACGTTCAGTTCCAAGGTGGCTCTTTCGATTTTTATCGTGGCGACGTCGATATCCAAACCACATTGGCTGATGATGTCGGCGTGCGGTTTGTCGGCTTCTATGAGGATGCGGGGAGCTTCCGCGAAACGGTCGAAACGGAGCGCTACGGTTTCTATCCTTCCATCACAGCGAGGCTTGGTGAGAACACCATCGCCACTTACGAGCTCGAATACACAGAGCAGGAAATCCCGTTTGATCGCGGCGTCATCTTCTCCGACGAATTCGGCTTCACCCCGCGCCGTACGTTCACGGGAGAGCCTGGCGATGGTCCGATCGAGACAGAAGTGTTCGGCCATCAGTTTGAGTTGCAGCACGAGTTCTCAGACAGTTGGAGTCTGCTGACCGGCATCGGGTATCGCGAGACTTCGCTGGTTGGCAATGCATCCGAGAACAACTTTGATGGGCGTCAGACTTTCTTCCTCGACGGTCAGACGATTTCGCGCTTCTTCCGCTTCCGCGATTTCGATTCAGAGTATTTCGTCGCGCGCGCCGAGCTGGCGGGCAAATTCAACACCGGCTCACTCCGCCATCGTCTGTTGTTCGGCGTGGATTACGATCGGTTTGAAAACAGCCTGTTTATCCTGCGCTTCCGGCCTCCTTCTTTTCCGGCCGGAACCGATATTGCGTCTCTCGATCCGGCCACCTATCTGCTCCTCGATGCCTTCAATCCTGTCTATGGACAATTCCCGATCCCCACGGCAGGTCCGAATACCGACCGCGAGGAGGTGCTCGATGGCTTTGGTATCTACGTTCAGGATCAGATCGACATCACCGATCGCCTGCAAATCCGCATTGGCGGGCGGTTCGACGATTTTGAGCAGGACTTGACCAATCTGCGCGCCGACCCGGCGACCACGACAACAAGCAATTCAGATCGGTTCTCGCCTCAGGTCGGGGCGGTCTACCGTGTGGATGACGGGATCAGCCTCTACGCCTCGTATGGTGAGGGCTTCCGTCAGCAAACGGGTTCGGACTTTGAAGGCAATCAGTTCGCGCCGAATATCACCGAATCCGCTGAAATCGGGATCAAGGCGGATCTTGGAATGTACTTCGACAGAGTCGAGGGGATTGTCACACTGACTGCTTTCCAGGTCGACCAGAGCAATATCCTCGTCAACGATGACCGCCCCGAAGCGGTGGCTGCCGGCTTCTTCTCCTTCGCTGCTGGTGAAGCACGCAGCCGCGGAATCGAGCTCGATGCAAACCTCGATTTCGACAGCGGTTTGAGCTTTTTCCTGTCCTACGCTTACACCGATGCGGAGTTCACGACCGACGCGCTGGATGCAGACTTCGGCGCGCAGATCGAAGATGGTGATCAGCTGATAAACTCACCCGAACATCAGTTGAGCATCCAGGTAAGTCAGGCTTTCGATGTCGCGGAAATACCCGTGCAGTTGGGCGGAGGTTTGCTTCATGTCGGAGAGCGGAATGGATGGACAGGCTTCGACTTTACTCTGCCCGATTATACGATCGTGCGTCTTTTCGCGGAGGTTGAAGTGGCTGATGGCTTCTTAATTCGCGGAGACGTTGACAACGTCTTCAACGAGACGTTTTTCACGAACTCTTTCGCTGACGTTTGGGTGCAACCTGGCGCGCCGACCACAGCGCGCTTTACGGCGCGCTTCAGTTTCTAAGCCTAAAGGACCAAGACCATGACATCGCCTTTGGAAGCCCGCTCGCTTTCTTTGGTCCGCGAAGGAAACACCGTTCTTGACGGTGTTTCCTTCACCGTTGCGCAAGGCGAGATCTTTGCCCTTCTCGGTGGAAATGGCGCGGGTAAGTCGAGCACGTTGCTTACGTTTCTGGGCTTTCTGGAGCCATCGGGCGGCGAGGTTCTGGTCAACGGCCAAAGCGTGGCCAGCAATATTATGGCAGCGCGCTCTGCAATCGCGTACCTACCCGAGGCCGCTTCGCTCTATGGCCACATGACGGCCTACGAGAACCTCGACTATTTTCTCGATCTTGCTGGCCGGTCGGCCAGTTGGGCTGACATTGATGCAGCGCTGGATAAGGTCGCACTGCCGCAAGAGGCGCGCGGACGGCGGTTGCAGTCCTATTCCAAGGGTATGCGTCAGAAGACCGCCATTGCACTTGCTTTGCTGCGCGAAACGCCAATCCTCTTGCTCGACGAGCCGACGTCTGGCCTCGATCCGGTGACAATCGACGAGTTCCACGATCTTGTGAAAGCGCTGGCGGAAGGTGGACAAACGATCCTTATGGTGACCCACGATGTTTACGGCGCGTGCCAAGTTGCCGACCGGGTAGGTCTGCTGCGGCGTGGCAAGCTGGTTGGCAGTTTCTCAGCCGAGAATGGCGAGCGAATTGATACCGAAACGGTGCATGCGGCCTTTGCGGAGCGGCGAGCAGCATGAGCGGAATTGCCCGGATCGCACGCGAGGAGTGGCGCCTTTGGTTGCGCTCCAAGATTGTCGTTGCCGCCGCGCTGATCGTTGGGGTGTTGCTCGCGGCGACAAGTGTGTTGACGATCAATCGGGTTGCAGCGGAACAAGAACAGCGCTTGCAACAACAGATTGCCGCCGAACAGACCTTTTTCGCACAGCCCGATCGGCACCCCCACCGTATGGTTCATTACGGCCACTACGCCTTTCGTCGCCCACCGCCGCTTGCGGTGTTCGAGCCGGGCGTCGACGCGGTCACCGGTCAGTCGATCTTTCTTGAAGGGCATCGACAAAACACTGCGATGTTCGCCGACACCAAAGCAGCGGCCGACCTTGGCGGGTTTGCCGCATTGACCCCTGCGAGCCTCTATCAAGTTCTCTTGCCGCTCCTGTTGATCGTTTTAGGTCATGCCATGCTTCTGCGGGAGCGGGAGAGCGGCACGCTGGCCGTAATGCTGGCGCAGGGGCAGTCGGGCGCTAACCTGGCCTTGGGCAAGGCGATCGCTCTTTTGGCGGTAATCGCTATCTTTATGATCCCGCTTATCGCCGTTGCAGCCTATTCAGTAGGCCTTGGCGAAAACGCGCTAACCGCCTTTTCATTGGTCGGCGGATACTTCGCTTACCTGTGCATTTGGGGCGCGGTCGTTCTCGCCGCCTCGATAATTTTGAAGCAGCGCGCAGTCTCGCTCGGCGCGTTGATCTTCGTGTGGCTCTTCGCCGCGCTTATCGTCCCGCGTCTAGCGATCAACGCTAGCAGCGCCGCTATTGACGCGCCGGGCAAGATCGAAAGCGATCTCGTGATGCTCGCCGAGCAGCGCAAACTGGGGGACGGTCACAATGCGGCAGACCCGGCCTTTCAGGTTTTGCAGGCCGAAGTCCTCGAGCAATACGGCGTCGAGACAATCGAAGAGCTGCCGATCAACTGGCGCGGTGTTGTGGCCTCTTACTCCGAAGCGGAACTGACCGATCTCCTCAATGAACACGCCGAAAACCGCATGAGGTTGGAAGCGCGCCAATCGCGCATATTCGATCTCTTCGCATTGGCTTCCCCTACGATCGCAATTGGGTCCGCGTCGCGCGGTCTAGCCGGGACAGACCTGGCTACCCATCATCGATTCCTGCGCGAAAGCGAGACGTTGCGTTTCAACTTTGTCCAATCGCTCAATGAGGTTCACGCAAACGAACTCGATTACGCGGTCGACATGAACCGCAACGCCGATGCAGAGGCCGCACGGCGGGCGCGGGTCAACGCGGAGGCCTGGCAAGTGCTCGACGAGTTTCGCTTCACGCCGGACAGTGCGGAGCTCCGCGTGAACCGTTCTACACTCTCGCTTGGCATGCTCGCGATCTGGTTGTTGGTAGCCGGCGGTATAGTCTTTCTTGCTGCCCGAAGGGTGCGTCTTTGATGTTCGCCAGCCTTTCTCGAGAACTGTCGTTTCTGGCCAAGGATCGCGGTGCACTGTTCTGGCTTGCGCTGGCCTTCGTTCTGTCAGCGGTCGCCGTCTCCTTTGGCATTGGTGAGGTCCGCGAGCAACGCGCGACCATCGCCACTCTGATCGAAGAGGATGCAGCCGATCGGGCCAATGCGCTTGAGAGCCATGAAGACTGGGGCAGCGCCGGGTACTACGCTTTCCATCTTACTTATGCGCCGCCCTCCGATTTTGCCTTTGCGGCAATGGGGCAGCGCGATAGCACGCCGTGGAAGCACCGCGTGCGAATGCTCGCGCTTGAAGGGCAAATACACGAAGCCGATACGCGCAACGCCGATTTCGGTTTGGTCGGACGCTTTGACTTCGCTTTTCTCGCGGCCTCAATCGCCCCGCTGCTACTGATACTGCTGCTCTATGATCTGCGCGCATCTGAGCGGATAGCACGGCGCCATGATCTCTTGGTCGCAACCGCCGGGTCATCGCTGCAATTGTGGCTTCCACGCGCGCTCGTCCGGGTTACGGCGTTGGCACTGTTGTTGCTGATCCCACTTTGGGGTGCAGCTCTGCTTGAAAGAACCTCAGCAAGTGTGATCGTGCAAGCTAGCGCTATCGTCGTCAGTGCGCTGTTGGTTTGGTGGCTGATCGTAGAGCTTGCAAGTCGGATCGACGCATCGCCCTCGGTCCTTCTTACATCGCTAATTGGTGTATGGCTCGCACTGGCGATCGTCGTGCCCGCCATTTCCAAGGCGGTGATCGAAGCAAACAATCCCGTTCCTGATGGTGGAGAAATCCTGCTTCTTCAACGCGAGACCGTTAACGACGCATGGGATTTGCCCAAAGAGGCTACGATGGAGCCGTTCATAGAAGAGCACCCCGAGTGGAGCGAATACGCCACCATTGAAGAAGGCTTCGAATGGAAGTGGTATTATGCATTCCAGCAAGTCGGCGATCAGAAAGCAGCGCCGCTTGTGCAACAGTATCGCGAGGCGAGGCTTTCGCGCGACGCCCAAGCCGGTATCGCAGCACTGCTGTCTCCCACATCGTTGGTTGAGCGCGCTTTTGAGAGACTGGCTGGAACCGATGCAGGTTCGATGATCGCCTATGAGGATCAGGTGCGCGATTTTCATGCGAAGCTGAAGGCGTTTCACTACCCGCTGATGTTCCCGGACGAAGACTACGATCCTTCGTTGCTCTTGAAGCTCCCACGCTACGAGCCTGCGAGCTGAGTGTGTTGGATCGCCGGAATTTTACAAATTCAGCAACGGCGATCTCTTTAGCGTCAGAAACTGCTCGGACCGTTGCAGCCAAGCCGTTGCCCATTTCTAAAAAAGGCTATGATCTCACGTTCGACGGTTATGATGAATGGCTTGCCTTTATGGATAGGGCGTCAAATCCCGCATTGCGCGCGGGGAGTATCCGAGAGTTGGTCTCGCAAGAACTGTTCGAACGCTACGCCAGCAAGTCCACGGCCAGCGTCGAACGCTTTAGATATGGTAGCGATGGTCTTGCGATCAACGATGTCGCCATCACTTCACCCTTGCGCCGCTATGGACAGATGGTTCGATGCTCATTTCGCCCGGGCGAGCAAACAGGCAGCCATTGACCCATGACCACTGAAGCAAATCCAGCCTCTCGGATCGCATCGATCGACATTGTACGAGGCCTGGTCATTATCCTGATGATGCTCGACCATGTTCGCGAGCGTTTCTACATGCATGTGCGCACGGGCGATCCGATTGGCGACCATATCGAGCCGGACCTGTTCTTCACGCGGATGCTGACGCACCTGTGCGCGCCCATTTTCATCTTTCTGGCAGGCATGGGAGCATGGCTCTACGCGCACGCCAAAGATGGCGAGTATCGATCGCCATCGCGGTTCTTGTTCACGCGAGGGGTGGTGATCATTCTAGTCGAGCTGATCCTATATTACCTTGTGTGGGCCGACAGCTTTCCGACATTTCTGTTCTTGCAAGTGCTTTGGGCGATTGGCCTGTGTATGATTGCATTATCCGTCGCATGCCGGCTCAACTATTGGGTTATCGGTGCTTTGGGTTTCGTGATTGTGCTGGGTCATAATTTTCTGGTGCCGCTCGACTTCGAGCCTGGTCACCCGGCTTACATCCCCTGGGCTATCCTGCATGACGGCGGGCAGCTCGGTCAGATCGGTCCGCTGACCGTTAGCCTTTCGTATCCCAGCTTGCCTTGGTTTGGTGTCATTCTGCTCGGCTATTTCGCCGGACCGCTATTTGCTCGGTCTGTTGATACCCTGACTCGACGTAAGCTACTCATTGGCATTGGTATTATTTGTCTTGCTCTGCTTGCTGTTCTGCGTGGATTCAACATCTATGGCGAAGCGCTTGCATGGTCAGTGCAGGATACGACAGTGGAAACGGTGATGTCTTTCATCAACTTCACCAAATACCCGCCATCGCTGGATTACATTCTTCTTACCCTGGGTATCGGGCTCCTGATCCTGGCATGGGTGGAATCCATCAAGAAACAGAACTGGCTGCTCGATCTGATGCAGACCTTCGGTTCAATCCCGATGTTCATCTACGTCCTGCACCTCTACGTCCTGCTTACAGCCTACTGGGTGTTATACGCGGTTTTCGGTGCGACGCACGGCGAGCGCTATGGCCTGGACAGCGTGCTTTGGATCTGGTTCGGGGCGTTAGCGCTTGTGGCGCTGCACTATCCGATTGCCCAGGCATTCTCTGCCTACAAGCATCGCGAGAAACACGATAAGCCATGGTTGAGCTACTTCTGAGCGGAGCAAGCCGTGCTTCCAGGTACAACGAAAGCCTTTTACAGAGTGTCAGAATCGCAATGAAAATGAGAACGTCTGATTTGGAGAGTCTGACCGCTTTTAAGGGATGCCCGCTTTCCATTTTAACAGGCGAACATACTGCTTGCGATCAAGAACCGGCCAATGAAAACACCAGATTCACGGTGACGAAGTTCCATATTTGTCCTAGCGCGTACGCGTGATGGCTCTGATAGATCGTCTCACACTGCAAATGAGGCTTGGCTTTCTCGCCTTGCTTTGCGCTGGGCTAGTTCTGAGCACTCTGGCGCCTGCTGGGTATATGGTTGCGCCGGCTGCGAGCGGCTGGCTTTCAGTGCAGATATGTCCCGAGACCCATCCGCTCGCTCGTGCCAGAGTTACGGATCGCGCAACGGCGATGGATCACGCCGCCATGGGGCACTCAGCCGCTGCGCATGCTGACGATGGAGAGCATGGCGAGGGCGCTGGTGCGACACAGGACTGCACGTTTGCAGGCGTGACAAAGCTCGCCACCGGCCCAGTCGATGCCAAGCTCCTCGCAGCGACGTTTGCCTTTGCGGTGCTGCTTGGCGTGACCTTTGAGGCTCCCCTAAGGCTTTGGCCGGTACGAAACCTTCGCCCGCCCTTGCGCGGGCCACCCGCCTTCGCCTGAGAAACAGCTTTAGTCTGCAGCGTTCAAACGCCGCACTATTTCTCTGCATGCGTGCTCACGCGCATGACAGCGCAAGGATTCCTCATGAACTGCAAACTCTTTCCGGCGCTGCTCGCCGGAACCATGCTTTCCGCAGAAAACCCTGCGATCGCGCAGGATACCGACATGCAAGATGAAGCCCAACAAGGCGGCTGGACCCCGGAAGGGATCATTGTTGTTGGTGATCGCGATATCTATTCGGTCGATCAGGCGAACGTTACTCGCACACCGATCCCTCTCAACGAGATACCGCAATCGATTCAGGTTCTGACGGAAAAACTGATCGAGGATCAGGAACTGGTCACACTTGACGAGGCTCTCCGCAACGTCTCTGGCGTCGTCCCCTCGCTTCCGTCCGAATTGGTGCTCGCCAATCCGATCGTTCGCGGGTTTGAGTCGGAAATCTTCACAGATGGCCTGATCGGATACGGCGACACCGCTGTGATCGATCCAGGGAGCCTATGGAATGTCGAGCGGATTGAAGTGGCCAAAGGGCCGACTTCGACCTTATTCGGCGGCGGCACGGGATCGCCTGTGGGCGGTCTAATCAATCTGGTCTCCAAAACTGCGAATGGACAGGACATTGCTAAAGGCCGCGTGCGCATCGGCAGTTTCGAGAGCTACTCTGCGGCGCTCGATCTGGGTGCGGTCATAACTGATACGCTTTCGGTAAGGGTGGTCGGCGAGTATCAGTCGGCGGAAGACAATATCGATGTGGTCGAGATCGATCGACTACTTATCTCCCCTTCGATCCGTTGGATTCCGGCGCCTGATACCGAGATCGTCGGCCGGTTCACCTACACGCAAATCGAGCAGCTCGAGTATGCGGGCCTCCCTGCGATCTTTCAGGACGATCCGCGGGTCGATCCTGATCGTTTCACCGGGGCGACCAATGCGCCAGATACTGAAGTTCAGAACCTGACCGCACAGCTGGAATGGACGCAGCGGCTGTCCGAAGATCTGACCTTTAACCTGCGGGGCAGGCGGTATGAAAACGACTTCAACGAATTCGCCAGTTCGCCGTTCTTCGCTTTCTTCCCCTGCGGTGCGCTATCGGGCTTGAACGATACGTCCTGCCCGCAGATCCGCGGAAGTCTTCCCGCCAAAGTCGATGAATGGACCGTAGATGGATCGCTTACAGCAGAGTTCAGCACTGGCGCGATCGAGCATGTTTTCCTTGGCGGTATGCAATGGGACCGCGCGGATTACGATGCGGCGACCGGGTTTGACCTCTTCAATCCGGTGCCATTCGACTACGCCGATCCCGGTTCGGATTTTGACTTCTTCCCAATCCCACCGCTCGCCAACTTCATCACCAACCGTTACGAAACCTTCGCCGTCTACCTGCAAGATCAGGTCACCATTGCAGACCGCGTCCATATCCTCGCCTCGATCCGCTATTCCGAGCTGGGTTTGGAGGAGTTTGTCGGCGGCGACACGAACGAAACCTACCACGAATGGGATCCAAGGTTCGGCATCACCTTCGATGTGACCCAAGGGGTGAGCTTGTTTGCAGGCTACGCAACAGGGTCGCGGCTTTCGATCTTCTTCGCAGGAGATGATCCACCGGTGCCAGAGCGCTCGCAAAGCTATGAAGCGGGGATCAAGTTTGGACTGGATAAACTGGGCCTTGCGGGCACTCTGGCGGCGTACCGTATCGAGCGGACCGATGTGCCGACCGCGTCGTCGACCTCGTTCGAAACGTCGTTTCAGAATGGCGAACAACGAAGCGAAGGCATTGAGTTTGACCTGATCTATGAGCCCAATCGGGCTTTCTCGCTGCTCGCCAGCTACGCCTATACCGACGCTGTGATAATCGACGGATTTGTCGATGGGCCAATACCGGGCGAACCATCGATCGATATCAGCGGCAATCGCCTGCCGCGTGTGCCGGAACATCAAGGCCGGATCGCGGCGCGGTATCGCGTTCTGGATGGCAAGCTTGCCGGGCTGGAATTCGGAGGTGGGCTCACGGGCGCGAGCGAAACCGTCATTTCCTTGCCTAATGATGCAGAAGTTGATGGCTATGTCGTGGCTGATGCCCAAATCAGTTATACGTTGGACAAGCTTCGGCTGGGCTTTCGTTTCGATAACATCTTCGATGCGGGCTACTTCTTACCGTACCAGTACTTCGGCCAGGACGTGGTGCGCCCCGGCAATCCGCGCTCGGCTTTCGTTACACTTGGCTTTGAACTTTAACGGAAAGAACCAGACCTATGACAATCAACAGACGAACGCTGCTTGGCGGAATGACCGGTGCGGCTATGCTGGCACCTTTCCTCGCGGTCGAGCGCGCCATGGCTCAGGCTCACGACCATAGCGGTCATACAGGAGCCGTCGGAACGGCCAACCCCGAAGAACAAAAAGCAATGATGGAGCGGCACGATCAGCTCATGACCGAGATGCTGGGCGACAACCTCTACAGGGAAGAGGAAGTCGCGATGCTGCTCTATCCGGGCTTTACTGCGTTGGATCTTGTAGGGCCACATTACTTCTTCGCCTGCATGTTTGGCGCAAAGGTACATCTAGTGACGACTGAGCGTGATCTTGCTCCTGTGGCGTCGGACCTCGGGCTAGCCATCGCGCCGACCATCACTCTTGAAGAGACACCAGCCGATCTCGATGTTCTGTTCCTACCCGGCGGAACGCAGGGTACGCTGGGCGTTATGCGATCGGATCGCTCGATCGGCTGGGTGCAAGACCGCGCATCTCGGGCGAAGCAAATCACCAGCGTCTGCACAGGATCAATGATCCTCGCGAAGGCCGGATTGCTCGAAGGCAAGCGGGCCACGTCGCACTGGGCGACGCTCCCCTTGTTGACCGATTTCGGCGCAACTCCAGTGAGCGAGCGAGTGGTTCGGGACGGCAATGTGTTGACTGGCGCCGGTGTCTCAGCGGGGCTCGACTTTGCAATTTCGATGGTCGAGCAATTGCGTGGGCGTAAATACGCAGAGAGTCTTGTGCTTCAGGCCGAATATTCACCCGAACCCCCGATCAAAGCCGGGAGCTTGGTCGAGGCTTCGGATGACGTGAGTGAGATGATGCAGTTGATGTTCACGCCAGTGGCAGAGGAGTTCCGGGCGCTTGCGTCCGGCTAGATCACCGGATGTAGGCTGGCGATATGGCGAAGCCGTCAGCCTGCGCCTCAAAAAGTGTTTGTTCTCGTCCTCATAACAGGCGCCAACTCGACGAGAGTTCACAGTTGCGTCGCTGTCGATCCAGGCGACCACGAAAATTCAGAAGGCGCTGAATCTGGATCGCAATGTCGCATTCGATCGACTTGTAACAGGGTCCGAACGGTATCTCTTTCTTGCACCGAAAGGCCTAACCACGGACGAGTCTCTCGCTCTAGTGCGCGGGGCTTAGCCAGAATAGGCGCCGTTACAGTCTTCGGAATCAGCAAGGTTCGATCTGAATATCGATGTTTCGCGCGGTATGCTTGGGTTGATGGGTTTCGATTCACCGCGGAACTCACTATCTCCCGCATGTAACTTAAACCGGCTAATCGCCGTTCGGGTGCAATCGTGCGGTCGCGCCGCGCGACGGGATCACAGAACTCAATGTACGGAGTCTAAGGCCGATGACCTTGTCGGAAACCAACCGCCGCCAGTTTCTCGCCGCGACCGGTAGCGCTTTCGCCGCCTTGCTCGCCAGCGGATGCATGACCCGCAGTGCCGGCGTCAGTCTTGGTGCTGAGACCTCAGGCAACGCATTTTCAAACTATGGTCCGTTGGTGCCCGATCCGGCTGGCATGCTCGATCTACCGGAGGGCTTCTCCTACCGCCTCCTGTCCAGCCTCGGCGATGCGATGAGCGACGGCGGCTCTGTGCCTGACAAGGCGGATGGCATGGGTTGCCTTGATCTTGGCAATGGTGAGATCGTGCTAGTGCGCAACCATGAGCTTATCCCCAGCGACCATGCGGGCGGTCCCATTGCGAAGGGATTTGGAACAAGGAATGGCGAGATAGTTCCGGGCGGCACCACCAATATCGTTCTCGACGCGCGGACGCTTGAAGTGAAACGCCAATTCCGCACGTTGGGCGGCACGATCCGCAATTGCTCTGGCGGGGTCACCCCATGGGGTAGCTGGCTAACTTGCGAAGAGTCGCCCACGGGCCCAGGGCAGCGCTATGGGGATGGGCTCGCGGTCAATCACGGCTGGACATTCGAAGTGCCTGCCAATGCGACCGGTCTCGTCGATCCGGAACCGCTGCGGGCCATGGGCCGGTTCAATCACGAAGCAGCCTGCGTCGATCCTGTGACTGGTTATGTTTACCAGACCGAAGACCGCGATGACGGCGTGATATACCGCTTCCTGCCAAAGACTCGCGGTAGGCTTGCCGATGGTGGAAAGCTTCAGGCAATGGCGATCGACGGGCTGGCCGATACGCGCAACTGGAACGATCCGGCAATGCCGGTCGGACGGTCTTATACAGTGCGCTGGATCGATCTCGAAGACGTTGGAGCGCCAAAGGATGACTTGCGCAAACGCGCAGCGGCACAAGGCGCAACCTTGGTCGCACGGGGCGAGGGCATCCATATGGGGACCGATGATCTGTTTGTCTGCTCTACCAGCGGCGGGGCCAAGAGGCTCGGTCAAATTTTCCGGTTGGTGCCTGGTCGCGGCACGAGACCTGACCGGCTTGAGCTGTTCTTCGAAAGCGAGAGCAAGGAGCAGTTCGATTATGGCGACAATCTTTGCGTCGCGCCGAATGGTCACCTGATTGTTTGCGAGGATCAATACACCGATGTCGTCGACAACCATCTACGCGGGATCACGCCCGACGGTCGCCCCTATGATTTTGGTCGCTTGCGGATGCAGACCGAGCTCGCTGGTGGTTGCTTCTCCCCTGACGGCAAATGGTTCTTCGTAAACGCCTATGCACCGACCCGCACCGTCGCGATCACTGGGCCCTGGGCTGCTTAGTTTTCCTTGCGCCGCGCCTCAATAAGCCTTTACGCCTCTCACAAGAATTGAGAGGATATGCAGCGTGAAGCATTGGGGCGTTGGACTGGTTGCGTTGTCGCTCGCGGCATGCTCGGATCAGGCGAGTGAGGATAAGGGCACGATGCCTTCGGATCGCCCCGCACCGGAAACTTTGGTCGACCGTTTCGCCGTGCTCGCGCTCGATTGCGTTCACCGCGAGTATCCCAACAAGATCAGCCATGTGATGCAGTCGGCGGATGACGTGCAGGCTCCGAGCCAGCTGACACCAGCATTCTACGGCTGTTTCGACTGGCATTCCTCCGTGCACGGCCACTGGTTGCTTACCCGCGTCCTCACCACGCAGCCCGACAGCGTATTGGCGGATGAGATCCGGTCGAAGCTTGCAACCAGCTTCACCGAGGATAACCTCGCAGCCGAACTTGCCTATTACAAGGCGGAGGGCCGTGGGTCGTTTGAGCGACCCTATGGCATCGCGTGGTATCTTCAACTGGTGATTGAGCTCGAAGAGAGTGATGATCCGCAGCTTAGCGAATGGCGCGAGACGTTACGGCCGCTCGAAGACGCGATCGTCGACCAAGTGCGGGACTGGTTGCCGAAGCTGTCTTATCCTGTGCGGTTGGGCACTCACAATCAGACTGCATTCGCGTTTGGCCTGATGCTCGACTATGCAGATGGGGTCGGCAATGAAGATCTCGCCGCCGAGCTTCGCGCCAAGACCCTCGCATTCCACCGCTACGATGTGGACTGCCCGATGGCCTATGAACCTTCGGGAGAAGACTTCCTGTCGCCGTGCCTGATGGAGGCCGACTTGATGCGCCGTGTTATGGCTCAGGATGAGTATGCGGCTTGGCTGGAGCGGTTCCTCCCTCAGATTCCACAAGACGGCAGCGCTGACTGGCTTGAGCCAGGCGTCGTACTCGATGCATCCGATGGCAAGCTGGTTCATCTTGATGGGGTCAATCTGTCGCGGGCTTGGGCGCTTGAAGGTATCGCTTCGGCTCTGCCAGAAGGTGATGGCCGACTTGCTGCGCTAGCTGCTGCAGCGGAAGTACATCGCAAGGTCGGTGTGGCGGCGGTTTCCGATGAACATTATTCCGGCAGCCACTGGCTCGCCAGCTTTGCTACTTATCTCACCACGAAACGCGGAGTATCGACCGCTGCCGATGCGCCCTGACCAGTTTGCAATCGATACACAAGCGCTCTAAGAATCTGCAATGATATAGTATCTCATTCGACAAGTCTGCGTCTCTTTCGCGGCATCCTCCACAACAAGGTTCTTGCATGAAATTCTCTACCAGCTTTGCTATCGGTCTCCTTGCAACAGCGGCGTTCGTGGCGCCGCTGGCGGCAAAAGAGGGGATGTTCACCCCCGATCAGCTT
Source organism: Pseudomonadota bacterium (assembly GCA_039195235.1). Taxonomy (GTDB): domain Bacteria; phylum Pseudomonadota; class Alphaproteobacteria; order Sphingomonadales; family Sphingomonadaceae; genus Erythrobacter. The sequence goes on from JBCCVO010000016.1 coordinate 16,733, forward strand.
CAGGAGATCAGCGAGGAGTTGAGCGAAGCCGGCCTTGAGCTAGAGCCCGAGGCGCTTGCGGACCTGACAGGCTTCCCGATGGGCGCCATCGTGTCGCTTGGCGGTTGCTCGGCAAGCTTCGTCTCGCCGGAGGGGCTGGTCGTCACTAATCACCACTGCGCGCGTGGATCGGTGCAGTTTAACTCCACTGCCGAGAACAACTATCTCGACAATGGCTTTCTTGCAGAGACCAAGGCGGACGAACTCCCCGCCGCGCCGGGTTCGCGGATATATGTGACCACCGATGTCACAGATGTCACCAATCAGGTGCGTGAGGGCACCGAAGCACTTGCGCCGCTCGATCGCTACGAACTGGTGCAACAGCGCCGCAAGGACATCATCGCTGGATGCGAAGAAGCTGCGGGTTATCGCTGTCAGGTCGCAAGTTTTTATGGTGGTTCGCAGTACAAGCTGGTGAAGCGGCTTGAGGTGCGTGACGTGCGGATCGTCTACGCGCCGGCGGATTCGATCGGCAAGTATGGCGGCGATATCGACAACTGGCAGTGGCCTCGGCACACTGGCGACTTTGCGTTCTATCGCGCTTATGTCGCGCCCGATGGCTCGGCTGCCGATTTCGACGAAGCCAATGTGCCTTATGAGCCTCAGCACTACCTTAAGGTAAGTGCGGCCGGCCTTGATGATGGCGATTTCGTCATGGCGGCAGGCTATCCAGGATCGACCAGCCGCTACACGCTGCTTGCCGAAGTGGAGAACACGTTCAACTGGACTTATCCGACTTTCGAAGTGTTGCTAAACGATTGGATCGACACAATCGAAGCCACCGCTCCTGAGGGTTCTGATGCGCGTGTGAAGTATGAATCGCGTCTCGCTGGCCTCAACAACTTCGAGAAGAACCTGCGGGGTCAGATCGAAGGCGCGCGCCGTGTTGGGCTCGTCGACCGCCGCCGCGAGCGCGAAACAGCGCTGGCCGAGTGGATTGCTGCAGACGCATCACGAGCCGAATATGGCAATGCGATCGCACAGCTTGCCGCTCTGTCAGAAGAAAGTGCGCAGGCCGCGCGGACCAATTTCTGGTACAGCAATGTCGCACGCCCAGCGTTGTTTGCGGCCGCACGTCGACTCTATCGCCTCTCTAGAGAGCGCCAAAAGCCTGATGCCGAGCGTGAATCCGGCTATCAGGAACGCGACATGACATTTTTCCGCCAAGGTCTGCAGGCGCTTGACCGCCGGTTTGATCCGGCAGTCGACATGGCCGAATGGGTGCTGTTTCTGACCGGCTACATCCAGCAACCGATGGGCGAGCGGGTCGTCGCGTTCGATCAGGCGCTTGGTTTAACATCGGAGACGACTGCGGACGAATTGCCCGGCCTGGTCGATCGTTTCTATCAGAACACGACGCTTGGCGATTCCGAAATACGGCTCCGACTGATGGAAGCATCGACGGCACAGCTGGAATCGAGTGAAGATCCGTTTGTCCAGCTTGCGGTCGTTATGTACGATTACGGCTTGCAGCTTGAGACGCAGAGCAAGGCCCGCGCGGGCCGCTCGCTTGCTCTGCGCCCCGCCTACATGGAAGCGATTACACAATGGCAACGTGAGACTGGCGATCTTGCCTATCCCGATGCCAACAGCACTCTGCGCGTAACCTTTGGTAGCGTCCTAGGTGGCAGTCCGCGCGATGGAATGGCCTATTTGCCGTTCACCACACTCGAAGGAATCACCGACAAGGATACTGGCGCAGAGCCGTTCAATTCTCCTGAGAACATGCTCGAGCGGATTGAGGCCAAGGACTATGGCTCCTACGCGCTCGAAAGTATCGGGTCGGTGCCCGTGAACTTCCTGTCAGACCTCGACTCCACCGGTGGCAATAGCGGCTCGGCAACGCTCAACGCTCGCGCCGAGCTTGTTGGCCTGCTGTTCGACGGCACTTTCGAAAGCGTCAACTCCGACTGGGACTTTGACCCGCGTACGACGCGTACAATTCACGTTGACACGCGCTACATGCTGTGGGTGATGGACAAGGTCGATGGAGCCGATGCTCTGATCGAAGAGATGGACATCGTGAGATAGCAAGAGGCTGGTCGCGCCGCGAGAGGCGCGACTGCTCGTCCCGCACGCGCGACAACACTATAACGTTCCAGGGGTATCCAATGCTGCGATTTTTGGCCTCGATGATCTTGTTGGCAGGCATCGCCGTCGGGGCGACTGCGAATGATGAGCCACGTCTTTTCTCGGCAGAGGACGTATTCGAGCTCGAGTGGGCGGATGAGCCGCAGATCTCTCCGGATGGGGAACAAGCGATCTATGTGCGCCGCTCCAACGACATTATGTCGGACCGAACGGTTTCGCGCATCTGGATTGTCGATCGAGACGGTGGAGGTCATGAACCGCTGCTTGCAGAGAATGGCTCTTATCGTTCGCCGCGTTGGTCGCCTGACGGAACGCGCATTGCCTACATGAAGAGCCTATCTGGTCGGACTGGGCTTTACGTTCATTACCTCGAGTCTGGCCGAGACGCGCTGCTTGGTACTTTCGAAGAGGCGCCGAGCGATCTCATCTGGTCTCCCGATGGCGCAATGCTCGCGTTCTCAATGGCGGTCAAAGCCGAAAGTGAGAAGCTGGTCAGCGCGCCAAAGGCTCCCGAAGGTGCTGAATGGGCTGAAGCACCGCGCGTCATTGATCGCGCGCGCTATCGGACCAATAGCGACGGATTCATCGATCTCGCTTACGATCATATCTTCATAATGCCAGCCGAGGGCGGGACGCCGCGCCAACTGACTTCCGGTGACTTCAATAGCAGTGGTTCTTTGTCATTCACTCCCGATGGTGAACAGATATTGTTCTCTGCCAACCGCCAGGACGGCTGGGAGCTCCAAAGCCGCGAAGCGAATATCTTTGCCATTGATGTTGCCTCGGGAGAACTGAGTCAGCTTACCGATCGGCCAGGTGTCGAGGCATCTCCCCAAGTTTCTCCAGATGGCCGCTTTGTCGCCTATCTCGGCACAAGCAATGAACGAGAGCCGTTCATGCCAACCAATGTCTTCGTGATGGAACGCGATGGCAGCAACATCAGGAACCTGACTGAAGGGCTCGATCGTCGCGCGGGCGATCTGCAATGGCTTTCCCGCCGGGAGATCGCTTACACATTTCAGAACCGCGGTGAGAACAATATCGGTGTCGTCACAACCTCCGGTGATCGCCGTGTGGCGGTCCAGGGTATCGGTGGAACCACCATTGGCAGGCCCTATGTCAGCGGCGCTTTTGACGCGGGCGAGGGCGGCGCGTTGGTGTACACCAAAGGCAGCGCCTACCGCCCTGCCGACCTGTTCTCATTCCAGTCTGGCCGAAACCGACAGCTTACTACCCTGAACGAAGACTTACTTGCCCATCGCGACCTGGGCGATGTACGCAGCTTCACCTACAATTCGTCGCTCGACGGGCTTGAGATTCAAGGCTGGATGATCACGCCGCCTGGCTACAGGCAGGGCGAGACCTACCCGCTCATCATCGAGATTCACGGCGGTCCGCATCTCGCCTATGGCCCCCATTTCTCCGACGAGCTCCAACGAATGGCCGCGGCAGGATATGTAGTGATCTATGACAATCACCGAGGCTCGATCGGCTATGGCAGCGACTTCGCCAACCTGCTCAAGTACAAGTATTCGAGCCCCGATGACTTCGCCGATCACATGTCAGCGGTAGACTGGGCGATCGACAACGGCTTTGCCGACGAGGACAACCTCTTCATCGCTGGCGGATCGGCAGGTGGCATCGCGACCGCTTACGCCATCGGCCTCACCAACCGCTTCAACGCAGCCATGGCAGCCAAGCCGGTGATCAACTGGGTCTCCAAGGTTCTGACCGCCGATAGCTATATCGGCCAGATCGCCAACCAGTTCCCTGGGCCGCCATGGGAGCACCTTGATCACTATTGGGAGCGATCGCCGATTTCACTGGTCGGCAATGTCGATACGCCAACCATGCTCATCACCGGCGAAGTCGACTATCGCACGCCTATCTCCGAGACAGAGCAGTTCTACCAAGCGCTGCAACTGCGCGGAATTCCCAGCGTAATGGTGCGCATACCGGATACCAATCATGGCATCGCCGGACGGCCATCGCTTCTCAACGCCAAGACCGACTACACGCTGGCATGGTTTGGAAAGTACCGTGTGGGCCAGGAAGAGGAAGAATAGGGACCGCCATGTTGAAATCACTCTTTATCGCGGCGAGCGTGCTGTCGCTGATTGCGACACCCCCGTTGTTCGCTCAGGCGCAGCCGAACTCTGCGGCTAAAGCTTCCGATCAGATCGGCCCCAATCGAACCTTCACAGGCCAGGACCTGTTCGACCTTGCTTTCGCGACAGACCCGCAAATCAGCCCTGATGGCGACACGATCGCCTATGTCCGACGTCAAAACGACATCATGACCGACCGCGCGGTCAACTCGATCTGGTTGATTGACGTCGAGAGCGGAGAGCAAAGGCCGTTTGCAGGTCGCAATGGAGGAGCTTTCTCGCCACGCTGGTCGCCCGATGGCTCACGCGTCGCTTACGTCTCGACCGAGGGCGGGAGTGCGCAATTGTGGGTTAAGTGGCTGGATGGCGGCGAGGCAGTCAAGTTGACTGGCCTGCCCAACAGCCCATCGGGTGTCACGTGGTCGCCAGATGGCCGCTCAATCGCATATACGATGCTGGTCAAGGATGACGCGCCATCCCTCGGCTCGGCGCCCAAGAACCGCCCGGACGGGGCTGAGTGGGCGGATGCACTGGAGATCACTGATCTCGTTAATTTCAGGGCGGATGGCGAAGGGGAACTGACACCGGGTTTCGAGAAGATCTTTGTCGTTCCTGCCACAGGTGGCGCTCCGCGTCAGCTGACATTCGGCAAGTATCATGATGGCGGTCGGCTAAGCTGGTCGTCGGACGGAAGCACGATCTATTTCAGCGCCAATCGCAACCCCGACTGGCAAACCGACCCGGTTGAGGGGGATGTCTGGGCTCTCGACATTACATCGCTTTCTCTGACCCGTTTGACCACCCGCGATGGCCCTGACTTTGGAGCTCAGGTTTCGCCGGATGGTCGGCGGATTGCCTATCTCGGATTCGACGATGAAGGACGTGCATACGAGAATACCGAGCTCTACATAATGGATGCCGATGGCCAGAACCAACGCATCCTGACAGCTGACTGGGATTTCAGTGTCGATGGCTTCGGTTGGGATTCTGATTCACGCGGCATCTATGTGCAGTATGACGAACGCGGCGAAACCAACATCGCTCGCATCGCTCTCAATGGCTCGGTTCGCGCAGTGACAGATGGTGTGTCTGGGAGCGGACTGGATCGCCCTTATACCGGTGGCAGCTTTTCGGTTGCGAGTGACGACACAATCGCCTTCACTGGCGGTACCGCGACGCGCCCGCCCGAGGTCAAAGTCTCTACAGGTGATGAGGCGCGCTATCTCACCAATCTGAGCGCGAGCCTGATGACGACCAAGTCGCTAGGAGAAGTGCGCGCAATAAGCGTTGCATCCAGCTTTGACGGGCAAGAGGTGCAGGGCTGGCTTACTCTACCTCCTGGCTATCGAGAAGGAGCGCGTGTTCCACTGATCCTTGAGATACATGGTGGCCCCTTTGCTGCGTATGGCCCGCACTTCTCGACCGATAACCAGCTTTACGCTGCTGCTGGCTACGCCGTGCTTTCGGCCAATCCGCGCGGATCGACCAGCTATGGGGAGGGTTTTGCGCAGGAAATCGACAAGGCCTATCCTAGCCAGGACTATGATGACCTGATGAGCATTGTTGATCGTGTCGTCGAGCTAGGTGTGGCTGATCCCGATCGACTGTTCGTTACTGGGGGATCGGGGGGCGGCGTGCTCACCTCGTGGATCGTCGGAAAAACGAACCGTTTCCGCGCGGCCGCGACTCAAAAGCCGGTCATCAACTGGACGACGCAGGCACTGACGGCGGATGGTACTGGCTATTTCGGGCAGTACTGGGTCGGCTCGCGACCGTGGGAAAACCCGCAGAAATTCTGGGAACAGTCCCCGCTATCGCTGATCGGAAGTGTTGAAACTCCGACTTTGGTTGTTGTTGGCAGCGAAGACTATCGAACTCCGGTAAGCGAAGCAGTTCAGTACTACTCAGCACTGCAACTGGCCGGTGTGCCTACCGCGCTTGTCCGCGTTCCGGGTGCCAGCCACGCGCTCACTGCCCGCCCATCGCAAAGCGCGGCAAAGGCGTCCGCGATTCTGGCCTGGTTTGAGCGTTATGCAAAAGGGTGGGAGCCAAGCGATCCTGACGCCGATCGTGATTGACGGGGCATAACGGGCCGCGCTGTCTTTCCCTGCTCGGTCAGGCTCGGCCAGCGACCAGGTGTCGGATGCGCCTGTTGGCGAGCTGTTCGTCGACACGCATCGATGCACGATTGGCGGTTCACAGGGTGATCGAGAAACCTCAGACATCAAGGACGGCGATGCGAAACGTGCCAGCTGCGTCCAACCAGCGGATGGATGGTTCGGTCTTTCATCGCCGGAGATCAGCCGTGAAGTGACGCTTTCGATCGGCTGGATCAGCACGCGCTGTGCGTGCTCAACCTTCGCGGACGCGGCGTAGGAACGTTGTTACCTGATCGCCGAGTGTGGAAGCTTGAACCTCCAGCTCGTTGGCGCTGCTGAGCACCTGGCTTGCGGCAGCGCCCGTGGAAAGCGAAAGCTCGCGAACTTCGTCGAGGTGGCCTGAGACCTGCTCGGTTCCTCGGGCTGCAAGATCGATGCTGCGTGCGAGATCTTGTCCGGCAACTGATTGCTGATCGACCGCGCTGGCGATAGACACTGCGGTCGTCTCAAGCTCGTTCACCTGGCGGGCAATCGCGCGCAGGGCGTTAACGCTGGCGCCGGTCGTGTCCTGCATCGCGCGGATTTGCTCGGCGACCTTCTCAGTCGCGCGGCTTGTCTGCATGGCCAGCTCTTTGACCTCGCTGGCGACCACGGCGAAGCCGCGTCCTGCTTCGCCGCCGCGTGCTGCCTCGATTGACGCGTTAAGCGCGAGCAGGTTGGTGCGCTGAGCGATCGTCTGGATGAGTTCGACAATCTGTCCTACCTCCTCGGCTGAGTCCGCCAATGCCGAAATGGTAGTGTCCGCCTCATTGGTCGCGTCTGTCGCAAGACGTGCGAGCTCGCTCGAAGAGGCCGCTTGCTGGCTGATCTCACCGATCGAAAGCGCAAATTCATCACTAGCCGCTGCTGCTGATGTCGCGCCCGAATTGGCCTCGGCCATATTCTGTGCCACCAAAGTGGTGCGCTCGCTGGTTTCTTCCGCTGCCGAAGCCATCTTGCCGGCGGTGGTGTTAAGCTCGCTAGAGGCTGCGGCAACCTTGTGTACGACGTCCCCGACGGTCCGTTCGAACTGCGTCGCGAGTTCGGCAAGCAGGCGTGCCTTGTGGGCATCGGCCTCTTTCCGCTCGTTTTCGCGCTCCTGCTGAAGCTCGACTTCCGCCTCGGCATGTTCGGCACGCTCGCGTGCCCACACTTCGAGCCGACGGTTGGCCCGTTTGAACAGTTCGAGCGCCGAGACCATCTGACCAATCTCGTCCTTGCGGTCCCTGCCGACAATCTCGAAATGGCGATCGCCTTTGGCGAGCTTATTCATGCCATCAGTCACTTCGCTAATCTTGCGCGAGAAATCACGCGATAGATAGGCGAGACCGAAGAGTAAGATGATTGCTGCAAATGCTCCGAGACCGAAGACTATTGCGATCATTGTGAAGAAGTAGTCGCTGCCGGTCTGCTGCAGCCGCATGCTGTACTGATCGAGGTCGACTGCGAATACCCGCGATTGTTCGAACAGCGCGTCGCCGCGATCTGAGATTTCGTAGGCCAATGCTTCGGAATTCCTCGAACGGCCTTCACGCTGCATCACGCTCAGCACTTCGCTGAACGTGTCATTGTATTCCACCAGATCGGCGCGAGCCTGATCGACGCGCGCTTCCAGCTGCGGCACATGCTCGCTGACGATGCCGTCGATCTGATCGATCTGCGCGATCGCGGCGGTATAGCTTTCGCGCTGCCGTTCAAGGACTGCGGGCTCGCGTTCAAACAGGAACCGCGCCGTGTTGTAGCGCAGTTCGCCGGTGGTGCCGCGCAGGTCGGAGGAAGCCAAAACCGCAGTCTGTACTTGGGAGGAGACTTGATATCGAGACCACAGTTCGGTCAGGCCGAGGCCAAGTACTAGCGCCATCGCGAATCCGACACCGAAAAACGTGCCGAAGATCGCGTGGATCTTGTTCGAAAGCTTGAGATCGCGAAACCAGCGAATCCGTTCAAGCATGGCTTCTGGCTCTAAGTTCTCTGGTGTTTCTTTGGCCAGAGCACGGCTTTCGGCTTCGAAATCATCAATGAGGTGGCGCGGGATATCGGGAACAGCCTGTTCCTCGAGGTCATCTTGGCGCGTCATCGTATTCATGCCGAAATCCTCTCCGGGCTCGCTTGCAGCAATTCCTGAAGGAAAATCCTTTATATTGTCTTGATTACCCCCGCTTGATGCCGGAGCTGTCGGTTAACCTGCACGGATCTTCCTGAGGAACCCGTCAACCTGACCGCGCAGGGTTGAAGATTGCACTTCGAGTTCGGTCGCACTGGCCAGCACCTGGCTCGCTGCCGAGCCTGTCGAAAGCGAGAGCTCTCGGACATCATCGATATGGGTTGCGACCTTCTCGGTGCCACGTGCAGCGAGATCGATGCTGCGAGCAAGATCCTGACCGGCGACCGATTGCTGGTCGACTGCCGTGGCGATCGAGACCGCCGTCGTTTCCAACTGCTGGACCTGATTAGCGATCGTGCGGAGTGCAGAGACGCTTGCGTCGGTCGTGTCCTGCATGGTGCGGATTTGGTCAGCGATCTGCTCGGTCGCGCGGCTGGTCTGCATCGCCAGTTCCTTGACCTCGCTGGCGACGACCGCAAAGCCGCGTCCCGCCTCCCCACCGCGCGCGGCTTCGATGGAGGCGTTGAGCGCGAGCAGGTTGGTGCGCTGAGCGATAGTCTGGATCAGTTCGACAATCTGGCCTACCTCTTGTGCGGAATCAGACAAAGCAGAAATCGTCGCATCAGCCTCCGTCGCCGAGCTGGTGGCATGGCGTGCGAGTTCCGCCGAGGAGGTGGCCTGTCGGCTGATCTCGCCGATCGACATCGCAAATTCGTCGCTTGCCGCGGCAGCCGCGGTGGCGCCGCGATTGGCTTCTTCCATGGAGACGGCAACTTCGCTGGTCCCGCGACTCGCTTCTTCGGCCGAGCGAGCCATACTCTGTGAGGTAGTTTGCAATTGGCTGGACGCGGCTGCCACCCCGCTGACGACATCGCCGACGGTGCTTTCGAACTGGTCGGCGACATTGCGCAACATCTCCTCGCGTTCGCGCCGTGCGTCGTCGCGTTCCGCCTGCAAAAGGGCCTGTTCCTCAAGATCGGCTTTGGCTTTGGCGGCTCGCTCCTGGCTCAGCCGTTCGAGCCGCGCAGCAGCGCGGTGGAAGACCTCCAGCGCGCGCGCCATCTGACCGATCTCATCCGTACGCTCCTTGCCAGGAAACGTCACGTCCTTGTCGCCACTCGCCAGTTTGCTCATCTGCGCGGTCATTTCGGTCAATGCGCTGCTGACCGTGCGGCTGAAGAAGCGCTCTGCCATCAGTGACAGCAGGGTGAGAATGCCGGTCAGGCCAATCCAGACAAACAGCAAAGTCCAGATCAGCGAGGTTCCCGCCTCGGACATGGCATCCGCGTCTCGCCCGATCAGCGCGGCCATTTCGAGCCCGGCGTCAAGCACAACCTCTCCGGTTGCGGTGACCTCGCCGGTATCGTTAGTGGAAGGATCGAAGTCAGAAATCTGACGGCGGAAATCGGTGATGCCTTCGCCGATTACACCGAGGCGTTCATAGGCGGGCGTGTTGCTGTCGACGACCATGGCGCGCAGCGGCTCGATCTTGGCCTCGGCGCGGGTCAGGCGGTCAAGCGCCGAACGCGCGCGCGAGGGATCTCGCTGGGCGACCAGCATTTCGGTGTGGCGCTGCGCCTCGCTCAGATCGACCAGCAGGCGTTCGGCTGCCAGCGCATCGTCATGGCTTTGATTGATGCCCTTGGCGCGTGAGCCAAGCTCAAGGAATCCGAAAATGACAAACACTGCGGCAACCAGGGCGACGCAAAAGTTGATCACGAAGAACCAGCGAAACTTTTGGCCAATGGTCTTTTGCCCGAACCAGCGCACAAACCCGTTGGAGTTGGAATGCTCAGTGCCGATCACCTCTTCACCTGCGCGTTCGGCTGCGAGATCTACGGCGATTTCCTGCAAGGCGCTCATGCTGCTTTCCCGTCCTTGTCATTGGCCAATGTCAGGGCTGAGTTGCGGTCCGGCGAGTGTTGCGCGGTGATCAGCTTGTCGATTTCTTTCGCGGGCAGGGCTTTGTAGTAGAGCCAGCCCTGGATCTGATCGCATCCGGCCGCGCGCACCATGTCTGCCTGGTCAGTCGTTTCAACACCCTCGGCAGTGACCGCCATCTTGAGAGCACGGGCGAGAGCGATGCTGGAGAGCATCATCGCGCGGCTGCCTTCGTCCTCACCCGCATTGACCACGAGGCTGCGATCGAGCTTGAGTTTTTCGAACCGAAACTGGCGTAGAAAACCGATTGAAGCATAGCCTGTGCCGAAATCGTCGAGCGCTACGTTCACGCCAAACCCGCGAATGAGCGCAAGCGTGCGCTCGGCTACAACCGGGTCGAGCACCAGACAAGTCTCGGTGATCTCAAGCTCAAGCTGGCCAGCAGGAAATCCGGTCTCTTCAAGAATCTCGCCGAGATGGATGGGAAATTCCGGATTGCGCAACTGTGCAGCGGAGATGTTGATTGAGAGCGTAATCTCGCCCCAGCGCAGCGCATCTCTTACCGCCTGGCGCAGGACCCACAGGCCGATCGCGTTGATCAAACCGGATTCCTCGGCGATCGGAATGAACACGTTCGGTCCGATGGCCTGACCGTCGCGCCGGTTCCAGCGGAGCAGCGATTCGACCGCAACGATGCGGCCTGTGTCGGCGTTGACGAGCGGCTGGTAGGCGAGCGTAAACTCGCCATTGGCGAGGCCCGCGCGCATTTCATCGTCAAGCTCACGGACGGCTTCCCGGCGTTGGTCGAAGGTCTCGTTGAACCAGGTGCAGCGCATCTTGCCGCCGCGTTTCGACATGTACATCGCCACATCGGAGCGGCGTAGCATCTCTGAGGAAGGCGGGCGGTTATTCGCTGTGCTGCGCGCTAGTCCGATACTCGCTCCCACCGCGATCTTGCGATCTCCGACGGTGACCGGCGTTGTCAGCTGCTCCAGCAGGGATCGGCACTTCCCTTCCAGAATTGTGCCTGAAATCGGGCCGCCCATAACAGCGGCGAATTCGTCCCCGCCCAAGCGATAGCAGTGTGCCTCCGACCCGCAGGCTTCGCGTAGCAAATCTGCACATTGCTGGATCAATGCGTCACCCACGGCATGGCCATAGTGGTCGTTGACCTGCTTGAAACTGTCGAGATCGATCAGCGCGATCGCCACCTCATGGTCCCCTTCGGAAAGCCGTTCGATATCAGCGTGAAGGGCGCGACGGTTGGGCAGTTTGCTAAGGTCGTCCGTCACGCTTAGCGTCTCAAGCTCGCGAATACTGGCGACGCCGTTGAAGCCGAGCAGAAAGATTGTCGCGGCGTAGATCAGCGCGCCAGCAATGAGCAAAGCAGCAGGCGACAGAACCTCAATCTGGTCGGTCGCAATCAAGACCATCGAAATCAGCGCAAAAACAATTGAAAGGACCGCTAGCGGAAACAGCACCATTCCAACTGGCGTCAATCGCAAGGGTTTGCTTTTACCTGACACCAGTGAGTCCCCAATCGGCGCGTTGATCGCGCGTCCTTGCTATGGCTAGCGGTCTAAAGAACGGTGGCTAATTAAGCGTAAATCCTGCACTCCTGTGCCGGGGCTCGTGCGGACTAGGCCGATGCGACGATCTTCGCCGTGGATACCGGAGTCTCTGGCCGATAGATGCTTGCCCGGCGACCTGACGGAACGAATGCGGTGGTCTGCCCCACCACTGTCTCTCCCGCTCCGAGCATAAGGTACCCGTCTTTGGCGAGCGCGGAGCTCAGGCGGTTGAAGGCCGTGTCGCGCGTGTCGGGGGCGAAATAGAGCAGTACATTGCGACACAAAATTAGATCGAAAGCCTGACGCGAAGGCGGTTCGGTGAGCACGTTGTGCTGCTGGAAGCGGGTGTTCGCACGGCTTTCATCTAGAATTTGCCAGCCTTTGCGGGTTTCCTCGAAGTGTCTCAGCATTTGGGCTACCCCAAGCCCGCGTTGCACTTCGAACTGGCTGTACAGCCCGCTGCGGGCAGCTGCGATCGCCTGATGCGAAACATCGGTGCCAAGAATGTCGATATCCCAGCCATCCCAGCGCGCGCGCTGATCGGCGATTAGCATGGCAAGCGAGTACACTTCCTGTCCGGTCGAGCATCCCGCGCACCATATCGACAGCCGCTTGGTATCTTGCCGACGCTCAGCGATTTCCGGCAGGATATCCTCAGGCAGCTGGTCAAAGGTCGGCTTGTCGCGGAAGAAGTACGTTTCGTTGTTAAGCAACGCTTCGACCACTTCGCGCGACAGGTCGTGCCCGGCCCCTCGTTCATCGGGTTGCGCGAGCAGGCACACCAATTGGTCCACGTTGCTGATGCCGTGTTCGCGAAAGATGCCGGAAAGCGCAGTGCCGATGCGCCAACGACGGCTTTCGGTCAGGTGCTGTCCTGTCCGCGCGGCGAGCAAGTCGGCAATTATTTGATGTGAGGCTTGGCTTACTTCCACGAGATCAATTGCGCGCAGGCGCTCCTACCAGCGCGACGACAGCTTCGCTCAGTTTTTCGGGCGGTGCCACAAGGCTCGACAATCCGGCTTTCGTCACGGCGCCGGGCATGCCCCAAACCGCGCTGGTTTCGGCGTCCTGCGCCAGAATTGTTCCGCCGCTTTCGGCAAGCTCCTTAGCACCGTCGAGACCGTCGCGTCCCATTCCTGACAGGATCACTGCCAGAACGCGGCCATCGCATGCCTTGGCTAGGCTGCTGAGCATCGGGTCGACTGAGGGCATGCAGCCGCTTTGCGAAGGCTCTGCGGACGTGCGCGTGACCAGCCTATCGCCGATCTTGCGCGCCAGCATGTGACCATTACCGGGCGCTATCGCTATCTCGCCAGGGTGGATCTCAGTCCCATCGCTTGCGATGTGGGTCCGCCGTGCGCTCGCCATTTCAATTTGGCGGGCGAAAACTGGGATAAAGGACTGGGGCAGGTGCTGCGTGATGACGATCGGCAGGTCGAAACTGCGAGGCAAGCTGCGAAGCATCAGGTTGAGCGCGTGGATGCCTCCCGTCGAGGCGCCGATGGCAAGGACTTCAGGTCGTTTTCCGCCAAGCACTGGCAAGTGCGTGGTCTGTTCGGCTGCCGGTTTGCAGTCAACATCGGAATGATCGCCAACCTCGCCGCCGAGCGCGCGAATCTTGCCGAGCAACTGGCTTCGGTAATCGTCATTGAAACCGCCAGGACGCGGCTTAAGCATCGTATCCGCCGCACCCATAGACAGCGCCGCCATCGTATGCTCAGCGCCGTCACCCGTCAGCGATGAAACGACGAGCACCTGTGCTTCGCGGCCCGTTTCGAGCAATGCAGGGAGGGCGTCAAGGCCGCCCATTCCCGGCATTTCCAAATCGAGCAGGACTACATCTGCTCTCAGCGTCTCTAGCTGGGCAATCGCGCGTTCCGCGTTCGAAGCGGTCGCGACAACCTCCATGCCCTGATCGCCTTCGACCATACGCTTGAAGATGGTGCGGACCGTCAGGGAATCGTCCACGATCATCACGCGGATCGTGCCGTCACGCGCACGCGCGTCGGCAGGCTGCTCGGCAATCGCCGCGCCGGCTTTTAACAGCCTTGCTTGAGACGAAATGGGGGCGTTCACGCGAAGCCGACCAACTGTAACTTGATCTGAAGAGTCTCGTGATCGAACGGTTTCATGACATATTCGTCCGCACCTGCCTGGATGGCTTCACGGATATGCGCGACATCGTTTTCAGTGGTGCAGAATACGACCTTGGGCTTGTCGCCACCGGGGCGCTGGCGCAGCTGGACTATAAATTCGATGCCAGTCATCACCGGCATGTTCCAATCCAGGAGCACAACGTCAGGCATGCTCTGATCGCAGGCGTCGAGCCCGATCTTCCCGTTCTCAGCCTCGTCGACCGAGAAGCCGAGCGTCTCGAGAATGTGCCGCGATACCTTCCGGATGACCCGAGAATCATCGACGATCAGACACGTTTTCATACGAACCCCTGTTTTATTTTCGGAGTAAAGTAGGTCTCAGCCGTATACATTGGATTAAGCCGCCGCACCTAAATCGCTCGATTTTTCATCGCGGCCAGCGATCAGCGCTTCAAGGTCCATGAGCAGGGCGGGGCCGATAGCTGTTTCGATCATACCGGCGGCGATCCGCGACCATTCGGGGCCGAAACCACCGACGACCTGCTCGGGTTCGGTCACACTGGTGGTGATATCCTCGATCGAATCGACGATCAGTGCGTAGGAATGGCCGTTGATCCGCACGACAGCCGCCCGAGAATCGGTTGACCATTCGACTTTCTCAAATCCTAGCGCAAGGCGACAATCGATCACGGTCAACGCCTGGCTGCGCAAGGCGGTGATGCCCACGATATGGTCTGGCGTGCGCGGCACGGGCGTGATCGTACCAAGTTCAATCACTGATTGAACATCTGAGGCATGCAGCGCGCAGCGGCGCCCAGCGATCTGGGTCATGACGAGGAGGTCGTTCATCAGCGTGCTCCTGCCGCGCGGGCTTGATGCAGCGCGGCGATCAGGCTTTCCCGGTCGTAGCGATAGATCGAGCTGTCGCCATCGGCAGCATCCGGCTGGCTACGCAGGCGGATTACCTGAGTTTCATCGGATACGGCAGGTTGGTTCTCGGTCTCGTCCTCGAACAGGATCGCGATGTCACCTGCGGATGCAGCCTCGCCAGTGATTGTTTCGTACCCTGCAGCGCGGACCAGCGGACCAAGAATGGTGTGCGCCCATTCGCTATCGGGCAGGTGGCAAATCGGCTTTTCGATGATTTCGGGCACCTCGCCATGGCGAGTAAACAGTTCGTGCCCGTCAATTAGCGTAACAGTCTGGCCGTGCACCAGTGTCAGTGCCTCGACCATTGGGTCATCATGAACCTGTTTTAGCGAGTTGGTAAGCTCAACCGCGTCATCGACCTCGCGTACGGCATGCAACAATTCGCTGGCACCGTCGGTCAGGCGCAACAGCCGAATGCGACCAGCTGGCAGTACGCCTTCGGGCAGGCCGACCAGCGGAAGTATAACTCCGTCGATAACTGCGCGTGCGGCGCCTGCGGTTTCTTCGATCACGTCAGCGGAGATGGTCTCTATGCGTTGCACCAATTCGAGGCGGACTGCGCTGCGGCGACCGGAATAGTCGGTGAAGAGCATAGCGCGCGCGATGGCTGCAGAATTTTTATCCATGCTATCTTCGCCGCGCTTTTTGACTGCCGCGCGCGTATCGGAGACCAAGCCAGCATTGAGCGCGATCAGTGGCATATCCAGCACGAGGATCGGTTGTCCGTCATCGAGCAGCGTAGAACCGCCGTACAATTCTGTCTTCATGATACTGCGAGGCAGGGGTTTGACCACGAGATCGCTGATATTGTGAATGCGATCGACGGCGAGCGCGAACAGGTCGCCGTTCGCAAGCCTGAGCAGCACGAGTGTAGCATCTTCATCCGGTTTCAGGGGCTCAATACCGAGGACATGCGCCAGCGAAAGGCATGGTGTGCGGCGATCACGGAATGTTACCAGCGCTGTTTCGCCGACCTTGGTGTACTCGATTGCTCCCGTGCCGAGATTGAAGACCTCTTCCACATAGCTCTGCGGGATCGCGAAGCGCTGATCGCCGACTTCGACGGTCAATCCCGATATGATTGCGAGGGTAAGCGGGATCTGGAGGTAGAACAACGAGCCACGACCCGGCGTGCTCGTTACCTTGATTGAACCGCCGACCTTCTCAAGATTGTCGCGGACGACATCCAGCCCGACACCGCGTCCGGATACCGAGCTGACCTGCTCTGCAGTCGAGAGGCCGGGTTCGAAAACCAGCTGCAGCTTTTCGTCGCGGCTCATTGCTTCGCCCTGTTCCTGGGACACAATGCTCTTTGCTATCGCCTTTTGGACGATCCGCGCTTCGTCGAGGCCGCGACCATCGTCGGTGATAACAATCGAAATCTTGTTGCCAGATTGGCGTGCGGCGATCGAAACTACGCCCGTCTCGCTCTTGTCCGCAGCCACGCGATCCTCGGGAGATTCGATCCCGTGATCAATCGCATTGCGAATGATGTGTGTGAGTGGATCACGGATCATCTCGATCATTTCACGGTCAAGCTCAACATCGCCGCCTTCCAGATCGATCGTGACCTGTTTGCCGAGATCCGCCGAGAGATCGCGCACGAGACGGGGAATTGAACCGAACAATGTCTCGATCCGCTGCATCCGCATCCGGGTGATCGCATCGCGAACGTCGGAAAGGATCGTGGTGAGCCGCTCGAACGGACCGTCAATAGTCGGCTGGGTTCCGGCCTGACGCAGGCGATGCGCAAGATCATTGCGGGCGAGCACCATATCGGAAACGCCGCTCATGACCCGGTCGAGCAGGTCGACAGGCAGACGGATCGTACGCTGGGCGGCGATTGCGGTATCTGGCTTTTTGGCGGCTGAAGGTTGCTCCGCGCAGCCATCGTCCGAAACCGCTTCTGGTGACGCGTCGACCGGTTCTGACGGAGGTGAGGCTTCTAGTGCAGCAATCAGCACATCGTCGCCCCCAGCAGGAAAGTCCTGACCTGCCTCGATTGCATCGACCATCTCGGCGATCCGATCAATGATCGCAAGCACGGCGGAGACCAGGGCGCTATCGGCTTCGCGGCGACCAGCGCGGACATCGGCAAGCGCGTCTTCGGCCGCGTGGCTGAGATCGGCTAGACGCGGAAAGTCGAAGAACCCGCAATTGCCCTTCACCGTGTGGACGAAGCGGAATATGGAATCCAGGCGTGAGCGGTCAGCCGGATCAGCCTCCCAGGCGACAATTTCGCCTTCACTGGCCTCCAGCATCTCTCGCGTTTCGGCGACGAAATCCGCCAGCAGCTCATCCATGTCGCGCGTGCCCCTCTTGAGTAGCGGCACTCTCTATGCCCGGCGATGGTTAACGAAGGGCTACTTCTGGACCTGCGCCTGGTGCGATTCAGGGGTTCGCGTCACCAGAACGTATCGGATTAGCAAAATTCCGGTGACCGCGCCGAACAGGTTGGCGGCTAATTCAGCGGCGTAGACGGCTGAGCTGCCCCAGTCCGCGTGCAGCAACCAGGCGAACGGCAGCATGACCAGAAAAACGCGGAGCACGGATTGCATAAGCGCAAGGCTCGCCCGATCGACCGCGTTCAGGATGCCGTTGGCTACAATCAGCAGGCCAAACCCGGCATAGCCCCACGCGGCGATCTTCAGATACAATTTAAACTCGGCGATCACCGCTGGGTCTTCTGTAAAGATGTCGGCGAACCAATCGCCTGCGGCTACCATAGCGACCGCAATTCCCAAGCCCCACACAATGCAAAAGCCACCTGCATACAAGGCTGCTTCGTGCGCCCGATCATACTCCTTTGCGCCCCAATTCTGGCCGACGATCGCGCCGATTGAGCCGGACAATGCCAGTAGCGGGACCACGGCGAAGCTCTGCAACCGCCCCGCCGCGCCGAACCCGGCAACCGCCGCGTCTCCTTGTAAGGCGACGACCGCAGTCAGGATCGAAAGCCCGATCGGGTTGATCGCGTTCGAAAAGGCCGCCGGCAGGCCGACACGCAAAATCGCGCCCATCGGCTCGATGATATGACCACGAAACATGAGTGCCGGATTGATCGGGACCGCGCTGCTGCGCACCAGAATGACCGCCATGACCACACCAACGGCCCAGCCGATAATGGTCGCATAGGCGGCACCGGCAATACCGTAGCCTTCGAACCCGAACGCCCCGGTGATCAGGAATGGATCGAGGATCCAGTTGGCGACCGCATATGTGATCGAGACATAGCTGGTCTTGCGGGCCTCACCCTGCCCTCGCAGCACGCCGTTCAGACCCATTATTGCGAGGATCAGCGGAAAACCGAGCGCGAAGGGCTCCATGTAGAGCTTGATAAGCTCCATCATCCGCTCATTGGCATTCATCAATCGGAACAACGGATCGATCGTCGCATAGAGCACAAGGCCCATCAGCAGACCGCATATAACCGCGAACACGATCCCGAGATTTGCCCGTCTGGCGGCTTTCTCGTCGTTCCCTTCGCCGATAGCGCGCGCGACCACGGAATTGATCCCTACCATGACACCAACGCCGAGCGAGGATAGCGCCACAGAGATAGGGAAGATGAAGGAAATCGCTGCGAGAGCGTCCCAACCAAGCTGGCCGATGAAATAGGCGTCGACCAGGCCGATCGACATGATCGCAGCAACCCCAACGATCATCGGCAAGGTCTGCCCTACCAGGTGGTTTGGAATGCTCCCATGGACCAGTTTGGCCTGAGTGTTGGTGGCGCCGCTCATGCGCCATCGCGCCTAGCCGGGGCATTTGTGCTTGGCAAAGCGAAACAGCTTTAGCCCCATGCAGGAATGCTTGTGTATCGCCCCGCGATCATGCGATAACGTGCACGACAGTGTTCTGGCGAAAAGGATGACCGTAATGGCCACGCAGCTCAAAGCGAACATCGAATGCAGCAAGGAAGAGTGGCAGGCGCGGCTCGATCTGGCGGCATGCTACCGTATTTTCGATCACCTTGGCTGGTCGGAGTCGATCTACAACCACATCTCGCTGAAGGTGCCAGGGGAAGAAGACACGTTCCTTATCAACCCCTTCGGTCTGCTATATGATGAAGTGACCGCATCAAACCTCGTGAAGATCGATGTCGAAGGTAACAATGTTGGCGGGTCGCCTTACATGGTGAACAAGGCTGGTTTCACACAGCACGCCTATTTTCACAAACATCTGGGCGAGCGTGCTAACGCGATCTGCCACGTTCACACTACTGCGACGATGGCGGTGTGCAGCCACAAGGGCGGTTTGCTGCCGACCAATTTCTACGCCTGCAATTTCCAGAACCAGATCGGCTATCACGATTTCGAGGGCGTGACCGTTCGGGCCGAGGAAGGCGAAAGGCTGGTCGAGAATCTCGGCGATCATACGATCCTGATGCTTCGCAATCATGGCCCAGTCGTTATGGACAAGGGCATCCAGGGAATGTTCGTGAAGATGTGGGCGCTGCAACGTGCTTGCGAAATTCAAGTTGCCACGCTCGGTATGGGCGACCCCAATATCGTACCGCAGGAAGTTGTGGATGTGCACCAGCGTGATCTGCATGTGATGGCTAGCCAGGGCGGAGCAGGCGTGTTCGATTTCGAGGCGTGGAAGCGCAAAGTCGACAAGATCGACGATAGCTGGCGCACCTGATCAACGGTGCAACTCTTAGCTAGGATGCGCCGATGCCGCGCATGACCGTCAATGATCGACCGATCGAGTTCGACCTCGATCCGGACATGCCGTTGCTTTACGCGTTGCGTGAGGCCGCGAATCTTACTGGCACCAAGAGCTGCGGCGGCGGAGATTGTGTTGGCGCTTGTATGGTGTTGGTGGATGGCACAGCTCTTCGCTCATGCCGCATCACAATTGCCGAGGCCGAGGGACGCTTTATCACGACGATCGAAGGGTTGAGCGCCGACCGCTCTCATCCAGTGCAGCAGGCGATGGTGGCCGAACAGGCGATCCAGTGCGGGTATTGTACGCCTGGCATCGTCATCGCCGGGGCTGCGCTAATCCAGCGCAATCCCGCGCCGAACAAGGAAGAGATTGAGGCTGCAATCCCTAATATGTGCCGCTGTGGGGTCTATCCCCGGCTGGTTCGAGCGATAGAGCGGGCAGGGCGTGTGGCCCAGCGCCGCGAGAGCATCAGCGCCGCGCCTGCTCCGGGCATCGAGGCCGCTGACGCTGCTGCGCGTGTGCCCGCGCTAAGAGTGGTGCCACCGGGCGCTTCGCAAGACAATGAAGCGCCCGAGTGACAGGGGGGCTTAAAACCGCCCGCTGATCGTGAAACGTGCGTTCAGCGGCGCTCCAACCGTGATGTTGTCTGCTGTATGAGAGTTGGGAAAGTAGTCGATGTCGAACAGGTTCTCAATGTTCACCTGTATCCGAACACTGTCCGACACGTCATAAAAGGCAGCAAGATCAACGCGCGCATAATCAGGCAGCGTGATCCGGTCTGCATTAGTGGGATCACCACTGCCATTGTTGGCGAAACTTTCGTCTTGATAGGTCAGGCCGGCACCAATTCCCAAACGCTCGGTAGGTTGGAATAGGTTCCAGATTGAAAACTGGTTTTCCGGCAATTCGCGCGGACGGGTGCCGTTGGCTTGCTCACCGTCGATATAGCTGTATCCGGCGGACACAAACCACCATGGTGTGACCTGCCCCTGCAACTGCGCCTCAAAACCTTCCACTTGAGTGTCGATAATATCGAAAGTGCCTGCATCAAGGTCAGCCACAACAGGCGATGACTGCTCAATCTCGAAGATCGCAGCGGTGAAGCTGAGCTGATCGGCAAAATCCCATTTCAGACCCAATTCGAGGTTCTCGAAGGTGTTGGGGTCAAGAATATTGTTGTTGCCATTAATGTTGGCAAACTGCTCTCCAGAACGTGGAATGAAGCTTTCCGAATAGCTTGCATAGATCGAGATGTTCTCTTGCGGTTTGATAATCAGACCGCCGCGGGGAGAGAATTCCTCATCCTTGCGGGTCCTGAAGTCGCCATTGTCCAGACGGAGCACCTCGATATCAAAGCTGTCAAAACGGCCGCCGATAACGACATTCAGCCATTCGGTGACTTCAATCTCGTCCTGAATGTAGACCGAGAAGACGCGTACATCGGCTTCGGTGTCGTCATTGAGGTCTGAGAATGCGAAAGTGGTCGGACTGCCATCAGCATTGGTTCCAACAAAGTTGTTGATCGCCAAAGGACGTGTCGCGATGAAGCTTTCAACATCATCATTGGAAGTATCGAACAGCGCGTTGAAGCGGTCGTTGTTGTTGACCGTGTCGATATATTCCGCGCCGAACAGCACGGTGTGCGCGACGCTTCCGGTTTCAAAATCACCGACGAGATTGCCTGACAGGACAAAGTTCTCACGCTGCGTGGTGTCGATATAACCATCAAGATCAACGACACCTGTCGTTTCATCGAAGCCAACTGGAAACAGGTTCGAATAGACCTTGTCATAGTCACCGTATGAGACCGTGAAATTGCCTTTGAAACTCTCAGAGAAAGCGTGCTGGATTGTTCCGCGGAACACATGCGCCTCAAATTCGAGGAAGTTGTTCTCAGGGTCGGCGAAAGTGATGTCGCTCAATTCACGGGCCGGGTCGCCTGCGCTGTTTGACGGGATCCCGCGATCGATGAAGCGATCATGGTTGGCATATTCGTAGGACACATCAAGTACCGTGTCGGGGCCCAGTTCCGCACGGAAGGTCGGGTTAATGCCGATGCGGTCGCCGTCAAAGAAATCGCGATGGTTGTTGAGGTTCTCGTAGGCTGCGTTGATGCGCAGTGCTGAGCTTTCGCTGGTGGCGAAGTTGAGGTCCACCTGACCGGTGAAAGCACCGAAAGTGTCGACTGAGCCGAGGAAGCCAACAAACTGTTCACCCACAACGCCTTTCTTCGTCACTCGGTTAAGGACGCCACCCGTGCCGCCGCGCCCGAAAAGAAGCGCGTTGGGACCACGCAGGATTTCGACCTGTTCAAGATTGTATAGGCCGCGATAATACTGGACGTCGTCGCGGACGCCATCGACGAAGAAATCGGCGGTCGAACGCACACCGCGGAACACCACGGCATCACGGTGACCTTCGCCCTGTGAATTGGTCACGCCCGGCGTGTAGAGCACGATATCGCCGATGCTATCGAACCCTTGCCGGATGATCTGGTCGGCGGTGGTGATGGAAAGCGATTGTGGAACGTCGATAATTGGAGTGGGTGTTTTCACCGCGTTGATCTGGTCGCTGTACAGCACGTCACCTGTAACCAGAATACGATCTGAGGCGGACGAGCTTTCGCTCGATTCACTATTGTCTTGGGCAACAGCTGGGACGGCAATGAGCGCGCTGCTTGTGAGCAGCGCGAGGCGTGCAAATCCGTTCATACTTGGGAACTCTCTAACTTAAATGGCTCGCCTGATTGGCGCGCAGGCCACTATTGCAAATAATTCTCAACTGCAACCGAGGGCTCGCCGAAATTTGATTTTGATCAAATTTGTGGCTTTTAGGTCGCACACTCCCACTCGAAGGATTATTGAATGAGTGGTTTGAATGCGGGAGATTCACGGATGAAAGCGACCATCTGGCACAATCCAAAATGTGGTACATCACGCAAGACACTTGCGATCCTTGAAAATCTCAGCCGAGTCGAAGTGACGGTGGTGGAGTATCTCAAAGAACCGCCAACCAAGGAAAAACTGGCGCAACTCTATGCCGATGCCGGGATCACCCCGCAGGAAGGCCTGCGCATTCGCGGCACCGACGCGAAGGAGCGGGGGCTGCCCGATGCCAATGCCGATGCGGTGCTGGAGGCGATGGCCGCAGAACCGATCCTGATCAACCGTCCGTTGGTCGAAACTGACAGAGGTGTGCGCCTGTGCCGTCCGCAGGATGTTGTGCTGGAAATACTCTAGCTACGGTCTGTGGTCAGCACGCTGTCGGCCTGTAACCCGCGCCAGCCGAATATCGCGACCGTCAGGCACAGCACGATGATCAGGCCAAAGCCAAGCCAGTCGCTGATCGTGTAGAGCCATACGCCTAATGCTGGGGCGTAGATAAAGCTCGCCCCGGCGACCGAGGCGACGACGCCTGACGCTTGCCCCTGTTCAGCGCGACTAACGGCGAGTGATGTGCCCGCCGTGGTGCCAGGTCGGAACAGGCCGAAGCCGAGCGAAGCAATCGCATAGCCCAGTGCAATCGTATGGAGATCGGTCGCCGCGCCCAGGATTGCTGTGCCCACTGCGGCGACGAGAATGCCGGAAAGCGTTGCGGCGCGTGGGCCGAGATTAAAGCGCGGAATAAGGCCCCACTGGGCGAGCAGGGTCGCGATCGCCCCGCACATCAGCACGATTCCAACCGGTCCTGCACCGTCCATCGGCGTGTCGCGCAGCCCCAATCGGTCGAGCACCAGAAAGCCTGATATACCCAGGATCATCGCCTGCGCATGGCCTCCTACCAATCCAGCGGTAACCCACGGGCGCAGGCGCGGTTCGAACCATGAGAGGCGCTTTGGCTCAACGTCAACCTCGCCGCTTTCGTCGTGATGGTGTTCATTGTCTTGCGGCGCACCACCCGACCCGCTGCCATAGGGTGCATCATAGGCTTGGCCACGCGCTGCGAATTGCGGCTCGTCATCAGGCAGGCGCCAGCGTAACAGTATGAGTGCTCCGAAGCCCAAGGCTGCGAAGCAAATGAACGGACCGATCAAGCCCATTCCCAGAAACGGCAGTACCATAAGGGGGGCGAGCGCGGGACCGATCACGGTGCCGAGACCGAAGCTCGACGCTATAAGCGAAAGCGCTTGCGTCCTTTCTGACCGCGGTGTTCGCGAGGCGACATAGGCCTGAACCGCAGGCGGCGCGGCGCTTCCGAACCCGCCATAAAGGCTGCGCGCAGCAGCAAATAGCATCAGCGCCCAGAACGCGGTGATCCATCCGGAAAGCCCGGCCCAAAGTACCGCTCCACACAGGGCCATCGATACTACAAACCCGACGAGACCGAGCGCCATCATGGATTTGCGTCCGCGCTTGTCCGATCGCCGCGCCCAGATTGGTGCACAGATCACCCAAAGGAGCGCCGACCAGCTGTAGGCGAGGCTGATCCAGACATCGTTGATTTCGAGTGCAGTGCCGATCGACGGCATCACAGATTGCATAGCAGTGTTACCGGCCGCAGTAACCAGCATCACCGTGAACAGCAGCGCCATCCGCCCGCTGGAAACGGACTGAAAAGCGGCATGTGCGCTCTTGCCCTGGGTCACTTGCCCGGCTTCGAGGTTTGAATCGGCGTCAGCCATCGCTCGCCAGCGCTAGGCCGTCGGGCATTGGCTTGCAATCGGATTGCCTGTCTGCATACCTTGTCATGATGTTGCAAGAAACTGGTCATCCCGTTGTAGTCTGGAGAATCCTATGAATTCCAATGAGATGGCTCTGCGACGGCAGTTTGGTTGGCGCGCACGTTGGCGGGAATACGCAGCGCAATGGGCCGTGTTCTTTCAGGGTTTCATGGAGCACCCCCGAATGGTCGGATCGATCATCCCGTCCTCGCGCTTCACCGTGCGCCACATGCTGAGACCGGTCGACTGGGGCGCATGCGAGGTTTTCGTCGAATACGGCCCAGGCATCGGCACGTTCTGCCGCCCGGTGCTGAAACGGCTGCGCGGCGATGCTGTGCTGATCGTGATCGACACCAACCCACGCTATATTGACTTTCTGACCCTTACGATCCGTGACCCACGCTTTCACGCAGTGCTGGGGTCGGCGGAGAATGTCGAAGAGATTCTGCGCGAACGGGGGCTTGAGCAGGCCGACTACGTGCTGTCCGGCCTGCCATTTTCGACCCTGCCGCCTGGCGTTGCGCCGTCCATCGCGAAAGCGACGCATTCGATTCTGAAACCTGGCGGCGGCTTCCTTACTTACCAGTTTACCTCGGCAGTACGTGACGAATCAGCTAAGTTCTTCGAACGGATTGATGCCGGGTTCGAATGGCTGAATATCGTGCCGTGCAAGCTGTATTGGGCGTGGAAGGCGAGCGAGAAACCGTCCTGACCTATTCGAAGGTTTCAGCCATTGCTTCGTTCGAGGGGCCGGACAGTTGGCGATAGATCGCGGCCTGTAAGGCATAGGATATCGCATAATACGCGGCGACAACGGCCGAAATGAATACGGCGCTGCCTATCACCTGCACTTGCCCGCCGATCGCGGCAAGGATTAACCCAAGAATAAGAAAAGTTACTATTCCAATCACGATGGCCGCGATCGTGATCAAAAAGAAGAACAGGAAAATACGGAAGCTGTTGCCCTTTGTCAGCTCCCACGAACCTTTTAAGGCCTTGATCGGATTGAGCTGTTTTTCGATCACAACCACCGCCGATGCGAGCATAAGCTTTACCGATAGATAGATGGTAACGGGTAGCGCCAGGATGTTCACCACCGCGCCGACGGCAGGCGGGAGCAAGCCAGCAAGTAGCGGTAAAGCTTGCACCACGATTGTGCCGATGATTTGCGCGGCAATAATTGTGAGAATGAGCTTGGGGATGGCCGCTATCACGTCCCGCACGGTCGGCTTGCGATGGTCGCCCAGCAAGCCGAGCAGAGCGATGACACCGCATATCTGACCGATGGCGACAAGCAATATTGCCCACCAATACTGGACAAGAACCCCGTTGATCTGCTCAGCGATGAGTTCCGGGTTGGGCTCACTCCCGCTAGCGCCGAAATCAATATCTGCGCCCAGCAGCGCAAGTATCAGAACCATGAGAGGCAGGAAAAGGAACAGGCCTGCCAGCACCAGTACCGGTTCCCGGTTGTTCGAGATCATGCTGGTGGCGTCAGCCCAAGCTTCGCCGGTGTTCAGTTTCACGTCCAATTTCCCCTTTGGTTACACGCGCTCTGTGATTGGGCACCTTGCAAGTGTCGATAAATGCCTCCACGCGTTTGTCCATGGCAAGCTTTGCTACGTTTGACGAAAAAATGCCGATGATTGAGTGGCGCTGCGAAGGTGCAACTGTGCCTTACACGCAGGCGCTTGAGGCAATGGACGAGCGCAATCGTGCGATTGCCAATGGAGATGCGAGTGAGCTGATCTGGCTGCTCGAGCATCCACCGGTCTATACCGCTGGGACCAGTGCAGATCCTGCCGAATTGGTCGATCCGCGTTTCGATGTGGTCAAGGCCGGTCGGGGTGGACGCTACACCTATCATGGGCCAGGCCAGCGGGTCGGTTATCTGATGCTGGATCTCGGTAAGCGCGGCAAGGATGTGCGCTGCTTTGTCCATGCGATTGAAGGCTGGGTGATCGCAACGCTCACCGATTTTGGCGTGCAGAGCTGGCGGGCCGAAGGGCGCGTAGGCATCTGGACCAAGGACGTGGACGGGCGCGAAGCCAAGATCGGTGCGATCGGCGTTCGCGTTCGCCGCTGGGTCACCATGCACGGCTTTTCGGTCAATCTCGACCCTGATCTTACGCATTTCGGCGGGATTGTCCCTTGCGGGATCGAGGAGTTTGGCGTCACCAGCCTCGCGCGGCTCGGCAAGGATGTGACGCCGCAGCAATGGGACAAGGCGCTGATCGCGCGCGCTGACGATTTCCTTGACGCGCTTGATGCAGCTGGGCGAAAGGCGTGCGAATGAAGCCTTTAACCATCCTGATCGCGCCCCTGGCACTTTCGATCGCCGCTTGCGGTGACGATACTGATCCCCAAGCCTCTCGCACGGCTGAGCAAGGCGGCGAGGTTGCGGGCGATGTCCTGGGCGGGACGATCAGCGACGATATGCTGCCGCTGGAAGAATTGCGCTCGCAATCGCCGCCAGCGGAGCGGGCGACAACCACGGTACCGCTTGAGAGTTCGGAAGGTGAAACAGTGGTCGAAACGACCATTGAAACCAATATTGGCGAGGATAGCCCACCTCCTCTGGCACCGCCGGAGCCTCCTTCGGAACCTTCGATAGAACCAGAGTAGGTGGCTGGTCAGGCTGCGCTGGCGGCTTGTTCCTCTTCCATCGTTGGATAATCGATGTAACCTTGAGGGATTGGAAAGTACCAGCTCTTGGGCACGTCCTTGTTCGGGTTGAATGCTGCGCCGGCTTTGATCCTCTGCTCCAGATCCGGGTTCGAGATATAGGGGCGGCCAAAGCTAACGGCATCGCATCGCCCGCTGGATACATCATCAGCTGCTTCCCGCGCGCTGTAATCCGAATTGAGGATCAGCGGACCGGAATAGTTTTTGCGGATGACCGCATCCTGTTTCGGAACGTCGGTCTGGCCAAACGTGCCGTCCGGTCCTGGCTGGCGCAGCTCGACAAAGGCAAGGCCCAGCTCTTCGCAGACCTTGGCTGCAGCCCCGAAGGTTGCTGCGGGATTGCTGTCGTCGGTGCCCTGCGAGTCTCCGTTTGGAGACAGGCGAATGCCAACCCGATCCGCACCCCAGACATCGATCAGCACTTCGAGCACTTCGCGCATGAAGCGTGTGCGGTTTTCGGGGCCGCCGCCATATTCATCGGTGCGCAGATTGGTCCCGTCGCGCAGGAACTGGTCGACCAGGTAACCATTCGCGCCGTGCAACTGCACCCCGTCGAAACCCGCCTTCTTGGCGTTCTGGGCAGCGAGGCGGTAATCGCCGACCGTGCGGTCAATGTCTTCTTTGGTCATCTCGCGCGCGGTGACGTAATCCTGCTTGCCTTCGGGCGTGTGCGCGGCGCCGGGTGCCTTGGTCGCGCTGGCGGAGAAGGGTGGCTGACCATCGAGGAAGTAAGGATGGACGATCCGACCCATATGCCACAGCTGCAGCACGATCATGCCGCCCGCGTCGTGCACACCTTGTACAATCGGCTTCCACGCTTCGGTTTGTTCATTGCTCCAGATACCTGGAGCCGAGGGCCAACCCAGACCTTCCACACTGATGCCGGTCGCTTCGGTCAGGATCATGCCCGCACCCGCACGCTGTCGATAATACGTGCCCATCAATGGGTTCGGCGTGAACATCGGATCGGCCGCGCGACCGCGGGTAAGCGGAGCCATGAAAATGCGATTCTTGGCGGCAAGCGCGCCCATCTTGAGCGGCTGGAACAGAGCGTCATGCATTCGCGAAATCCTCCATCGGGTTTCAATTGGCTATCCACTTGGAGGCGATAACGCTAGTGCGCAAGCATGGAAAATGGTGGGGCGGCCAAAGCAAGACTTGTGGACGGATTGGCCGACCGTCGCGGTTGGTTGCTGCTTGTTGCGCTGTTCGGGGGCAACATCGCGCTCGCGCTTGGTCCATGGTTTGTTCGGGAAGCCGACACCGGACCTGTCAGCGCCGCGTTCTGGCGGCTGTTTCTCGCGCTGCCGTTCCTTATGGTGTTCGCCAAGGTCGCGGGGCAGCGGATCGGCGGAATGCCGCGCAAGACGCTGGCTTTGGTCGCGATCGGGGCAACCGCCTTCGCAATGGATCTTGCTAGCTGGCATGTCGGGATCGGGATGACGCGGCTTGGCAATGCGACTTTGTTCGGCAATGCCGGATCGATCATCCTACTGTTCTGGGGCTTTATCATCGCGCGAATGTTGCCGCGCGGGATGGAGTGGCTGGCGATTGTCTGCGCGTTGGGCGGCGCGAGCATATTGCTTGGTCGCAGCCTTGAGATTTCGACCCAGACCTTCATCGGCGACTTGTTCTGCCTGACGGCAGGCGTGCTCTACGCGGTTTACCTGCTGACCTTGCAGGGAGCGCGCGGCCAGTTCGGATCGTGGAGCCTGCTGGCGTGGGTGAGCGTGTTTGGCTGCCCGGTATTGCTTGTATTGGCGCTGGCGTTGGGCGAACCGGTCTGGCCAACCGACTGGACGCCGATCCTCATCCTGTTCGTGACCAGCCAGCTGATCGGGCAGGGCCTGCTGGTCTATTCGCTAGGGCATTTCCCGCCGCTGATTATCGGCCTCGCGCTGCTCACCCAGCCCGCGGTGGCGGCGGTGATCGGCTATGCGCGGTTTGGCGAGATGTTGGTGCCGCTGGATATCGTGGGGATGGTGCTGCTGGGGAGCGCGCTTGTGGTGGCCCGGGCGAGCCAGCGCAAGGCGGGGCCTGTGATGGTAGTGAAGAGGTAACTTTGCACCACCGATCACGGCGTACGGCTTGGATGAAGGCCTTAACGCGTATCCGCTCAAATCGCCGGTTCGAGCTAGCATGTATCAGAGCAGTTTCTTCTAACGACCTGCGCATTGAGCACATGCAGAACGTACTTGAACGAGGCATCGAATCCTCTCCGATCGGTCCTCGGGCATCTGGAAAATCTCACCAGACAGGAACGCCAGAGGAGACGAATATTATCGCGGGCAAGGAGATGTAAAATAGGCTTGGAGGCAGTCCGACAATCGCTTCGCACACTGGACCTCGACGGAATGTTGGCAGCTCTTGATCAGCAAAACAGCTCGCCGGCACGCAGAAATGTCATTCATTGATCGGCTCGAACACTTAGCAATCAGCGAGAAGATCGAGAGGCAAACCCGAACTCGGCAAAGGCTATTTGGCCGAGCGAAGTTCAAGCATAATTCCGCCGATCCGTCAGATACTCAGTTCGGAGGGGAAAGAGCGCTCGACAAATCTCAGATTGCGGAATGACTTACTCGCGATTGGATTGAAAACACCGACAACCTCCTGGTCTCACTCCTGGCCTTAGATGACTTTGGCATTGCGCCAATCAGAGAGGATGTGAAGGAGGACTTGCTCGAGCTCCTAGATGGTCGGAGTGACAATGGTTCGACCCTAATCGTGGACCAACCCGGCACATCTGCGTGGCACGACTACCTTGATTCTTCGCACTTGGCGGACGCCATTTTAGAGCGGCTAAATGAAAGGTCGCACAGACTTTCGCTTCACGGCCCTTCGTTACGAGCGCGCCGATAATCGGTGTCGTTGTGGGCTCGACTTTGGACCCGCCATTTCCTTGCCCGCTAAGCCATGTGCCAGCACGAGGTAACAGGGCTAGCACGCCGCACACTTGCATTGACCTGTCAGGTCACAATGCAACGGTGATTCTGATTGGAGGCTGCCTTTACGCTGTCCTCTCATTGTCCATGATGTGTTCTCCTGCAGAAATCCGGCAATACGCGATTGTGGCCGGAGCTGTGCAGAAGAGCTGAGCAGCCATGCTACCATGGCCGCGCCCTCCTTTGCTTGATGGCCAAGCGCCAGTGCGTCGAAAATGACCGCTTTCAACTCAGAAAACATTCGTCATTAGTGTCGCGGATTGGTAGGTGGAAGCAGACTTACTGGCGATTGCTGTTTGCTTGTTTTATTATCTATCGCGCAATGAGTAAAAAGGGTGGGTCGAAACTGGGTCGTAGTGATGTGCGGCATTATGTTCGCGAAAGTGTCGACGTTTTCGTCCAGCTCGAACAGCGCGCGGGCAAACGGCGGTTGAGCAAAGTGCTGGTGGTAGAGTAGGCGCGAAATGGCCGTGGGAACCCAAAACAGTCTGTTCGAGCCCGCATCGGCGTCCCCAGTGGCGTTGAACGACTCGGTAAGCTGGATCGATGCAGTGCTATTCGGCGAGATTGCTCTTGGACTGTGCGTGCTTGCGGTGGCGTCTGTTGGCGCGGTGATGCTGACCGGGCGGTTGCCGCTGCGTAATGGGCTGCGCGTGGTGGTGGGGTGCTTCGTACTGCTGGCCGCGCCGATGATTGCGAGCGGCTTGATCGAGATCGGTAGCAATACTGTGCCCGAGATCGTTCCCTCAGAGCCTCCTGCGATTGATAATCCGCCTCGGGATGAGCTGCCCCCGGCAAGCTACGATCCCTATGCAGGAGCCTCGTTGAGACGCGATTGAAGCTGGCATGGCTGCATCTCTTGCGCCTCTCTCGGCCGCTCCTGCGCGGCGCGACAGCATCGAACATAGGTCAGGGGCCGGGACACTCCCGAGAAGCCCCTAAGCGGAGCCTTTTGGCTGCTCTATAAACAGGTCCAGCGAGACACGCTTTCCCGGCTGCAGCCGGTCCCAACACCACCGCACGGCTGCAGCCCGCTGCAGCGCTAATATACTGATATAAAAACAGAACTTATCCAATACCCAAAAGCTGCAGCCGACTGCATCTTTGCGTCACTCACCTAACTCTCTGTAATCCCAAGCAGAACACGCTGCAGCCCCTTACGGTTCACCGTGTAGGGTGTGCTTCTAAGAGGGACTGGCTTGCTGCGCTTGGTCAAGGGGCGCTCGAGCGGCTAAAATATGGGGTGGGGTTCTAGTGGGGGCGGAGCTTGCAGTACGCTCGTCAACAACGAACTTTCTCTTCAGCTCAACCGATGGATCACCTTAGTCAGGCACGTTACAGCCATCGGTAAGACACCTATTATTCCAGTCATGCTAGATCGACGTTTGTTCTGCGGTGAAGTGCAATTTGCATCGCAAGAACTCGCTGGTTCGCAAAAGTGAGCCGCATAACACCTCAATTTATGTATCCTCGGATCGCATCGCTTTGGTCAGTGAACTACTTATCCTCATCGTCGCTATCGCCATCAATTTCCTCGGAGATGAGCAGGTAGCGGTGCTTACGAAGGCCAGCTGACACAAAGTCGTTCCTACCGATAAGGGATTCCTCATATAGTAGCATATCGGAGAGTGCATCGATTGCGTCAGTATCACCCAAAACTGCTGCTAGCACAAAATACTGAAGGGCCTCTTTCTCTGACTCAGGCTCATCGCCGTTGATACGCTGCGCGTAGTCATGAACAGCATCAGGCACTAGAGCATCAACGGCGATCTTAAGATATTCAAATGACTTGGCGACATCTCGTTTCAAGCCGAAGCGACCATAATACAACCAATCAGAGATTATGATCGCGTAATCTGGATCGCCATCAAGGGCCAGTTTCCCAAGAGATTCTGCGATTTCAGAGTACTTACTCTCGTCTCCAGACTCGAGGATCTCATCTACAGTCG
>JBCCVO010000017.1:0-48420 GCA_039195235.1 Pseudomonadota bacterium
GTTCTGGCCAAGCTCGCCCAGCCCCGACCCCACCAGCGCCATTTCACCGATGGTCGAATAGACCGCACTGTCAGCATCGAAGGCGCGATATCCCGAGCCAAACCGGACGCGTACGGTCACACGGCCTGGCTCCGCGTTGTTCGACCAAAGCAGCGCTCTCACGCCATTGTCGAAATCGACCTGCTCAACTTCCAGAATGCCGAGCGGACGCTCGCTGACAACCTGACCGGGTTCTCCCACTGGCGGCAATTCATCAAACGAAATACTCGCCGCGGCCAGACGCGCGGTTGAATCGACCAAGGCTTCGCTTGCAAGGGCAAGGCGCAATTGCCCTTCGGTCGCTTCCTCAGCGGTAGGCGTTACATAGACTGAACGCACCACGTCGCCTTCGAACAGCGCGCGGGTGCGGGTGTGGACCTCTTCCGGGTTCATACGATGACGCATGCCCCGGAATACCGCGAGCACGGTTTCCGGCGACGCGACTGTCTCGCGGATATCGACCGCGTTTACGATATTATTCGCAAGGTCCGAACCCGATTGCACGCTGCTCTGTTCGACCTGATTGGCAAAAACGACGTCGAATTCGGCAACTTCGCGATCGATTTCCTCCTGCGTCGGCGGGTTGGCGATAGCATCGGCGATCACGCTGCGAACGTCGGCAAGCGCGGCCTCCCAATCACCTGTAAGTGGAGCAAAGCTGATGAAGGTCGCGTCGGTCGAGCGTGAGATATCGTCCTGTTGGACCTGAGCGTACAGAAAGCTGCCGCCGCCCCGCGCGCGCACTTCAAGGCGGCGATTGATGATCGCCTGAGCCAGCGCATCAAGCAGCAGGCCCTCATTGTAGACGATTGTGTCCTGCACCTTTCGCCACGGCCGCATCACGCCATAGGTCAGATTGCGCGGAAGATCTGGCTCGACCACTACGCCGATCTCACCAATCGGCCATTCGCTGCCAGCCGCAACCGTCGCATCCGCGGGTGCTACAGGATCGCCGAAGTCGGGCGCGACCCCCGCTTCACCCGTGGCTTGCCAATCACCAAACCACTGCTCGACCAAGCCGGCAAGCACCTTCGCTGGAGCATCACCTGCAACCACGATGACGGTATTTTCGGGTCGATACCAGCGATCGTAGAATTCTTGAATCTGCGGAGCATTGGCCGCCGTCAGCGTCTCGATCGTACCGATCGGGTTGCGCTCGGCGAGACGTTGCCCGGCGAAGAAAGTGCGGCGGGTGAAAGTACTGACACGCTCGCCTGCGCCGCCGCGTTCGCGTTTCTCGGCAAGCACGATCGGAAGTTCTGCTGCGACATTCTCTTCGCTCAGGACCGGCGCCTTGACCATACCCGAGAGAAGCTTGAAGCTCTCATGCAGCTTGGCGCGATCGATATTGGGAATGTCGAGCTTGTAGGCGGTATGAGTCGGACTGGTCTCCGCATTGGCATCACTGCCAAAGGTCGCCCCCAGACGTTGCCATGCTGCAATTGCCTCAGCCTGACCGAGGTATTGGCTTTCTCGGAACAATAAGTGCTCAAGCAGGTGCGCATAGCCCTGTTCGTGATCGCGCTCGTGCAGGGATCCGACATCTACCCGCACACGAATCGACACCTGACCCGGCGGCACTCCATTGCGACGCACGGCATAGCGCAGACCGTTGTCCATTTTGCCGAACAGCCATTCCTTGTCCTGCGGAACATCGCTGCCTTCGTAGAGCCACGGAACTTCATCGCCGGTCTGGATCGCGTTTGGCGCAGGGATTGCCGGTTCGGGTGCGACCGAAGCGGGTGGCGTATCCTGAGCTGACGCGTGAACGACAAGCGCAGCGGGCGCTGCAATCAGAAAGAGAGCGCGAACGGCGCGAGAGAAGAGGGTCATGGCACCTTTATAGGCGGTACAGGTCTGAAGGGATAGTGAATGCTTCCCGCTTGCATTCGCCAGTTGTAGCAGAGGCACGGCGACACTACATATCAGGCATGTTCATTGAGACCGAAACGACGCCGAACCCGGCAAGCTTGAAATTCTTGCCAGGCCGAACCGTGATGCAAGCCGGTACGCGCGAATTTCCCTCACCCGAAGCCGCCGAGGCAAGCCCGCTTGCGCAGGCGATTTTCGATACCGGTGAGGTGATCAACGTTTTCTTCGGATGGAATTTCATCACAGTCACCGCCGCACCTGGCAGTGACTGGAGCGCGCTGAAATCCCAGGTCGTCGCGATCCTGCTTGATCACTTCGTATCCGAGGCCCCGCTGTTCGCAGGCGGCTCGGCAGACGGGATTTTCGTACCAGCCGAAGGTGACGCGATGTCGGTTGAGGACAAGGCCGAAGACTCAGAGATCATCGCAGCGATCAACGAACTGCTCGAAACGCGCGTACGTCCGGCTGTCGCCAGCGATGGTGGGGACATCGCTTATCGCGGGTTCGATGATGGAGTTGTTTACCTCTCGCTCCAGGGCGCTTGTTCGGGATGTCCCTCAAGCACCGCGACCTTGAAGAACGGGATCGAAAGTCTGCTGAAACACTATGTACCCGAAGTCGTTGAAGTGCGTGCAGCGTAAATTTAAGAGACTTTCCAAGGATTTCCATGACAACGCAATTTCACGACCAGGAGCTGTCGGATGACGCCCTTGCGCAGCTTTTCAACGAAGCCCGCAGCTATAATGGCTGGCTCGATAAAGCTGTTTCGGACGAGCAGATACACACCATCTGGAACCTGCTGCGAATGGCACCTACCTCAGCCAACATGCAGCCGGCGCGGATCGTCTGGGTCAAATCTGATGATCAAAAAGCGATGCTCATCGAATGTGTCGCCGATGGGAATCGGGACAAGGTTAAGGCTGCACCCGTTACCGCCGTGATCGGCTACGATATCGATTTCCACGAGGAACTGCCGTGGCTATTTCCGCACACGGATGCCAAGAGCTGGTTCGAAGGCGATGAAAAGGGCCGCGAAGAAGGCGCATTTCGCAACTCCTCACTGCAGGGTGCTTACCTGATGCTTGCTGCCCGAGCTGTCGGGCTGGATTGCGGCCCCATGTCCGGCTTCGATGCCGACAAGGTAAACGCGATGTTCTTTGCCGATGAGCCTCGCCACCGCGCCAACTTCATCTGCTCGATCGGTTATGGTGACCCGGATAGCATCTTCGATCGCAGCCCTCGCCCCGATTTCGAACGGTTCAACCGCATCGTCTGACGGTATTGCGAGCTTGCGAGGCTCGCCGCTCTCGGGCAGGGTTTTGCGTTATGCAAACGCCCACGCGCATCTTGGCGATAGAAACTGCCAGCGAGGCTTGCTCGATCGCGCTGTATGATAACGGCGCGCCTGTTGCGCATGATCACCAAGTATTAGGGCGCGGCCATGCCGAGGCTTTGGTGCCGATGATCGCAGACTTGCCGAACAAGGGCCGCGCTGATCGCATCCTCGTATCGCTTGGCCCGGGGAGCTTTACCGGGGTGCGGATCGGCATTGCCGCGGCACGTGCTTTGAGCATCGCCTGGGGAGCTGAGGTGCTGGGCTACCCCACGCTTGCTCTCGTCGCGGTTCGCGCATGGCAACCAACCACCCGCCCGGTGACCGTCTGCATGAATGGCGGACACGGGCAATGGTTCGTGCAAAATTTCACTAACGACGAGGCCGAAGATGAAGTGCGCTCGCTCACTCCGGAACAGGCAAAAAAGGCGTGCCTGCATGACGTGATCGTCGGCAACCGAGCCAAAGAACTCGTCGCGATGTTCGATAGCAAAAAGCTCGCACTCGATCTGCTGCCCGATGCACGCGCAACGCACTTGCTGCATGAGACGCGGCTCACGACCAACCTGTCTCCGATCTACGGACGCGGGCCCGACGCCATTCCTACCGCCGAGCGTAAGGCCTCATGATCCGAACGACAGGCCTTGTCGATCGCATCATGCAGGTCATGGATGCGGCATTCGAACCGACCTACGGCGAGGCTTGGAACAGACGTCAGATATGCGACGCGCTTTCCCTGCCCCACACCCATGCTCTGATCGTCGATCCACAGGGCGATTTGATTGAAGGTGCAGACCGTGAGGCTGCTGGATTCGTGCTCACCCGTTCAGCATTGAGCGAAGAGGAGTTGCTTTTGATCGCGGTTATGCCCGAACACCGCCGGAGTGGTCTCGGTCGAAAGCTTATCGATCAATTGTTTATCGCTGCTCGCAGCCGGGGTGCCACCCGTATCTATTTGGAAATGCGGCGAGGGAACCCGGCCATCCACTTGTATCAAAAGGCTGGATTTGAGCCTATCGGCGAGCGCCCCAACTATTACCGGATGGCGAATGGGCAACGCATAGACGCGATTACTTTCGGTCGCTCAGTCTAGATTTCCACAGGACATAATTAACCTGCGCGTGATCAAGGCGATGGCTTGCATCAAATGCCAGCTTGGTTCATGGCTTAATAATCGGAAACAATCCGAACAACAAAAAGCGAGGAACTCATGCAAGACCTGGAAATGGAGATGAAGGAAACTCTCATCACGCTGACCAGCGACATTGTCGCAGCACATGTCAGCAACAACGACGTTACGGTGGACGATGTACCATCGCTTATCACGAATGTTTTCTCAGCGCTGGCGGGGCTCGGGGAAGAAGAAGAAGCCGAAGAGGCTCCGCCCGAACCCGCAGTTTCGATCCGCGCTTCTATCAAGCCGGACTATATCGTATGT
Organism: Pseudomonadota bacterium; assembly: GCA_039195235.1. Lineage (GTDB taxonomy): Bacteria > Pseudomonadota > Alphaproteobacteria > Sphingomonadales > Sphingomonadaceae > Erythrobacter. The sequence goes on from JBCCVO010000017.1 coordinate 4,683, forward strand.
CTTGAGGACGGTAAAAAGCTGAAAATGCTCAAACGTTATCTTCGTACTAATTACGATATGACACCTGAAGAATACCGTGCACGCTGGGGCCTTCCCGCCGATTATCCGATGGTTGCTCCCAACTATGCAGAGAAGCGCCGCGATCTCGCCAAAAAAATCGGTCTTGGCCGCAAGCCTAGCAAGGGCCGTGGTCGCCGAAAAAAGTAAACCGTGCGAAAACAGCCGGGATTTTCTACCCGGCGCCAACTTGAGCTAACGGCCCTGCCTCGGTAAGAGGCGGGGCGTAACTCTGCTGGCGGAGCGTGAATTGACCCAAAAAATCGATCTCGAACAACTTTGCGCGGAAAAAGGTCTGCGCATCACTGAACAGCGCCGCGTCATTGCCAAAGTGCTGTCCGACAGCGATGACCACCCAGATGTGGAACTGTTGCACCAGCGTGCCTCGGCCATCGATCCGAAGATTTCGATCGCGACGGTCTACCGCACGGTTCGATTGTTCGAAGAGGCCGGCATTCTCGATCGCCACGACTTCGGCGATGGTCGCTCACGCTACGAACCCGTCCCCGAAGCGCATCACGATCACCTGATCGATGTCGAGACGGGCAAGGTCGTGGAATTCGTTGACCCTGAAGTCGAATCTCTACAACGCCAGATTGCCGAAAAGCTGGGCTATCGTCTCGTTGACCACCGAATGGAGCTTTACGGCGTCAGGCTCTCGCGGGATGACTGACGTAAGCGGAATTGATCGCCCAATATCAAAACGCGAAGCCAAGGCCTGGGAACAACGGGTTGCCGCTGCCCGGGGCGAGATCACGCCAATATCTAAGATAGGCTGGGTCCGGATCGCCGCTAGATCGCTGATGCTTTTGCTGGGCCTGCTGATTTTCGTACCGCTACACTACATTTACCGCGTATTCGCATACGGTTCGCCCTTTCCGATGCTGTTTCTACGATACGCGGCACGCGTTTCAGGCGCGCGGGTTAAGACACATGGCACCCACTTGAAGCGTGACGTATTCTATGTCGCCAACCATGTGTCCTGGATCGACATACTTTCCATGGCTGGCGCCAGCGGCACGGCGTTTGTCGCAAAGGCCGAGCTGGAAAAGGCGCCAGTCGTTGGCTGGCTCGCCTCGCTGAACCGCACCGTGTTCGTAAAGCGCGAACATCGCATGGGCGTCGCCGACCAGATCAATCTCCTGAAAGAGGCTTTGGCTGATAACTGGTCCGTCACCGTCTTTCCAGAAGGCACGACGACTGACGGCCGTTCGCTGCTGCCGTTCAAGACTAGTATGCTAAGTGTGCTCGAGCCGCCGCCGCCTGGAGTGCTCGTGCAACCGGTTCTGCTGGACTATGGTCGGGTTGCTGAGTGGATCGGCTGGATCGGCGATGAAGGTGGTTTCAACAACGCAAAGCGGGTGCTGTCTCGGCGCGGCACCTTCACACTGCATATGCACTTTCTTGAACCGTTCAGCCCTGAAGACTTCCGCGGACGCAAGGCCATCAGCGCCGAAGCCCGCCGCAGGATCGAAGAGGCGCTATGCGATGCGCTGGGAAAGCCGCTACGTGACTTCAAGCACACTGTTCCGCCGGTACGCTATGAAGCCCCGCCCGAACCCGTCGTCCCAAGCGAACTGGACTAAAGCCCGGCCCTCACCAACCAATCGTGGAACAGCCGCACCGGACGCGATTCGAGCGCCGTCGGCTTGCACACAAACCAGTAGCTGTACGGACTTTCTACCTGTTTTTCCGACAAGTCGGTAAGCCGGTTGTCAGCTGCGCGGCGCATGTGATCGTCATGCATGATCGCAATGCCAAGGCCTTGAGCCGCAGCCTCAAGCATCAACTGGCCAGAATCATAGTGATCGATTGCTGATGGCTCGATGCCTTCCAAACTGTGCGCTTGTTTCCACGCCACAAAACTCTCCGGAAACTCGTTGTGGATCAGGAAGGTTTGCCTTGCGAAGCGATCCTCCCCCTCGCCCGATCCAACGTTTTGCGCGACTTCCTTGCTACAGATCGCGTGCACAAAATTGTGATCGAGCCGCACGGCGTGCAGCCCCGAAGCCGGGCCCCGCGACAGGATAATCGCTGCGTCGAGCGTATCACCCACGCGGTCTTCAAGATGCGGACCGGTATCGATATCAATGTGGAGTAGCGGATGACGCTTGCGGAGCTCACCCAGGCGCGGGAATAGCCGGTTGCTGCCGAACATCGGCAAGACGCCCAGACGCAGCCGCAACAAAGAGATATTGTCCGATTGGCTTTCAACCGCGCGCGCTAGCGATTCAAGATGCGGGTTCACCGCCTCGTAGAAGGCTTGCCCTTCGTCGGTTAGCTGCATCGACTGCCGCGCACGCGTGAATAGTTTCTTGCCGACAAACTCTTCGAGATTGGTGATCCGCCGCGACAATGCAGACGGGCTCAACCCTATCTCCTCGGCCGCGGCACGAGCGGATCCGAGGCGTACGGTGCGCATGAACGCCTCAAGTGCGCGCAGCGGTGGTAAACGGCGGGTTGGCATGTCAGTCTCCTTGCTTAGTAGGAGATACGCACGACACGCAAACTAGATGCAAAAAATTGAAGAAAAGACCGAATTTTTTTTGTAAGATTGAGATTATTGCATCTCATTCGCAACCTCTGGGGCATGCAAACGGAGCCGGGTCACATGTGTTTCGTCGCCCGATATGACTTCAATCCGCCATCCGCTTGGATGTTCCAGAGTCGTGCCCACAGGCGGCACCTGCTCCGCCAGCACGAACGCCAAACCACCAAGAGTATCGACCGATTCCTCGACCTCTTCCAGACGCGGATCGACCATTTCGGCCACGTCTTCCAGCTCGGCACGGGCATCGCAATCCCACATCCCCTCACCGATCGGAACAATCAGCGCTTCGGGTGTTTCGTCATGTTCGTCTTCAATTTCACCGACGATCTCCTCAACCAGATCTTCGATGGTGATGATCCCATCAGTGCCTGAGAACTCATCAAGCACTATCGCAAGGTGGACACGGCGCATGCGCATATCGGCCAGCACATCAAGCGCGCCCCGCACTTGGGGCACATACAGTGGTTGACGCATCAGCGTGGTCCAGTCGGCGGGCGGTTGCTTACCGTTGGTGAGGAAAGGGAAGACGTCCTTAATGTGGATCATGCCAATCACATCGTCGAGCGTGCCGCGATAGACCGGCAGGCGCGAATGGCCATGCTCGCTAAAGGCTGCGACTAGCTCTTCCCAACTAAGCGACGCATCGACCGCGATAATTTCTCCGCGTGGCACGGCGACGTCGTCGGCATCGTGTTCGCTAAAATGGAGGAGGTTGCGCAGCATCTGGCGCTCGACCGGCGATAGATCACCATTGCCGTTGCCCTGTTCGTGCGTGTCCTCGTCGTCATTCTCGTCCTCGTGCTCGTCGATAGCTTCTTCGAGCTGTGCACGCAGGCTGCGATCGCCGTCACCGGCACCGACCAATTTTTTGAGAGCGAGCCACAGTCCGCTGCTACTCTCCGCGTCTCCGGCGGGGGATTGGGAATCGGGCATGGCCCCAGACTTCACTCCTTCAAGTCACGTGTCTCATATGGGTCAGCGATACCTATCTTTGCAAGAGCGGCAATTTCCAGAGCCTCCATTGCTTCGGCCTGTTCATCCGATTCGACATGATCGTATCCCGCAAGGTGCAGCAATCCATGGACAATGAGATGCGCAGCGTGGTGTTGGAGCGGAACGCCCTTCTCCTCAGCTTCGCGGTTGCAGGTCTCATACGCCAAGGCGATATCGCCAAGCATAACAGGCGGGCCTTCGTGCCCTAGAGCCAGCAACTCATGGCGCTCCAGCATCGGGAAGCTTAGCACATTTGTCGGCTTATCGCGCTTCCGCCACTCTCGATTGAGAGTGTGCACTTCAGAGTCCGAAGTAAACAGTACGCTGGTGGCTAGGCGCGGATTGCCAAGCTCGAGTGCGACATTCGGTGCACTGTCCGCAACGCACTCCGCTAGCCACTCCCAATCTCCAGCAGGCCAGTGCTCAATATCGATATCGAGGTTCACTTATCGGGTCGGTCCCTCATAGGCCTCAACAATTCGCCCAACGATCGGGTGGCGGACAACATCGGCAGCAGTGAAGCGGATAGTGCCGAAGCCTTCGACGGCTTCGAGCTTATCGACCGCATCGGCGAGCCCGCTCATGCGGTCACCGCCGATTATATCGACCTGGCGCGGATCACCGCATACCACCATCCGGCTGTTCTGGCCAAACCTTGTAAGGAACATCTTCATCTGCTCCTTGGTCGTGTTCTGTGCCTCATCAAGAATCACAAATGCATCGGCCAAAGTCCGCCCGCGCATGAAAGCAATGGGAGCAATCTCGATCTCGCCACTGGCGATCCGGCGTTCGACCTGCTCAGGCGGCATGCAATCGTACAGTGCATCGTAGAGCGGGCGCAAATACGGATCCACTTTGTCTTTCATATCGCCGGGCAGGAAGCCAAGTTTCTCGCCCGCCTCCACCGCAGGCCGTGAAAGGATCAAGCGCTGCACACTGCCTGCAACCAGCTGACTGACCGCCTGCGCTACAGCAAGATAGGTCTTGCCCGTCCCCGCCGGGCCGAGCGCGAAGACGATATCGTCCCGCACAAGGCTGCGCATGTAAGTAATCTGCATCGCCGAGCGCGGCACAATCGTCTTGCGCCGGGTGCGGATCATGATCGGTGGCTCTTCCTTCTCCCCCGAGATGATCCCTTCCAGCGTTGGTTCGTTCGACATCGCGATCAGCGACTCAATCGCGCCCGCATCAAGGTCCTGCCCCTTGGCCAGCCGGTCGTACATGGTCTGAAGCGTCTCTCTCGCGCGCGCCACCGCTTCTTCCGGCCCCTCGATCAAAATCTGATCGCCTCGCGCATGGATAAAGACGCCCAGCCGGTTTTCAACCTGTACAAGGTTCGCATCGAACTGGCCGAATAGCGGCCCCAGCAACGACTGGTTGTCAAAACTCAGCTCTGCCTTGGCACGGCGAGTTTCGCGATTGGGTACAGGATCGGGAGAAATCGCCGGATCGACTGTGCGAGTTGGTCTGCGGCCCATAGGGTCCTTTGCATTTGGCCTTTTGCTTGAGTCGTAAAGGTACGCAGGCCGGGCGGCAAAGCAAGTTTAGACGCCCCACGTGGCCGTGGAAAGTCACCGGGCTGTAATTATGAAATCAGGCAGAAACGCGCGTGCGCAGTCGACCTTCAATCGAGTTCGGACCCGCTTCGAATAGTTCTGCCTTGACCATGTCACCGATCGCAGCATCGCCTTCAAACCATACAGATTGTAGCCATGGCGACTTGCCTAGCCATTGCCCATCATATTTGCCTTTCCGCTCGACGAGTACAGCGCAGGTCTTGCCGACGCTCGCTGCGTTGAAGGCGATCTGGTCGCGGTTGATGCGTGCCTGCAAACGTTGGAGGCGATCGTCCATCACCTCTTTGGCGATTTGACCGTCCATTGTCGCGGCGGGCGTACCGGGCCGCGGCGAATATTTGAAGCTGTAGGCCTGCGCATAGCGGATCTCGTCCACAATGCTCAGCGTGTCCTCGAACTCGGCCTCGGTCTCGCCCGGAAAACCAACGATAAAGTCGCCGGAAAGAGCGATATCGGCGCGGACTTCGCGAAAGCGTTCGAGCAGTCGCAGATAACTCTCCGCCGTGTGCGAGCGGTTCATGGCTTTGAGCACCCGGTCATTGCCAGACTGCACCGGCAGGTGAAGATACGGCATCAACTCTTCTACCTCGCCGTGCGCCGCGATCAGCGCGTCATCCATGTCGTTCGGATGGCTGGTCGTGTAGCGGATGCGCTCCAGGCCATCGAGCTTGGCCAAGGCGTGAATCAAGCCCGCCAGACCGGTCGCACGGCCCTTGCCATCTTCTCCTGCCCACGCATTCACATTCTGCCCCAGCAGAGTGATTTCGCGTGCACCGGCCTCGATCAGCTTGCGAGCTTCGTCGATCAAATCGCTGAACGGACGCGAGATTTCAGCTCCACGTGTATAGGGAACGACGCAATAGGTGCAGAACTTGTCGCAGCCTTCCTGCACAGTGAGGAATGCCGTGGGAGAGCGTCGTTGGCGGGCCGGGAGCGCGCCGAACTTGGCGATTGCCGGCATATCGGTGTCGGTCGTCCGTTTACCTTCAACTGCCTTTTCCAGCATGTCGGGCAGGCGGTGATAGGCTTGCGGGCCGACCACCATACTTACCGCTGGTGCCCGCTTCATGATCTCCTCGCCCTCAGCCTGAGCGACACAGCCCGAAACTGCGATCATCGGCGCTTTTTTCTGGGTCTTGCCCTTGGTCAGGCGACCGATATCGGAGTAGATTTTCTCCGCCGCTTTTTCTCTGATATGGCAAGTGTTGAGTACGACCAGATCGGCATCCTCACCCTCCGGAGCGGGCGCAAGGCCCTGCTCATCGAGCATCTCACCCATCCGCTCGCCATCATAGACGTTCATCTGGCAGCCGAAGCTTTTGACCCGATAGGTTTGTGGGCGCTTTGAAGGTGCAGTGGTCGGTTTCATGACTAGCCGCGCATCTAGCGAGATTGCGGCGCGGGTTCAATCGCTCCGTGATCTCTCGCGAACGCCGAAAATCACAAGAGGGTTGCCAGACGCTGCATATCCTTGTCGCGCCCAAACAGGTGGAGCATGGAGATCAGCTCCTCACGCTCCGGTGCGAAAACGGTCGTCCCGCCACCGATCTCAAACGCCTGCTGTGTCTGCGGTTCGACCGGGTGCCAAACGCCATTTACCCGAACCTTCAACCCAGCCATGAATTCGACATCGAGATCCGGTCCCGACCAGCGACCAAATCGTTCGGAGCGGAACATCGGTTTTCCTGCTTCGGGCGTATCGGTGAGAGGCAAGCGCTCATACAGAGCATCCAAATCACGCCGTGAGGTGATGACGTCAATATCGGCAATGATGCCTGGATTGCCGCCATGCAATGCCACCGCAGTGCTGCCGATAATCCACCAAGGATTCTGGCTTTCTCTCAGCGTTGTCGCCACTGCTTGCAGTGGATCAGTATCTCTCAAAAATTGAGGCAATTTCAGAGCCACGCCAACTGATTCCGTATCCCTGCGCGCCGTTTTCCTCAGCCTCTTTCCGCTTCTTCTTCGACCATTGCTTACGGCCCACAAGAAAGTCTCGCTTCTTGTGAGCAGCACAGATAGATGCTCTTAGTATCACTCCGGGCGACTTCTGAAAACGCTTTGAGCGGCCAATATCCTTCGCCAACTCGTTCTCAACTAAGCCAGCCGCCGTTTCATCAAGACGCTGATACCGTGTGAGCTTTGCAGAAGCTTTCCGCCGATCCGCTCGCCTACTCTCTGCCTTGTTACGGGGGACGGATTTCCGTCCCCCTTTATTGTTGCCCCAATAGTCGCGACGCCGATCCTTTTCGTAGGACAGCGCCTTTTTCTCTGCCGGTGAGCGACGACGCTTTTGTGGCATCAACCCACAGTCGCCTTCACTATCTTACCCGGGCTTGCAGGCGGCTCACCTTTGGGCAGCGCGTGCACGTGCTCCATCCCACTCTGAACCTGACCCCATACGGTATATTGACCGTCAAGAAACTCGGCATCTTCAAAGCAGATGAAGAATTGGCTGTTGGCGCTGTCGGGCATTTGCGACCGCGCCATTGAACAGGTGCCTTCCGTGTGCGGCTCTGCGTTGAACTCGGCCTTCAGATCAGGCTTCTCGCTGCCGCCCATGCCTGTTCCGGTCGGATCGCCGCCTTGCGCCATGAAGCCGGGGATCACGCGGTGGAATACGACCCCGTCGTAAAAACCTTCACCTGCCAGCTCGGTTATGCGCTCGACATGGCCCGGCGCAAGGTCGGGCCGCAATTTGATTACCACGTCCTTGTTCTCGCCATCGCCAGTGTCGAGAGTGAAGGTCAGCGTATCGGCCATTGAGATATCTCCTGTAAGTTTGCGCGTCGCTATAAAGAGTTGTGCGCACGAGTCACCCTCCCCGCTTGCTTTTCATCGTGCCCTGCCTACACCTCGCGCCATGGCTGATGAACGCCCTCTCGACGATGATCTGCTGCTTGCCAACAAGCCGGAGGGCGAGGAGGAAGTGCGCCCGGATGACCGCGTGGATGATGAGCGGCATGACGAGGAAAATCGGCTGAAGCCCGAATATGTCGACCGGGTCGAACATGCGCTTGAAGCAGGCGACAAGGGTGCGGTCTATGAGCTGGTAGAGCCGCTCCACCCGGCTGACATTGCCGACCTGATCGAACTGCTCGACAAGAGAGAGCGGACCCAGCTCGCCTTCTCAATCACCGACCTGATGACAAGTGACGTGGTCGCCGAGCTGAACGATCACGTCCGCGAAGACATGATGGAAGCGCTGGAGCCCGAGGCTGTCGCGACCATCGCCGAGCAGTTGGAGACCGATGATGCGGTCCAGCTGCTCGAAGACCTAGACGAGGACGACCAGAAGGCGATTATCGCCGAGCTGGAGCCGGAGACACAGGCGGCGGTCGAAAGTGCGCTGTCCTATCCAGAGGAGACCGCTGGGCGGCTCATGAACCGCCACTTCATGGCGGTACCCGAACATCTCACCGTGGGCGATCTGATCGATTACCTGCGCGATGCGGGCGATCTGGAACACGATTTCTTTGAGGTCTTTGTGATCGACACTGCACATCACCCCGTTGGCACATGTGCCCTCAACTGGATCCTGACGACGCCGCGCAACATCAAACTGACCGACGTGATGAAACGCGATCAGACGCTGATCCCGGTCTCGATGGACCAGGAAGAAGTCGCACTGATGTTCCAGAAATACGCTCTAATCTCAGCGGCGGTGGTGGATGATGAAGGCCGTTTGGTGGGTCAGGTCACGGTCGATGACATCGTCCATATCATCTCCGAAGAGGCGGGCGAAGATGCTTTGCTGCTCTCGGGTGCTGGCGATGGCGACATTAACGAACCGATCCGCGAGGCATATTCCAGCCGTGTGCGCTGGCTTATCGCGAACCTTGGCACTGCAGTGGTGGCCTCCGCGATAATCGCATTTTTCGGTGCGGCGATCGAAAAACTGGTGGCGCTGGCAGTGCTGATGCCGATTGTCGCGAGTATTGGCGGGAATGCAGGCACTCAGACCATGGCGGTCGCGGTGCGCGCGATTGCGACCAATCAGCTAACCCGGTCCAACACATGGCGGATCGTATGGCGTGAACTGCGTGTGGCGCTTTTAAATGGAGCGACCGTAGCCTTGCTTATCGGAGTTGCCGCTGCATTCCTGTTTACCCCGATGATGGGGATCGTGATCGCGTTGGCGATGGTGGTCAACATCGTCGTCTCCGGGCTGGCTGGCGTGCTGGTTCCCGTAATGTTCGAGCGGCTCAATCAAGACCCTGCGGTCGCTTCGAGTGTGTTCGTGACCATGATCACCGATTCGATGGGCTTCTTCGCCTTCCTAGGTTTGGCAGTGGTGAGCGGGTTGACCGGCTGATAGCGTCTCTCTTCAGGAGAACAGAGGAGACCAAGAGTGGGGCGCGTTTCAGGAAAGGTTGTGCTGCTAACGGGCGGCGCGATGGGATTGGGCAAAGCGGCTGCTAACGCGCTGCTCGCCGAAGGCGCTAGGGTTATCATCACTGATATTGACGAGCGGGCAGGTGAGGCTGCAGCTGAGGAATTGGGCGAGCAATGCTCGTTTCTAAGACAGGACGTCACTGATTGGGATCGTTGGCAAGCCTTAATCACAGAAGTGGAGGCCTCGCACGGAAAGCTCGATGTGCTCGTCAACAATGCCGCGATCACAGTGTTCGGTTCGATCGCAGATATCAGCCCAGAAGACTTCCGCCGCTGTTACACCGTCGATGTCGACTCCATCTTCATGGGGTGCAAGGCGGCCATCCCGCTAATGGCGAAGGGCGGTGGTGGATCGATTATCAACTTCTCGTCCGCCGCGGCTAACAAGCCCAACGCCGATCTCGCCGCCTATAACAGCGCCAAGGCAGCCGTGCCGATGCTGACCAAGAGCATCGCCCTGTATTGCGCGCGTGAGCAAAACAATGTGCGCGTCAACTCAGTCCAACCGGGCACGATCCTGACGCCCAATGTCGAAAGTGTCATTGCGGGTACGCCCGACCCAGATGCGACGCGTGAGGCGTTCTCGATCGCGCAGCCAATCGGTCGCATGGGTGAGCCGGAAGATATCGCGCATCTCATCGTCTATCTGGCGAGCGACGAGAGCCAGTTTGCCACAGGCGCACCCTTCATTGTGGATGGCGGGTTGAGCATCGCTTGATTGCGCGCCGTAAAACGCCAGATTGGAGGCATGTCACTGCACATGACCAAGATCGCGTTCGGCGCGAAGAGCTATGATGACCTCGCCGGGTGGTATGCGAACCGCCGCGAGATTGCGCTGACAACACGCAACCGACCGACCAAGCATGCTGAAATGGTCGGCGGGTCGCTCTACTGGATTTTGAACCACGCATTGGTCGCACGCTCTGAGATACTGAGTTTCACCGAAACACCGGACGGGCGCTGGAACATCAATCTGGAACCCAAGCTGATCCGCGTGCACCAACAGCGCAAACGCGCGCATCAGGGCTGGCGTTACCTCACGGACGAGAACGCTCCGCGCGATGTTGCCGAGGGTGAAGATATTGGCGACGCGCTACCGGGCAAACTGGCGGCTAAGTTAGAGCGCCTCGGATTAGTCTGAGGACTGATTGCGAGCCGCGCGCAACTGAGCCATCACCAATTGCACATCGTGCACCGCGTCTTCATCAGCAGGCAGTGCAAACTCGTCATAGCTCGCAGACAACTCTTCCATGCGCTCGGCGATTCTAACATCATTGTAGCCGTGGCTGACCACAAAGCGCCGTCTTGCAAGGATCTGTGGGAGGATTATGTCGATGTAACGATCGACATCCATGCCAAACTTCATGAACTGTTCTGGGCCAAGCGGCGTGAAGACCCATCCAGGGATAATGAGTCCAGCATGCACATGTGGCGGCAAGTCACCGCGCAAGCTCTCCGTCATGCCTAAAACTGCATGCTTTGCGGCAATGTAAGCGGCAGTTTGCTGCACCGCGCAGAAGAAGCTGTTCTCGCTGCCGGTGTTGTAGATCGCGCTGGGCGTTTCTTGCGCGATCAACCGAGGCGCGAATGCGCGGCAGCCATTCCAAACGCCCCAGAAATTGGTGTCAAAATGGGCCCGCGCCTCATCTGGATCAACTTCCCATAGCGGTCCGCGCACCCCTCCCTGCCCCGCATTGTTGAACAGTAGATCAACCGAACCGAGCCGCTCGAATGCAGCATCTGCCAGCGCTTCGACTTGAGCAAGATCAGAAACGTCGCAAGCCCGAATGATTGAACCGTGAACCTCGGTCGCAACCCGGTCCAGCGCAGGCACGGACAAGTCACCGATCATGACCCGAACACCCCGCTCTGACAGCCTCCTTGCTAACGCCAGTCCGATGCCACTTGCACCACCGGTTATAACTGCAGTGCGTGGAGCGAACTCGGTCATATTGCTGGCTTTCAGGTTCTACCTGCTTGGCGGCATCGGGATAAGTGCAGGCGTGTTCTCGCGATATTTCTGATACTCTGGGTCATCATCCCAGCGCTCTTTCGCCTGCGCGTTCTGCAAGTTCACGCCACTTACCTTTGTCAACAGCAGCGCGACGAAGATCGGTGAAATGACCACCAACCAACTCCAACCGGAAAGCACTGGAATGGCCATGATCAAAATGCCGATCCACAAAGTGATCTCACCAAAGTAGTTCGGGTGACGTGACCACTTCCACAAGCCGACATTGATGAATCTACCCTTGTTCACCAGGTCTTTCTTGAAAGCGCTTTTTTGCGCGTCGGCGACCGCTTCGAACACAATGCCGACCAACCAGACAAGCGCACCGACCCAGAAGAATATGCCAATAGGCGTGCGGTCCGTCGTTGTGATGGCAACCAGAGCCGCTGCCGCTGTGAGAATGACCCACAGACCTTGAAGAGTCCATGCGACAAGGAAGCGCGCGGGGTTCGTCTTGATTTTCTCAAACCGGGAATCGCTGCCGCCGGCCGCATGAATGCGGATGAAGAGGAAACTGCCCAAACGAATGCACCAGATCGCCACCATCGCCGCGATCACAATCGCCCGCGTATCAAGCGGCCAAGCGACCCAGCACGCAAATCCGGTGACGCTGAGATAGGTGACTGCGCCCATGGTGTCGTAAAACTTGTCAGACTGTGCAAGCGCCGAAGGGAGGAAGGCAATCCAGTTAACAACCATCGCGATCACAGCGCAAAGGAAGAACGCAGAATAGCCAAAGACCTCCACACTGGTCTCGCCAGCCAGATGACCAAAACCGAACGCTAGAATTGCGACCACAATGAATACGATAATGCTCTTCATAACGGTCCCTACCCCCAGTTCCGATCGGTTCAAAGCACTGCGGCCTCTCGTGGTGCATTCAACCAAGGCGCCTCAACGCTCCAGAAAATGATGTCGACACCCAGATAGTCGCGAGCGAATTCGACGAACTTTGAACGCGCGAATGGCTTGCCGGTTTCCGGATCGGTGTAAGTGAGTGTCGGTTCCTGAATACCCATGGCGATCAGGGGCAAATCCTGCTTGTGACGATTGAAGAACGGATAACTGTTCTTCATCTGACCACGGCGGTTCGGGATGATATCGGGACCGCCCACACCTATGCCCTGCTCCACCGCCAAGGCGAACGACCGCTCCATATAACCCTTGTCGTTGTTCCATTCGCACGGCCAAAAATTGATGTACTGAACAACTTGCGTCTTGGAAAACGCAGCCTTGGCATATCGCATGTTCTCGAGCGTCGCTTCGAAATAGGCGTCGCAAGAGAAACCCTCTTCGCCTTCGATTGGGCTTATTGCGGACTCGGGCAGATTGATCCCGAAGATGCGCCCATCAAAGCGCTCCGCCAGCGCTTTCAAGAGTGCCTGAAAGCGTCTGCGCAAGGCAGGGTTCCACTGCTTGGCGAACCAGCCTTTCCCGATGGGCTTGCCCTCGCCTGCGTTGTCAAACTGCCGGACCAACCCGCCATCATATTCGGGGTTGTCGAGAATATACTGGGGCAGTCTGCGAGCCTTGGGACTGAAAAAGCGATCCTGAACTTGGACGAAGAGTGGCAGATTCAGCTCTTCAAGAAGCTTCAGATCAGTTTCGATCGAGCTGAAGTCATACTCGCCCTCTTTCGGTTCGAGCATGCGCCAATTGTAGATGACCTGTGCGCCCTCCACATCATCGCGGCGCAGTTTATCAACCTGTTCCTCAAGCTGATCGGGACCAACATAGATGAAGTTCTTGGGGTCACTTTCAGCCGGTGCCATGGCGACCAGCCCAGTCCAGAGCAGCAGCGCGCCAAGCAGCCGGAGCATTATGCCGAACGGCTCTTATCAGCCACCCTCCGGAGGGCGTTGACGTAGGTTTCGGGAGCTTGCGCGCCAGGGATCATGAATTTGTTGTTCACGATCATCGCCGGGACGCCGGAGATATTAAGATCCCATGCCTGCCGCTCTTCCGCGACCACCCGCGCTTCCAGTTCCCTGTCCTCAAGCGCGGCCTTGGCCGCTTCGCGATGAAGGCCGACGCTGACGGCGATATCGAGCAACACCTCTCGCTCCCCGATCCTTCGGCGTTCATTGAAATGCGCCTTGAACAGAGCGAGCTTCAACTGGGTCTGCACCTGCGGCCCGGCCTGTTCAAGAGCAAAGCCAAGCAGCTTGTGCGCATCTCGCGTGTTCCACATCATCGCAGGCGGGGCTTCACCCTCCCCTTGATAGGACAGCGAAACGCCAGCACTATCGGCAATTGACTTCATCCGCCCCCGCAATGCAGCGCCTTCCTCAGCAGAGCGACCATATTTGCGTTGGAGATGCGCTTCTTGCTCCTCGCCCTCAGCGGGCATGTCGGGATTGAGTTCGAACGGACGCCAGCGCAGTTCCGCCTCGATCTCTCCATCCAGCTCGTCGAGCGCCTTGGTCAATTGACCATAACCAATCGCGCACCATGGGCACATGACATCGGAGTAGATGTCTATCGTCAGCTTTTCGGGTCTTGCTCGGGTCATTTGTCGAGCCACCATGCCAGAAGGTGATGCGCAATTGCGAACTTCTGCGGGAAGATCAGCTGTTCGTTTCCATCAGGGCCCGCCGCGCGTGCATCTTCAAGTTCAGCGCGGGTGAACCAGCGCGCATCGTCAAGTTCGGTACGATCAATGGTCAGTTCGGGATCGTCGGTGACGCTGGTGCAGCCGATCATAAGCTGGCTTGGGAACGGCCACGGCTGACTCGCGATGTATTTGACGTCGCGCACCCTCAGGCCTGCCTCTTCCCAGATTTCGCGAGCGACCGCCTCCTCGATCGTTTCACCGGGCTCAACGAAACCCGCAAGCGCAGAATACATACGCGGTGGGAAACGCGGTTGGCGGCCCATCAACAGTTTGTCTTCATGCTCGACCAGCATGATCGTGACGGGATCGGTGCGCGGGAAATGCTGCGCCCCGCAATTATCGCACGTTCTCTGCCATCCGCCTTTGGCGAGCTTCGTCTGAGCGCCGCAACGGGCGCAGAACTGATGCCGGGCGTGCCAGTCAACAAGGCTGCGCGCACCGCCATAGATCGCCAAGTCAGGCGGAGAGAGCAGCTGCATCACCTGCCATGCACGCGGCATGGCATAAGCTGGCCCGGTCGCCCCGACATCGGGCACCGCAGCGAAGCACGCTTTGTCATCCAGCAGGCCGAGAAAAACCAGTTCCGCCTCTTGCGGAACATCGGCCAGCGTGCCCCAGATCAGACCGCCCGTCTCGTCGATTTCGGGCAGCAAGCCATCAAGCTTCAGCACCCGCGCGCGCCAGTCCATCCGCGCGGCCAGCGCCTCGTCGTCGACCCGGATCAGGTCCGCTCGGTCGATCGGGGAACCGGCAAAAGCGATCGGCCCTGTCGCCGCAAGCCCCGGATGGGCGGGATGGTGCATTACGCCGACTTGGCCGCACGTACCGAAGCCAGGTCAGCCTCCAGCGCAGCGAGGAATTCGTCGCGGATCGGGTAGGCTTCGGTCGGCATATACTGCGTCCACAGGGCCGAGCGCAGCTTGAGATCGAAATCGACGGCAGCAAGAGTGCCAGCCGCTCCACCCCAACCAAAGGTGTTGCCGACCGAGCGTCCACCAGCGCCGTGGCCCTGACCTTCCATCCAAGTGCCAACAGTTGTGGCCGTTTCGGGCATCAGGTTGGACGTGCCGACGCGCACCGCTTCCTCACTCATTACGCGGGTATCATCAAGCATCCCGTAGCCGAGCAGCATGCGCTGGAAGCGATCGTAATCCTTTGGGGTAGAAACCAATCCGCCGCCACCAGACGGCACCCCGGGCTCATCGAGGAAGATCGAACTGCCCGCAGGATCGATGGGCAACGGGTTACCGGCAAGGATGCCATAGTTATCGGTCAGCCGCCCGACTTCGCTTTCCGGCACAGTCATGTAGGTGCTCGTCATACCAAGCGGATCAAACATGCGTTCTTTCAGGAAAATCTCGAAGTCCTTGCCCGAAGCGACTTCAATCACGCGGCCAAGCAGGTCAAGGCTGGCCGAATAGCTCCATTGTGTACCCGGTTGCAGCATCAGCGGCAGCTCGGCGAGGCGATCGGCCCAGACTTCGAGACCAGGTGCAGGTGTGACCGGCGGTATGCCAGGGATCGGCATGCGGCTCACGCGCCCACCGACAAGGCCGTTCTCGCGATAGGCTTCGAGTAACGGGCCCTTGCTGACGATGAGATAGCCAAGGCCGGCTGTGTGCGTCAGCAACTGACGGATCGTTATCGGTCGCTCGGCCGGGACGGTGTTATCAAGCGGACCTTCCGGATCGACCAGCACCTGCATGTTCGCGAAAGTGGGCATTATGTCGCCCAATGGCTGGTCGAGCGTAATTAGACCGTCATCAATCAGCATCATCGTCGCCATGCCGGTGATCGGCTTGGTCATCGAATAGATGCGGTAAAGTGAGTCCGCGTCTACCTCCGCTTCGCGCGCGAGCGAAAGCTTGCCACCGCCGACCGTGTGAGCGTGGTCTTCCTGATCCCAGCCGAAGGTCAGAAACATATTCGCCACCTTGCGCTCGCCGACATATTTTTGCGCCATCGCCGCGACATTCGGCCACGCTTCGCTAACATCATGCGCGAACAGAGCCCGTCCCATCGGCAGTGTAGAAAGCGCAGCGCCAGCCGCGAGGTATCCCCCTCCACGAAACAGTGAGCGGCGAGAGAGAGATGGTTGTTCGAATTCACGAAAGGCCATGGGCAGGGAATCTCCGGTCTGTTTTGGAAACCGTTTGGGGCAGTTGATCGTGACGGTCAATCACACCGACCGGTGAATGAAGTTTGAACAGTCAATTTAGGCTTGAAACACCAAGGTGTCCTACTCATATAAGACACATGCTGAACATTCTTGCTTTTCTAACTGGCCTGATTTCGCTTTTGATTGTGATACCAGCACAGATCCCGTTTCTCGGCTGGGCCAACTGGGTCGCGCTACCACTGATCGTCTTCGGCGTGATCATCGGTGCTTTGTCATCCAGCAATTCCGGTCGGAATTTCTGTCTGATCATTCTGCTGGTTGCCGCAGTACGTCTGATGATCGGCGGCGGCTTCATCTAAACAGAAGCCAGCGCCAACCTCGCGGCCTTGGCGAATAGGGTCGGCAAGCCCGCATCGTCGATCTGGCTGACCGGCCACCATTCACCTGCGCTTTTAGGGGTATCACGCGTCTCTCCCTTCATGACGATGAGCGTAAGGTGCGCGTGAGTGAACGTATGGCGCACGGCGCCAAGCGATGCCCACTCGGTTGCAAATGGGGTCTTCCCCGATCCATCTGCACGCGCCGTCCAGCCATCATCGGGTAAGCACCGCATTCCGCCTAGCATTCCGGTTCCGGGCCGGGTGACCAGCCAGACCTCCGCCCCTCTTTCGCCAATACGCTCTATCCAGAATGCGGTGCCGCGCCGCTCGGGCTTTACCTTCTTGCGAGGTTTGACAGGCAAGCGCTCCGGGTCTCCAGCCTTTCTGCTGACGCAGCCCTCTTGAAGAGGACAAAGCAGACAGCGCGGCGACTTGCTGGTGCAGATGCTTGATCCGAGGTCCATCATTGCCTGAGCGAAGTCACCAGCAAGATACTGCGGCGTTATCTCTTCCGCCCGTTTGCGGATCATCTTGCGTGCTCTCGGCAGCGGCTCTTCGATATCGTAGAGCCGAGCCACAACCCGCTCGACATTGGCATCAACCACGACTGCGTGTTGTTCAAACGCGATCGCGGCAATCGCTGCTGCAGTGTAGGCTCCCAGTCCGGGCAACTCGCGCAATTCGGCCTCAGTCTCGGGAAAGCCGCCGCGATCCGCAACTGCCTTTGCGCATTTCACCAGATTGCGGGCGCGCGAGTAATATCCGAGCCCCGCCCAAGCGGCCATCACCTCGTCCTCACCCGCCGCTGCAAGATCCTCGATCGTGGGCCAGGTCTTGGTGAATTTCTCAAAATACGGCTTAACCGCTGCGACGGTGGTCTGTTGAAGCATCACTTCGGACAACCACACACGATAGGGCCATGCCGGATCGCTTGGCCGGTCTGCTCCCGGTGGATTGCGCCAAGGAAGCGAGCGCGCATGAGCGTCGTACCAGGGAAGCAGAATGTCAGAGATGCTGGCGATCACACCTAGCCTATGGCATGGCTTGTCGCACAATGGGAAGCGACAAGACAAATGGCGGTTCAAACGGGCCTCGAAAGACAAAGCCTCGGGCTTCGAGTAGCGAAGCTGCAGGCCGAAAAGCCAAGCCCGCGAAAAGATACGAACGCCCGCGCGGTCGGGGCCCAAGACCCATCGGTGAGCTAATGCCCGAGATCGGCCGGACTGCATTTCGCCGCTTTGGCTTCGTACAGAGTTCGGTCGTTACCCGTTGGCCCGAGATCGTCGGCCCGCATCATGCCAAGGTGTGCAGCCCCGAAGCGATCCGCTTTCCGCCCGGAGAAAAGTCCGAAGGCATCCTGCAACTCGTCGTCGCCCCAGCGCATGCACCGCTGATCCAGCAGGTGACGCCCGAGATAATGGAGCGGGTCAATCGTTTCTTCGGGTATAATGCGGTTTCGCGGGTCAAGATTCGGCAAGGCGCGGTTAAGGCACCGCATGCTCAAAGCCCGGCCAAAGCTCCGCCTTCGTTAAAACCGATTCCGATGGAGTTGGGGGACAGCCTGCGCGATATAGGCGATCCAGAGCTGCGCACCGTGTTGGAATCCCTCGCGCGCAGTTTCGACGATGCGGATAGTGACTAGAAAGACGAAATGAAGTGACTTGGAAACTGAGCATGACCGCGAAGCTTGCCGGCATTATCGCTGCTTTTCTAGCCATGTCTGCTCCGCTTGCAGCGCAAGAGCGCGAGCAGAATCTCAGCAACCCTGACAGCGATTTTGTCGATACGACGCGCAAGGGCAACTGGCAGGCTGTCGTCGAACCGACCGAGCGCGGGCACTTGATCGGCAATCCACTCGCAGACGTTAAGCTCATCGAATTCGTAAGCTACACTTGCGGACACTGTGCAAGCTTCGCGGCAGAAGGTGAGCCCGCACTTGACCTTGTGCTGTTGATGCCGGGAGAGATGACGCTCGAAGTGCGCCCCGTGATCCGCAACCCGCTCGACCTCACGATCTCGATGCTGGTTGCCTGTGGAGATGTGGACCAGTTCAAGTCACGCCACCGCGCGTTCATGTTCTCTCAGGGGCAATGGCTGGAAAAGGCAAGGGAAGCGCCGCAAGGTCAGCAGGCAATCTGGGCGCGTGCCGATGCAAACGCTCGTCTTAACATGGCGCGCTCGCTCGATCTCGACGACATGATGGCCAAGCGTGGACAGTCCGTTGCAGAGATCAATGCTTGTCTTATGGACGATAGGGCCGCAGATGCGATGATCGCTAATGGCAGGGCCGACAAGGCAGAGTTTGCGGTGCCGGGTACACCCAGTTTTGCACTTGATGGTTCATTGCTAGAGGGGGTGCATTCGTGGGACGCACTTTACGAGGTGTTATCTGCCCGTTTCAAGCCGAACCGCTCCAATGATAGCGCGGGCAACTAGAAGTATTTGCATATTATCAGCTCACTGGTTTAGCGCTTTGCAACCTTATTGACACATTTGTGCACAAGCATCCCGCTGATGCTTTTGCGTCTCGCACCCCGCCATTATATCTCCGCTGATCAGACCTGAGGATCATACCTGATGACTGCCAATCGCACGACACTGTCCCGCAGGCTTGCCGGCCTGGTTCTCGCGACCCCGCTAGCTCTGGCTCTGGCTGCCTGCAGCGATTCCGGCACCGGAAACGAGATCGAAGGCGACGCCATTGCTGCTATCCCAGCACCAGACGGGACAGCGTGGACGGACACCGTTACCGTTACGGAAGAAGACGGCTATAAGATCGGCAATCCCGAAGCGCCGCTTAAGCTCGTCGAGTACGCCTCACACACTTGCGGCGCTTGCGCGAACTTCGCGGCGACCGGTAAACCGGGCCTCAAATCCTATATCGATACCGGCGTCGTCAGTTTCGAACAGCGCAACCTTGTTCGCGACCCGATTGATCTTTCGATCGCCACACTGGTGCGGTGCGGGCAAAAGGAAAACATGCAACCGCTGTCCGATCAGGCATGGGCCGCGCTCAACGACATATTCGCCAATGTGCAGACTAACTCGGCCCAGTACGAGGCTTCAGGTGAGCTGCCGGTCGAGCAACGCTTCATCGCAATCGGAGAGGCCGCCGGTCTTATCAATTTCTTCTCTGCCCGCGGCCTTAGCGCCGACCAGGCCCGCAGTTGTCTCGCCGACACGACCGCTATTGAGAAGATCGCCGATGCTTCGAACGAACAGGCCGAAGAGCTTGGCATCAGCGCGACGCCGACCTTCCTGCTCAACGGGCAGAAGCTTGACGTGAACCAATGGGGTCAGCTCGAACCCGTCCTTCAACGCGCTGGCGCGCGCGAAGAATAAGCGGTTTCGGGGGACCACGCACTACTCATGCAGATCAGCAGGCTTAAGCTCAGTGGTTTCAAGAGCTTTGTCGAGCCGGCTGAATTGCGCATTGAGCCCGGACTAACCGGGGTCGTCGGTCCGAACGGCTGCGGCAAATCCAACCTGCTTGAGGCGATCCGCTGGGTCATGGGTGAAAACTCGCCCAAGTCTATGCGATCTGGCGGAATGGAAGACGTCATCTTCGCCGGGACGGCCAGTCGCCCGGAGCGCGCCTTCGCCGAGGTCGTACTTCATGCCGCCGACAGTGATGGCGAAGAGTTGGTCGTCACCCGCCGAATTGAGCGCGGTGCGGGCAGTGCGTACCGCGTCAACGGCCGCGACGTACGGGCGAAGGACGTAGCACTGACCTTTGCCGATGCGGCGACCGGCGCGCACAGCCCTGCGCTCGTCAGCCAGGGCAAGATCGCACAGGTGATTGCAGCCAAACCCGCCCAACGTCGCCAGATGCTTGAGGAGGCAGCCGGGATCGCGGGACTTCATGTCCGGCGCAAGGATGCCGAGAGCAAACTGCGGTCGACCGAGGCAAACCTCGCGCGGCTGGAAGACTTGATGGCAGGGCTGGATTCGCAGATAGCCTCGCTAAAGCGGCAGGCCAAACAGGCTGAGCGATACACCAAGCTCACAGAACAGATCCAATTGGCAGAAGCGCGGCTGCTATTCGCCCGGTGGCGCGATGCCGCCTATGCCGCAAAAGAAGCACGCGCGGCCGCCGAGTGTGCTGATGCTAGAGTTGCGACCGCAAAACAGGCGGTCGATGCAGCGCAAAAGGAGCAGGCGGCGCTCGCCACCAAACTCGCCGAGGCGCGCGAAGAACTCGCCGATCGCCGTGATGATGCAACCGCGCATGGCCACCGCATGGCGGCTTTGTCTGAAAAGTTGGAGGCCGCTGAAACTCGGCTTGCCGATCTCACTCGCCAGCGTGCCCGGCTGGAGGAAGATCGCAAGGATGCCAATCGCCTTACAACCGATGCAGCAGGTGCGTTGGCCAAGCTTGAAAGTGAGCTTGCCGCAAATCAAGAAACACTGGCCAAGGCGGAGGCTTCGCGCCCCGCTCTTGCCGAACGCAGCGAACATACCGAGCGTGCCAGCCGCGCCGCCGAACTTGCGCTTGCCAAGGCGACTGCGGATCATGCCGGCGTGGAGGCCGAGTGGCGGGTTGCCGAAGCCGCGATTGAGCAAGCCGAAAACCGGTTGGC
This sequence comes from Pseudomonadota bacterium, assembly GCA_039195235.1. Classification (GTDB taxonomy): domain Bacteria; phylum Pseudomonadota; class Alphaproteobacteria; order Sphingomonadales; family Sphingomonadaceae; genus Erythrobacter. The sequence continues at coordinate 25,960 of JBCCVO010000017.1, forward strand.
AAGGTTGAAGCGTGAGCAGGAGCGCATCGCCGAAACACGCCGTGAACTTGCTGGCGGCGAGGATGCTCAACAGGCTTTGATCGATGCCCGCGAGGCCGCTGACGATGCAGCGAACGAACTCGCTCGGTTACGCGAGCGGCTTAACGCGGATCAGGCGCTCAAGAGTGAACTACAAAGGGGCCGCGATGAATCGGCCGCCGCTTTCGCCACCGCCAAGGCCGAGCTCGCTGGGGCGGATCGCGAGTTTTCAGCACTAGTTCGCGACCGAGATGCGCGATTGAAGCGCGCATCATCACGCGAAGGCCTGCCCGCAGCGCTCGATAAGGTCAGCGTCACTCCTGGATACGAGCGCGCAATCGCCGCCGTGCTTGGTCGTGATGCGAAGTCTCCACTGGGCGCGCCGCCAACGCCGACCGATGGCCGTTTCTGGACCGGTAGCAACGCACCTCGAGAAGTCGCTGACAGCCTGCTCGAACAAATCGAAGACTGTCCTGCAGAACTGCGCGCACGTCTGGCACTGGTCCATTGCGTGGTTGAGGACGATGGCCGTACGCTAGCGCCAGGCGAATGGCTGGTAACCGTTGCCGGCCATCTGCGGCGTTGGGACGGATTTATCGCGCGCGGAGAAGGTTCCGCCGAAGCGGCTAGACTCGAAGCAATGAACCGCCTCGCGGAACTGGAAGGCGTACTGCCTGAATTGCGCGATGCCGCAAAGCAAGCCGAGAGCGCCGAACGATCCGCGCGCGAAGAACTGTCCACGCTACAAACCGCGCTGGTCGCACAGGAACGCGAGATTGCCGGCGCAGTCGAGGCCGAACGCCAAGCATTGCGAAATCTGGATCAGGCGGAGGCCGCCAAGGAACGGCTTGCCGGTCGCCTCCAAGAACTCGCTACGTCCTTGGAGGAGCTTTCTGAACAGCTGACCACTGCTGAAGCCGAGCTAAAAACCGCGCGCAATGCTTGCGCTGCCTTGCCTGCTCCCGATGCCGGACGCGCTTCGCTCGAGGCGGCACAGGCCAAGCATGAAGCAGCGAAATCGGCTGTGCAGGCAGCGCTCGCAGAGCTGGCCGCGCATGATCAGGGCCTCGCCGTTACTCGCGAACGATTTGCATCGCAGCAAGCCGATCGCAGCAACTGGCAAGCCCGGTCAGGCGAGGCAACACAGCGCATGGCCGAGGCCGCGCGGCGGCTCGATGAAATCGAAGAGGAAAGCGCAGTCATCGCCGCAAAGCCCGCCGCTCTGATCGCCGAGATCGAGCAAGGCGATGCCATGCGCGCGAGACTCAGCTTTGAACTTGAAACTGCGCAGACCGCTGTCAACGAGTGCGAAAGTGCGATGCGGGAGGCTGAACGAACTCTCGCGGATTCTGGTGAAGCTCTGGCCCAGGCCCGAGAAGGACGCGCGACGCTTGCAGCGCGCGCCGAGAACGAAGAAGAGCGTCGCGGCGAAATGGCGCGCATCTCCGGCGAACGCTTCCAGTGCCCGCCCCCGCTGCTCGCGGAGCGCTTTGAGTTCGACGAAGACGACATAAAGCACTCGACCGAAGAATCCGACGAGATGGAACGGCTCACCGCAAGCCGCGAACGGATTGGTCCGGTCAATCTTGTCGCCGCCGAAGAGCTTGCACGGATCGAGGAGGAGCACGGCACCAATGCCAATGAGCAAGCTGAGCTCACCGAAGCGGTCAATCGGCTGCGCGGATCGATCGGCAATCTCAACCGCGAGGGCCGCGAGCGCCTTCGGACCGCATTCGAGGAAGTCGATGGCCACTTCCGTGAGCTGTTCACGCGGTTGTTCGAAGGCGGGCAGGCGCATCTCGCGCTAATCGACAGCGATGATCCGCTTGAGGCAGGTCTAGAAATCTTCGCTCAACCACCAGGCAAGCGCTTGCAATCACTATCACTACTATCGGGTGGCGAGCAGGCTCTGACCGCCACCGCGCTGATCTTTGCGTTGTTCCTGACTAACCCTGCACCGATTTGTGTACTCGACGAGGTCGATGCACCGCTTGATGATGCCAATGTCGAACGCTTCTGCGACTTGCTCGATTCGATGATTCAAACCACCCAGACGCGTTATCTGATCGTGACCCACAACGCAGTGACAATGAGTCGGATGCACCGCTTGTTCGGGGTAACGATGGCGGAAAAGGGCGTGTCGCGTCTTGTTAGCGTCGATCTGGGTGAAGCCGCGCTAATGGCGGCAGAGTAGAGAAAACTACGCTTCGATCGCTTGGGACAACCGCGACCGGATTGACTTCAGCTGTGCGATCGCTTCCGTCAGGTCGGGTCCGCTGGGCAGTACGGGGCTGCTAGACCCGTCATTGTCATCGGCATTTGCCCGCCTATCACCAGAACGACGGTCGGCTGTACGTCGATCCATATCCGAACTATTGCTCGAACGGAGCACCGCGTCAGCACCTTTGATCGTGTAGCCTTCCTCATTGACCAGCTCATTGATTCGCTCGACCAACGCTATGTCTTCCGGCCTATAGTAGCGGCGACCGCCACTGCGCTTCAGCGGTTTCAGTAATGAGAACTGCTGCTCCCAATAGCGCAGCACATGCGGCTTGATATTGAGCGCTTCGCTGAGTTCGCCGATCGTGCGCAGCGCGCTTTCGTCTTTGCCATCATCGAACTCAGCCATGTCGATCAGTCGCCTTTAACTATCCGTTCCTTGAGCAGTTGGCTGGCCCTGAACGTCATCACGCGGCGCGGCGTAATCGGCACTTCTATGCCCGTTTTCGGGTTGCGACCGACGCGTTCATTCTTGTCGCGAAGGACAAAACTGCCAAAGCCTGAAATCTTCACATTCTCGCCCTTGGCCAGCGCATCGCACATCTTGTCGAGAATGGCCTCGACAAGATCGAGCGATTCCGCCCGACTGAATCCCAGCTTGCGATTGATCGTCTCCGCCAAATCGGCTCTCGTGAGCGTACCCACCGAACGCATCATACGCATGTCTCCCTTGTCGGTGCGACCCTATCCAAGATCGGGTAGTGTACGGTTTTGTATAGAATTTCGCAAACGAAGGAGTCATTCAATTGCAAGTTCTGCACATGCAAACGCCGCTAATTCTCAAACTCGTAGCAAGCTTGCGCCCCAAGTGAAGCCGCCACCCATAGCCTCTAGCATCACCAGATCGCCCGACTTGATCCGGCCATCACGTCGCGCGCAATCCAGTGCCAAAGGTACTGAAGCGGCCGAGGTATTCGCGTGGACATCCACGGTAACGACGATGCGCTCAGCCGGGATACCCAGCTTCTTCGCGGTCGCATCCAGGATCCTTGCGTTCGCCTGATGCGGTACGATCCAGTCGATTTCAGAAACTAAAATTCCTGCATCTTCAATGACTTCACGAAGAACATTGGATAGGTTTACAACCGCGTGGCGGAACACTTCGCGGCCCTTCATTCGCAGGTGGCCGACCGTTTGCGTGGTCGACGGCCCGCCGTCGACATACAACAGATCGTGCTGCGCCCCATCAGCGTGCAGGCGGCTTGCGAGGATGCCCGCCGCATTCTCATCAGGCTCCGCATTGGCGTCAGGCGCAGCCAGAACCACCGCCCCAGCCCCATCGCCAAACAGCACGCAGGTTGTGCGATCTTCCCAGTCAAGAATTCGGCTAAAAGTTTCTGCGCCGATGACTAACGCACGGGTTCCCATCCCGGTTTTGAGCATCGAATCGGCGGTCGCAAGCGCGTAGAGGAAGCCCGAACAAACCGCAGCAACATCAAAGGCTACCCCTCCGTTGCACCCAAGCGCATGTTGAACTTTGGTCGCGGTAGCCGGGAAGGTATTGTCAGGCGTCGCGGTAGCCAACACGATCAGATCGATATCGCTCGGCTCAAGCCCTGCATCCGAGATTGCTGCGCGAGCCGCCGCAATGGCAAGAGTCGACGTTGTTTCACCATCACCTGCGATATGGCGCTGCCTGATACCGGTGCGCTCGACGATCCATTCATTGCTGGTATCGATCTGCGCGGCCAACTCATCGTTGCTGAGTACCCGCTTGGGCAACGCCGACCCGGTGCCCAGCAGGCGTGAACCTGTCATGCTGCCGCCTCGCACCCACCATGAGCAGCCGCACCGCCATTTTCTCGCAGAGCTTCCTCGCCCAGTTCGGCGAGATCGTGCGCGATCCGTTCGGTCAGCTTGTTGGTCAGCAAGCTGGCCGTGACAGCCACGGCGTTTGCCACACCGTTTGCGGTCGCGCTTCCATGACTCTTTACGACAACGCCATTCAGGCCGAGAAACACGGCACCGTTGTGATTGTTCGGGTCGAGGTGGTGGCGCAACAACTCGGTTGCAGGGCGCGAAACAAGGAAGCCGACTTTCGAACGCAGCGAGCTGGTAAAGGCTTGCTTGAGCAAGTCGGTCACAAACCGAGCAGACCCTTCAATCGCCTTGAGCGCAATGTTGCCGGAAAAGCCGTCAGTGACCACGACATGCGTTTCGCCGCGATTGATCTTGTCGGATTCGACGAAGCCCGAGAAGTCGAGCGCCAAACCGCCTTCTTCCTTATTGGATGCTGACTGCAGCATGGCCGCAGCATCGCGCAAAGCATCAGTGCCCTTGATCTCTTCAGTCCCGATATTGAGCAGGCGAACGGTCGGACGTTCGAAGCCGTTGACGATTCGCGAATAGGCAGCGCCCATGACAGCGAACTGTACCAAGTTGCGCGCATTGGCTTCGGTGTTCGCGCCCAGATCGAGCATGACGACATCATGCGGTTCAAGCGTCGGCATCAGCGCAGCGAGCGCTGGACGATCGATACCCGGCATGGTGCGAAGGGCCAGTTTGCTCATCGCCATCAACGCGCCGGTATTGCCTGCACTCACGGCGGCCCCAGCAGCGCCCTCTTTCACGGCATTGACCGCTAGGCCCATTGACGTCGTCTTGGCGCGACGGATGGCCTTGCTTGGTTGTTCGTCACCCGCGATCACATCGTCGCAATGAAGGATTTCGGACGCGCCGCGCATATTCGGATGGTTGTCGAGCGCGCTCTTGATGCGCTTCTCATCACCAACCAGCAGGAAATGGAAGCCTTCGTGGCGTCGGCGAGCGAGCGCGGCGCCTTCGACCATCACGCGCACACCTTCATCGCCGCCCATCGCATCAACGGCGATACGCGGGAGTGTCATGCGCACGGTTCCTTTTTTCAATTACCTGTTAGCGGGCCAGGTGCCGTCCTTGCTGACTAGGACCGGGCGACCGTTGTAATAGCCGCAATGTTGGCACACATTATGCGGACGCTTCAGTTCGCCACAAGTCGGGCATTCGTGCGAAGGCTCAGCTTTAAGCGAATCATGCGCCCGGCGATTGCCGCGGCGGTGGGGCGATACTTTTCTCTTTGGGACAGCCATGGCGGCACCATTTCCTCAAATAAATACGTGTATTTGCGCCGTTGGACGCACAATCTCAGAGCCGCCTTTAAGCCAAGGCCTTCTTGCGCACAAGCTCTTGCTTGTGCGAGAGTCCTGACCCCGGGGTGACGGGAAGGCGCGCGATATAGCTGAAAATTCGCGCGTTGCAAGCGGCAGAATACCCGCCTAGCGATGCGAGCCTGATTTTCTGAGGGGATCTCTTGATGGCATTGCTACCTGTAACGCTTGCGGCGGCTGCCGCAGCGGCCATTCTCAATATATGGTTGATGGTGCGGATCGGACGCGTTCGCGCGGCAGAGAAAATATTTGTAGGCGATGAAAACAACGAAGCCGTGGTGCGGCGGATGCGCGCGCAGGCGAACTTTGTCGAAAATGCCCCGTTCGTGCTGATCCTGATCGCAGCGATCGAGCTAAGTGGACATGGAGACCCATGGCTCGCCTATGTCGCCGGCCTATTCATGCTCGCCCGCGTCGCACATGGCCTCGGCATGGATGGCGGATCGCTCGCCAAAGGCCGTATGTTAGGGACGATCGTTTCAATGCTCACTCTGCTGGGCCTGGCTGTGTTTGCGGTGTTGATCGGGCTTGGCGTGGTGTAGCGGAGAGCCGATCAACCAATGCCCATGAACGATGAGAGCAACGCGGACGAGGACGCCGCATACGACAATCGGCCACGCTCCGAGCCAGAACAGCAGCACGAGGATGGGGAAGCATAACGCAACAAGTGACGGCATTTCGAAGAACGGATGGCGAGCGCAACCGCGCGGCGTTAGATGCCCGCAGTCTCACGGAAGAACAGCACCAAAGAGTTCGCCCGGCTGGGCCAACACAATCAAGACAATGCGTAATCGCTCACAAACGCATTGGTCTTGCGCTCTTGGCCAAAGGTACTGGTCGGGCCGTGGCCGGGGATGAACGTGATATCCTCCCCAAGCGGCCAGAGGCGTTGAGTAATGGAGTCGATCAGGTCCTGATGATTGCCGCGCGGGAAATCCGTCCGACCAATTGATCCCTGGAACAATACATCACCGACGATCGCAAAGCGGCTGGGCTGATGCACGAACACCACGTGGCCTGGCGTATGGCCGGGGCAGTGGATCACGTCGAGTGTCAGCTCTCCTACAGTGATAGTATCTCCATGCTCCAGCCAACGGGTCGGCTCAAAACTCTTTGCCACCATCCCATAGCGCGCACCGTCATTGTCGAGCTGTTCGATCCAGAACAGGTCGTCCTTGTGCGGCCCTTCGATCGGTAGGCCGAGCTCTTCAGCTAGCATGCCCGCCTGCCCGCAATGATCGAGATGGCCGTGGGTGATGAGAATCTTCTCAAGCGTCACACCCGCCTTGTCGACGCCTTCCTTGAGCCGATCGAGATCGCCGCCCGGATCGGTCAAAGCGGCCTTCATAGTCCTGGTGCACCAGATCAATGAGCAGTTCTGCTGCAGCGGCGTCACCGGAATGATCGCAGCGCGCATGGGTGGGATAGGTTTGTCGGTCATTGCCGCTATGTGCGGAGTGTATCGAGTTAAGGCAAGCGCTTCGCTGGCGCATATCGGTCAATTGCTATCGACAAGAGCGATATGGCGACCCAACCGGCCAGTGAACCGATGGCGAGTTGCATTGGCGTCAGTGCCTGCCCAGACTTCCAGAAGGGAAACTCCGTCCACCAAATCATACCTGTTGCAAATATAATCGTGCCGAACGAGATCCCTCTCACGCTAGCTTTGGTCACAAATCGCGCTGCAATAACGACCAGCACGAACATCACCACGAAGTCGAAATGGTTCGCAACCAGTTCGACAAGGCCGCGAACCGCCGAGATCATATCCGCCCCCCCTTCCAAACCACCCGCCCGATGATCTCTACGTCTTCAGCATCCACGCTCACCGGTGGGTAAGCGAGGTTTTGCGACAATAGTGACACTTTACCCGTCCCCGCGCTGGCAACGCGCTTTACCATCAACGTATCGCCAAGCCGTACGACGTGCACTCCATCGCGAAACGGAAGGGGCGACCGATCGACAAGAATTTCGTCGCCATTGTTAAGCAGTGGTTCCATTGAGTCTCCCTCAACCGTAATCGCAGAGAGGCGCGCGCCTGCAAGGCCCTGTTCGGCGAGCCAGCGTCGCGAGAACCGGAAAGCGTCGAAGGCCTGCTCGCCGCCCGGCCCTTGTTCGCCTGGAAACGCGCCCGGTCCGGCTGAAGCTCCGACATCAATTCGCGGAACTTCCACCCATTCCGAATCGCCTTTTATCCGAACATTCGTGTCGATATAGGATTTTTCCTTAATTGGTGATCCGGTCGATCCACCCAGTTCAGACTCATCCACTCCAAAGAAGCGCGCGAGGGTCTTGCGGTCGTCCTCTTCAAGCTTCTTGGGCGTACCTCGCTTGATATATTGCTGGAGATAAGCCGAATTTCGCCCAAGCAGTTCGGAAAGACTGGCAAGGCTAGCACCTCGATCACGCGATAATTCCAACAATCGCACACGATCCGGCGACATTTCCGATTGCGACATTGCGAGTTCCTCCATCCGAGTTCGTGCTCCCGACCCCTTCATTTTTCCTATAGCATAGGATTTTTCCTAGACAAGTAGGATTTGAGCTGGAACATTTTACGAACATTGGGTGATTCGCCAAGTCACACACTCCTTATGGCGGCGCATTCAATGCTAATGACAACAGGGGAACATCATGCTTATCCGCACTATCGAGGCCTTCTTGCGAGAGCACGAAATGCCAGCCACCAAGTTCGGGCGTCTGGCTGCGCACGATCCACGTTTCGTGCTCGACCTGCGCATGGGTCGTATCCCGCGCCCAGCGACCGAGGCTCGAACCCGATCCTGGATGCGCGACTTCGAAAGCCGTCACGGCAATCAATCCGGAACCGCCAACACGCAACGGGAGCTCGCCCATGCTGACTGATACCACGCTCGAGACCAAGTCGGCTGACCCGAACGAGGCGCCCTCGCCCGCCGAAGCTCAAAGGCCATCACTGTCACGCCGCGCGCGCCGCTATCGCCCCAAGCGCACTACAGCTGACCGAGTGCGCGAGGCATTGCTGTTGTTGGCAGAGGGCCGTGCAAGCCTGCTAACGCATGAGGAAAAGGCGTGGTCTTCCATCACCTTCACCGGCACGCGGCATGAAGTGATGCTGGATTTCGATGGTGCAGAAGCCGTCGAAATCGGCGAAGAGTTCATCGCCAAGCTGTCCGAGCATGAATTCCGCATACCGGGTCAACTGGTAGCAGATGCGACGGTGCGAGAGGTCGATCATCGTTTCGGCGAGGACGAACGATTGGTCGTTACCGCTGTGCTGCTATTGTTGGAGGATGTGTAGATCGATCCGGCGCAGATACGCCACAGGATAAGGACTCGATCACCGATTTGTCGTGAAATGTGGCAAGCCTGAAGCATAGAATATCGGTACAAAGCCTGCGCCCACACCGAGGAGAAGAACCTTGCAGCATGTCCGACCCTACAAGGCGGCAATTGCGTCCCTGGCTCTGATTACCGCCTCGTTTCCCACCTCGGTATGGGCGCAGTACAACCCGGCTCCGGCAGATCAGTCGGCGCTGGACAGCTGGGCAAAGCGTGATGAGCTTACGCGCAATATGAAGCCTGGTGACAAAAGCAGCCCTGTCTATCACCGCGGAACGACCGGCCCGAGATACGATGTTCGGTCGCATGAGCAGGCTGTCCTGAATCTCGCGAAATATACCGGGACGGTGTTTACCGGTGAAGTGATCATGGAAAGGCTCGATCCTTGGGCAAAGTTCGATGGGCGCGATAGCCGTATCGGCCTGGCAAAGACGACCATCGGCGGAAAGCCGGGCGTGTTGTTCGCTCTGGTTGTGCAGATGAAGGGCAGCTCCGACTATGCGATCTGGGCGGTCGACATGCCCGAGAAAACCTACCTTGAATGGGGCGGCGCGGTGCGAATGCTTGCGCTGCGCGGTGTGATCGACACCGCGAGTGTCTTTCCGGCTGATATGCGGAGTCAGATCGCCGCACAGACGCACGCTGAACAACTCGCTTTCTATGAAGCCGCACTCGATAAGCTATATGATCGGCTTTCTGCTCAGGCAGTGCTAAGCCAATCGCAGGTGATCTTGCGGATGCAGGAACTGAACTACGATCTACTGTTCGGCAATGATATCAGTTCGCCATTCATTGGCGACTGAGCACAACAGCACCGCGTTGCGTCAAGTCCGCCGCACCACCAGGTTCCGTATTTCGCTCATGTCCTCCATGGCGAAACGAATGCCTTCGCGGCCCAGCCCCGAGTCTTTCACACCGCCATAAGGCATATTGTCGACGCGATAGCTCGGCACGTCGTTGATCACGATTCCGCCTACATCAAGCTTGTCCCAGGCGTCATACATTTTGAACAGGTCGCGGGTGAAGATACCCGCCTGAAGGCCGAATTTAGAATTGTTAACTTCGTCCAAAGCCTCGTCGAAGCTGCTGAATTTCTGGAGGATTGCCAGCGGACCGAAGGCTTCCTCATTCAGGGCCTTCGCGTCGCGTTGGACGTCTTCGAGGAGCGTCGCTTCGAGCATGTTGCCGTTGGTTAGCGTACCGCCGGTTAGCAGGCTTGCGCCGCCCCCGACTGCCTCGTCAATCCAGCCTTTCAGCCTTGTTGCTTCGCCTTCTGAGATCATTGGGCCGATGAAGGTCGCGCGGTCCTTGGGATCGCCCGCGATCAGTGTCTTGGTTTTGGCGACGAGCATGTCCTTGAAGTTGTCATAGACATCTTCGTGGATGATGATCCGCTGCACTCCGATACAGCTTTGGCCCGACTGGTAGAACGCGCCAAAGATCACGCGTTCCAATGCATCGTCGAGATTGGCATCCTGATCCACGATCACCGCGGCATTGCCGCCAAGTTCGAGGATCACCGGTTTCTTGCCGGCCTTGGCTTTTAGCGCCCAGCCCACACCCGGCGATCCCGTAAAACTGAGCAGTTTAAGCCGCTCATCCTCGGTGAACAGGTCTGCGCCATCGCGGCTGGCAGGCAAAATCGAGAAAGCCCCTTCGGGCAGAACATCGCATTCGGCCAGCACCTCGCCCATTATTAGTGCGCCGAGCGGGGTCTTCGACGCCGGTTTCATCACAAACGGACAACCCATCGCGATGGCGGGTGCGATCTTGTGCGCAGCAAGGTTAAGCGGGAAATTGAAAGGCGAGATAAAGCTGCATGGACCTATCGGCACGCGCTTCCACATCGCCGAATAGCCGCGCGCGCGCTCCGAAATGTCGAGCGGCATGACCTCGCCGTAATTGCGCACAGCCTCTTCGGCGGCGATCCGAAATGTATCAATCAACCGGGTGACTTCGCCTTCGCTGTCGTTGATCGGTTTGCCCGCCTCGACGCAAAGCGCATAGGCCAGTTCGTCAAACCGCTGCTTGAAGCGGGTGACGCAGTGCATCAGCACATCCTGCTTTTCGAAGCTCGCCAGCTTTGCCATCGGCTCAGCCGCAGAGACCGCACCGGCGATTGCCTCATCAATCACATCTGGCGTCGCAAGCGCGGTGCGAAAGGCGACTTCGCCCGTATATTTGTCGGTCACCGACAGATCAGTATTTGGCTGGGCCGCCTTGTTGTTGAGGTAGAGCGGATAGGTATCCTTCAGCTTAGCCATAGACGAATCTCCTTTGCCAACCAATCTCAGAGCTTTGCGCTTATTTCCTTGATATCGTGGTTCAGGATCTGGTCGTTCTCGGTGTAGTCGACCGGGCAGTCTATAACATGCACGCCCTTGGCTTCTCCAGTTTGCGCAAGGACATCTACCAAGTGTTCGCTGCTTGTAATGCGATGGCCATGCGCTCCGTAACTTTCGGCATACTTCACGAAGTCGGGATTGCCGTAGGTCAGGCCCCAATCCTTAAATCCCATATTGGCCTGCTTCCAACGGATCATTCCATAGGCGTCATCGCGCAGGATCAGCACGGTCAGGTTCAGGCCGAGCCGCACGGCAGTCTCCATCTCCTGTGAGTTCATCATGAAGCCGCCATCGCCACAAATCGCCATCACGCGGCGCTCTGGGAAAAGCATCGCGCTCATCATCGCGCTTGGGAGCCCCGCTCCCATGCTGGCCAGCGCGTTATCAAGCAAGACGGTGTTGGACCGGTACGCCGTATAATTGCGCGCGAACCAGATCTTGTAGACGCCATTGTCGAGGCAAATGATCCCATCCTCCGGCATGGCCTTGCGCACCTGACGCACCAAATGGGGCGGGAAAATGGGAAAACGCTCATCGGCTTCTAACGGATCGGAATGCGCAACGTCTGCGGCGCGGTATTCGAGCATTCGCCCGCACGACCAGGTGTCCTGCGGCGTGATCGCCTCCTTGATCTGCCAGACAGCATTGGCAATGTCGCCGATCACCTCAATCTGCGGGAAGTAAACCGGGTCCACTTCTGCCGTGTTGTTCGAGATGTGGATCACCTTTGCGCCGTCCTTGTCCATAAAGAAAGGCGGCTTTTCAATCACATCATGGCCGACATTGATGATAAGGTCGGCATCCTCGATCGCACGGTGACAGAAATCGCCAGCGGAAAGCGCGGCGCAGCCGAGAAAGAGTGGGTGGCGTTCATCAAGTACGCCTTTGCCCATCTGTGTGGTCACGAAAGGGATGCGAGTCTTCTCGACGAACTCGCGCAGCATCTTACTGGTCATGCGCCGGTTCGCTCCGGCAGCGATAACCAGCACCGGTGACTTGGCCGCCTCTATGGCGTCGACGGCAAGCCGCACAGCCTTGGGTTCAGCTGAGGGACGGCGCGCGACACTGCGGGCAATAGGTTGAGTGAAGGCGTCCTCGGCAGCGATATCCTCGGGAAGTTCGAGATGGGTCGCGCCGGGCTTTTCCTCTTCGGCAAGACGGAAGGCTTCGCGAACGCGACTTGGAATGTTGTCGCCTGAATGCAGCTGATGCGCGAACTTGGTTATGGGCTGCATCATCGCCACCACGTCGAGGATCTGGAAGCGGCCCTGCTTGGAATGTTTGATCGGCTTTTGCCCTGTTATGGCAAGCGTGGGCATCCCGCCAAGCTGGGAATAGGCGACCGCGGTCACCATATTTGTCGCGCCAGGGCCTAGGGTCGCGAGAAATACGCCGGTCTTGCCAGTATGGCGACCATAGGTCGCAGCCATGAAGCCGGCGCCCTGCTCGTGCCGTGTCAACACCAGTTCAATCGAACTGTCGGAAAGACTCTCAAGCAAATCGAGGTTTTCCTCGCCCGGCACGCCAAAGACATATTCGACACCCTCGGATTCGAGGCATTCAACAAACAGATCCGAAGCTTTTTTAGACGCAGTTTGGGAGTCGGTCATGATCGAAATCCTCCTATAGCTCCGCCAGCCTGACCGCGGAGATCGCAGCACCAGCCATCGGTTCGCCCGAAATCAGGCAGGCGTTACAGTCGAACCGCAATGTTTTTTCCGCCAGCACTCAGATCAGAAGTTCTTTTCTGATCTGAACAGCATGCCACTAAAACTCAATATCCCTTAACCGGATCAAAAACAGGTCCAATCGGCTCATGCCTGCGATACTTGCCGAGATTTTCGAGAAAGCGCTCTGCGCTGCGCACGAACATCTTGTCCTGCGCACGGCCCGACAGGTGCATGGTGATATGTGCGTTATCGAGCGACCAGAGTCTGTGCTCTTCGGGCAGCGGCTCAGGCGTGGTCACATCAAGGAACGCGCCGCCGATTTTCCTGCCTTCTAGCGCATCCACCAGCGCGGGCTGGTCAATGACGCTGCCTCGCGCGATGTTGATCACCACAGCATCGGACTTCATCGCCGCGAGCTCGTCAGCGCCGATCATGCCTTCGGTTTCCGGAGTTGCGGGGACGGCGAGGATCACCCAGTCAAACTCACCGAGCTTCCCGCGCCATTTGTCCGGCGCCAGTACGCCCTCGCCCCCGGAGCGGCGCACCACCGTCACATCGACATCAAACGCTTCAAGCCGCGGCTGGATCAGTTTGCCAATCGCACCATGGCCGAGCAGCAGGGCTTTCGATCCCGACAATTCGCGCTTACCCGGGCTGTCGAGCAGCCATTCCTTGCGGTCCTGCGCGCGGACAACATCGCGGTATCCCTTGGCAATGTTGAGCATGCCCATGACCACATATTCGGCGATAGTGATCGCGTTAATCCCTGCGCCGTTGGTAACTGTGATTCCGCGATCGATCAGCACGTCCATCGGGAGAAAATCGAGGCCGGCATAGATCGAATTGAGCCATTTGAGTTTGGTCGCTGCGCGCAGAGTATCGGCCATGGCCTCCTGCTCGTACATGTCGAACCAGCCTATCTCGGCCTCTGGCACAGCCTGCAACGCCTCTTCCTTGGTCATGAACCAGCGAACATCGAGATCGTCTGGCAGTCGCGGCTCGAGCAGCGGGCGGATCAAGCCGGATATGGCCAAGGTGGTCATTGTTCTTCTCTCCTCCCGTTAACGAGAAGGGCCGGGGGTAGACCTTTCCCATGCGGTACGCTCTATTGCCCACCCCAGGCCCTGCCGCAAGCGGGAGGGAACAAGGGTCAGCCGACCTTCCACTCCCAGCCAAGCGGATCGCCGTCCATCACGTCGACACCCTTCGCAGTAAGCTCATCGCGGATCGCGTCGGAGGTGGCGAAGTCCTTTTCCGCGCGCGCAGCCTTGCGACGAACGAAAGCGTCATCGATTTCGGCTTCGGTGATTTTCGCGGATTTGGGCCTGAGGCGCAGATCTGCACGAGCAAGGTTGAACAGGCCTAATCCAAGAACTGCATCCATCTTCTCGACAATCGAGCGCTTGATGCCAGCGTCGACCTTTTTCACCGCCAGCGCGTCTTCGAATGCCGTAAGGGCGATCGGGGTGTTGAGATCGTCGCTGATTGCGGCTTCGAATTTTTCGAGCGCAGGTGCGAATTTTGGATGTTCGGTTACTCCACCCTGCGGCGCGTCTGCCAATCGCTCGACCGCGATCAATATCCGCTTCAACCGCGTGAGCGAGGCCTCAAGCCCGTCCCAGCTGAACTCCAGCTCGCTGCGGTAATGCGCCTGAAGGCACATCATGCGATAGGCAAGCGGATGGTAGCCTTTGTCGATTAGCAATTGCAGCCGCAGGAACTCGCCCGACGACTTCGACATCTTGCCGGAGCGTTCTACCAAGAAGTTGTTGTGCATCCATATCTTGGCACCCGAGTTGGTCGCTTCGGACAGGCCACCGCACCCGCAAAACGCCTGATTCTGGGCGATCTCATTGGGGTGATGTATCTCTCGGTGATCGATCCCACCAGTGTGGATGTCGAACGGGAAGCCCAATAGCTTTTCGCCCATCACCGAGCATTCGAGATGCCAACCCGGTGCGCCCTTTCCCCAGGGAGAGTCCCATTCCATTTGCCGCTTTTCGCCTGGCGGAGTTTTGCGCCAGATCGCGAAGTCGGCTGCGTTGCGTTTGCCCTCAACCGTATCGATCCGGCCTTCGCCCTCCTCGGTAACAGCGCGCGCAAGACGGCCATAGTCCTCTATAGTCGTGGTGTCGAAATAGAGACCAGTCGAGCATTCATAGCAATGCTTGTCCGCAATGCTCTTCGCGAAATCGATCATTTCTTCGATGTAGTCCGTTGCGACCGACCATTTGGCCGGCTGGCGGATGTTGAGCGCTTTCACATCGGCCCAATACGCTTCTGTGTAATGGGCAGCAATGTCCCAGATCGACTGCGCTTTTTCCGCAGCCATCTTCTCCATCTTGTCCTCACCCTCGTCCGCATCGTCCGTGAGATGGCCAACGTCGGTGATGTTGATGATGTGGGTGAGCTTCAACCCCTTGTGACTCAGCGTCCGCCCAAGGATGTCTGCAAAGACATAGGCGCGCATATTGCCGATATGCGGGTAATTGTAGACCGTCGGACCACAGCTATAGACCCGTGCCTCGCCTTCATGGACGGGACGGAACGGTTCGATCTCGCGGGTGAGCGAGTTGAAGAGCCTTAGATCGGTCATAGCGTGGGCGCTTTTATGCGCCCGCTCATAGGGGTCAATCCCACCCGAGGAATTTAACGTGCTCGTCAAGCGGCACGCGCTCACGCTCGAAATTGTTTACCGATGCATCCGGATCGCGATAGCCGATCGCCATGCCGCAAAAGAACATGTAGCGCTCATGATCGAGACCGAGGAAATCACGGATGACATTGGCGTAGTACGCCATGAATTCCTGGAAGCAGCTGTCGAGACCTTCCTCACGCAAGAGCAGCGCGATCGTTTGCAGCCACATGCCCGTGTCGGACCATTGCGGCTCTTTCATCAGGCGCGGAAAGTAGACAAACATGACCGCAGGCGCGTCGAAGCTGGTGGCATTGCGCCCCATTGCCTTCATGCGCGCTTCGCCATCATCGCGGGCTATTCCTAAGGCTTCGAACATGCCTTTGGAAATGCCGTGAAGACGGCTTTTGTAGTCTTCCTCGGCAAGCGGTGCGTTCCAGTCATATTCCAGCTGTTGCGGGGGTGTGCTTGCGATCTTCTCCTGCAAGTCTTTGAGCGGCTGGCCAGTGACAATGCTCGCCTCCCATGGCTGGTAATTGCAGCCTGAAGCCGCCCAGCGCGCCTTGTCCATTACGCGGCGAATGGTTTCGAGATCGACCGGCTTGTCGAGAAATTCGCGCACAGAGCGGCGTGTGGTGACGGCTTCGGTTACTCTCATTCGGGAAATGTCCTTGTGACTTCAATCTTGCCGACGATTGCAGCGTTGAACTCGTCGGGTTCCTCAGCGGGAATCCAGTATTCGGCGTGTTCCTTGCCACCGGCCAGCTGCACATCGTACTTGTCGACGTGATCTCTGCGGACTTCGAAGCGGGTCACATAGCCCGATCCGCTGGCTCTTACATTCCAATCTCGCGCAATCTTGATAGCGTACGCTTCGGTTGTGACTGGATAGAATATCGGTTGCTCAGGCAAGCGAGGCGGCCAAGCCTTCCAATCAGACTGCTCAACCAGAGCGAGTTCCTCAGGGCCTGTCGGCCTCCATAGTGTAACAGTCTCACTCACCGTCGCCCCGATCCCTTCTCATCCTCGAACAGCTCGGCGAGCTGCTCCATGATCGTGCCGCCGAGTTGCTCGACATCCATGATCGTCACCGCGCGCCGGTAATAGCGTGTCACATCGTGGCCGATGCCGATGGCGACCAATTGCACCGGCGAGTATTTCTCGACCCAGTCGATCACTCCGCGTAAGTGAGCTTCCAGATAGCCTGCCGAATTTACCGATAGCGTGCTGTCATCGACCGGCGCGCCGTCGGAGATGACCATCAGGATACGGCGCTCTTCGGGCCGCCCCATCAGACGCGAATGCGCCCACATCAGGGCTTCGCCGTCGATATTCTCCTTCAGCAGCCCTTCGCGCATCATCAGCCCTAAATTGCGGCGCGCGCGGCGCCACGGCTCATCAGCCTGTTTGTAGATGATGTGGCGCAGATCGTTCAGACGACCCGGTGCCTGGGGTTTGCCATCGGCCAGCCACGCCTCGCGCGATTGTCCGCCCTTCCAAGCGCGGGTCGTGAAACCTAGAATCTCCGCCTTCACCCCGCAACGCTCCAAAGTGCGCGCGAGGATATCGGCGCTTATCGCTGCGATACTGATCGGTCGGCCGCGCATAGAACCGGAATTGTCGATCAGCAGCGTAACGACCGTATCCTTAAACTCGATGTCGCGTTCGACCTTGTAGGACAGTGCAGTTCCGGGCGAAACGACCACGCGTGAGAGGCGCGCGGCATCCAGAACACCTTCTTCCTGATCGAAATCCCAGCTGCGGTTCTGCTGTGCCATCAATCGACGCTGAAGCCGGTTGGCAAGCCGCGTGACCACGCCTTGGAGACCCGTCAGCTGGCTGTCGAGATAGGCGCGCAATCGGTCCAGTTCTTCAGAATCACACAGTTCTGGCGCTTCGATTTCCTCATAGAACCGGTCGGTGAAATGCTTGTAATCGAGCCCGTCCGGGATGTCGGCCTGGGGGCGATTTGGACGAACCGGCGCGTTTGACGCATCGCCTTCCTCGCCCGGTTCGCCGTCCTGCATCTCTTCTTCGGGAGGAAGCTCACTATTGGCGTCGCCCTCGCCTTCTCCCTCAGCCATTTCACCAGCTATCTCAGAGCTTTGTGGATCGGCATCGCCTTCCTGCTGCTCGTCACCGGTCTGCTCGTCATCCGCGCCTTCGTCGTCATCACCGTCATCATTGTCGGCTTCGTCGGGCGTGTCGGTTGGGCGCGTGAGATCAAGCTCACGCAGCATATCGAGCGCCAGCTTCTGAAAGGCCTCCTGATCGTTGAGACTGTCGCCAAGTGCGGTCAAGTCTTCGCCAACGTTCTCTTCGATGAAATCGCGGACCAGATCGATACCCGCCTTGGCCTTTTCCGGAATCGGCTCACCGGTCAGCTCCTCCCGCAGCATCAGCGCAAGCGCGGTTTGCAGCGGAACTTCGCTTGAGTTTTGCGCCCGCACGATCTGATCCGTCGAGGTACGCATTTCGGTCGCGGCATCGAGGTTGCCCTTGATCCCGTCGAACCGATTGGCCCCCAGCGCTTCGTAGCGAACTTGTTCGATTGCGTCATAGCACGCGCGCGCCACCGGCTCGGGCGGCGCACCAACAGCGTGAAGTCCAGAATCGTGGTAGCGCAGCTTCAAGGCAAACGAATCTGCAAAGCCGCGTGCTTCGGTTACTTGATCCGCCGGCAGATCACGAGCCGGCAGCGGCACGCGAAAGCGATTACCTGAGGCTCCCGGAACATCAGCGCTCCACGCGACCTCAACCTCTTCGTCGCGGGAAATCGCACGGGCAGCGCCGGTTAAAGCTTGCTTGAACGTATCGAGGGGGGATTCTTCGGCCATCTAGGTCGCGAATAGGAACATATCTGGTTTCAGGCTACCCAATAGATTGACCAGTTTTTTCCCAATCCTTGAGGAAACCCTCGATCCCTTTGTCTGTCAGCACGTGCTTGAAGAGACCGTGGATTACCTTGGGTGGTGCAGTCATTACGTCGGCCCCGATTTTCGCACTTTCGAGAACATGGGTGACGTGTCGCACGCTGGCGACCAGGATTTCCGTCTCGTAGGCATAATTGTCGTAGATCAAACGGATGTCTTCGATCAGTTCCATCCCATCAAATCCGTTGTCGTCGTGACGACCGACGAACGGCGATATGAAAGTCGCGCCGGCCTTCGCCGCCAGCAGCGCCTGATTGGCAGAGAAACACAACGTGACATTCACCATTGTGCCGTCCTCGGTCAGCGCCTTGCAGGTCTTCAAGCCGTCGACCGTCAATGGCACCTTGATGCAGACATTGTCCGCGATCTTGCGAAGGACTTCAGCCTCTTTCATCATTGTTGCATGATCGAGCGCGACCACTTCTGCGCTGACGGGGCCATCGACGATGCCGCAAATCTCTTTGGTCACCTCCATGAAATCCCGGCCCGATTTTGCGATCAGTGAGGGATTAGTGGTGACGCCGTCGAGCAGGCCAGTTGCGGCGAGTTCCTTAATGTCTTCGATTTCGGCGGTGTCGACGAAGAATTTCATGGCGCGATAGTCTCCCTTTCGCGTGTGATTCGTTGATCGCGGAGATGGCACAGAGGCCGCTGCGAGACCAGATGCGCTCCATGGATAGGATCGGACCTGTCGAAATCAACCAACATCGAATTCATCGAGAGCTCAATGTCCGCCTGATGGATAAGCGAGGTGCCCTCAGCGTTTAGCGGGACTTTATCGATATCTTGATACCAATTGCATGCGGGGTTCACGTGTATGGAGTTCCCTCGACCCAAACGTTTTCCGCGAAGGCGAGGATCGCATGGACCACATCGCCAGCGTCAATCTGTTCATGAATTTCTGAGGAGGTTGTAGCAGCGGCACTGCAGCGCCCATATTGGTGTTCGTGAAGAGACGCATCCGCCTCCTTATCCTAAATGCCGCGCTTGGTCCGCTCGACTATACACTTCCCGAAGGCGTAGATGCACCACCGGGCAGCGTGGTCATCGCGCCGCTTGGACCGCGCAAGGTAACGGGCATTGTGTGGGATGAAGGCCGCTTGGTCGGACGCGAGATCGAGGCGAGCAAGCTGCGTTCGATCCTCGAAGTCATCGCAGTGCCGCCGCTCGCCAAACCACTACGCCGCCTGATCGAATGGACCGCTGACTATTACTGCGCTCCGTTGGCAAGCGTGGCGCGGATGGTCCTTTCGAGCGGTGGGGCTCTGGGTGGTCCGGCGACCACGACCGAGTACCGCCTGACTGGCGTTGAAAGCTCACAACGCCTTACGCCGCAGCGCAAGCAGGCACTCGAAAAACTGGTCGGCGAACAGGGTACCATTCGCGAACTCGCCACCGCGAGCGCGGTCTCGGAAGGCGTGCTGCGCGGCATGATTGGTGCGGGGCTTATCGAACCGGTCACTGTGGCGATCGACCGGCCCTTCCCTGCTGCCGATCCCGATCGTCACCAGCCGGTGCTTTCAACCAATCAGATGACCGTGGCGAAGCAGTTGGTTAAGGCGGTTAACGCGAAGGAATATGCTCCGTTCCTGCTCGACGGCGTTACTGGATCCGGCAAGACTGAGACCTATTTTGAACCCGTTGCCGAAGCGATTAGGCTGGGACGCCAAGTACTCGTCCTGCTGCCCGAAATCGCGCTCACCGAGAACTTCCTCGTCCGGTTCGAACAGCGCTTCGGCACCCCGCCGGTGCTCTGGCATTCGTCCCTGAAATCGACCGAGCGGCGGCGGGCCTGGCGCGCCATAAGCGAAGGCACCGCGCAGGTTATTGTCGGTGCGCGTTCAGCGCTGTTTCTGCCCTATGCAAATATGGGCCTGATCGTGGTCGACGAAGCGCACGAGATCAGCTTCAAGCAGGATGATGGGGTGCGCTACAACGCGCGCGATGTTTCTGTTATGCGCGCCCGGTTCGAAGGGATCCCTGTAGTTCTCGCCAGCGCTACACCGGCGCTCGAGAGCCTATACATGGCCTCTACAGGAGTTTACGAACTACTTGAACTGCCCAGTCGGTTCGGCGGAGCAAGCCTGCCCAGCATCCGGCTTATCGACCTGACACTCGAGAAACCAGGATCGGGACGCTGGCTTGCGCAGCCGATTGTGGAGGCATTGGAAGAACGCCTCGAACGCGGCGAGCAATCGCTGCTGTTTCTCAACAGACGCGGCTATGCTCCGCTGACTTTGTGCAGGAATTGTGGGCACAGGTTCCAGTGCCCGAACTGCAGCGCATGGCTGGTCGAACATCGACTTTCCGCGCGTCTCGCATGCCACCATTGCGGACATGAGACGGGCGTACCAGATACCTGCCCGGAATGCGGCGAGCCCGATTGCCTTGTCGCGTGCGGACCCGGGGTGGAGCGAATAGCTGACGAAGTTGCTGAGCTGTTCCCCGAGGCCCGCGTGGCAGTCGCCACCTCTGACACGCTGGGTTCCCCCGACCGTGCAGCGCAATTCATCGCCGAGGCGGAAGCGAAGACAATCGACGTGATTGTCGGAACGCAACTGGTGACGAAAGGCTTCCACTTTCCCGAACTCACCCTTGTGGGAGTAGTCGATGCCGACCTTGGCCTCGAAGGTGGAGATCTGCGCGCGGCAGAGCGCACTTACCAGCAAGTCGCTCAGGTCGCAGGACGCGCGGGACGTGGGGCGAAACCGGGTGAAGTGCTGATCCAAACGCGCCACCCTGATGCGCCCGTGATCGCGGCTCTCGCGAATGGCGACCGCGATGCGTTTTACGAAGCCGAGACAGAGGCGCGACGCGATGCGGGTGCCCCGCCCTTCGGTCGTTGGGCGGCGATCATCCTGTCTTCGGAGGATGAGAAGGAAGCCCGCGAGGCCGCGATCCGACTTGGCGATGCAACACCGCAACATGACGATCTCTACATACTCGGCCCTGCCCCCGCACCGCTAGCGCTTCTCAGAGGGCGATATCGCTACCGCTTCCTCGTCAATGCGCGGCGCAGCGCTAACCTCCAGCAGGTGCTGAACCGATGGATCGGCTCTCAGGAATTTCCGTCGGGCGTGCGCGTCGGCATCGATATCGATCCGTACAGCTTTGTCTGAAGGCACTTTTTCGCCGCTCGGTCATTGATCGGGAAATGACAGGCCGATCCGAAAACCCCATTCTCGTTCCGATCCTCGGCGACCAACTGACCCGCACGCTTTCAAGCCTGCGCGGGCAGTCGAAGGACGATACAATCATCCTGATGATGGAGGTCTGGGACGAGGCGACTTACGTCAAACACCACAAGCAGAAGATCGCGCTGATCTTCTCTGCCATGCGCCACTTCGCGGAGGAATTGCGCGAGGTGGGCTGGGTCGTCGATTACATCAAGCTGACCGATGATGACAATTCGGGCAGCTTCACTGGCGAGGTCGCGCGCGCAATCGAGCGGCATGACCCGCGCGGAATCCGCGTCACCGAAGCGAGCGAATGGCGCGTGCAACAGTCCATCGAAGAATGGCCCGACAAATTCGCATGCGAGGTCGAGATCGTACCCGACGACCGCTTTTTGTGCTCGCATTCCGAATTCCAGGAATGGGCCGAGGGTCGCAAGCACCTGACGATGGAGCACTTCTATCGTGAGATGCGCAGGAAAACCGGATTGCTGATGACCGAGGACGGCAAACCCAGAGGCGGCGCGTGGAACTACGACAAGGATAACCGCAAAGCGCCCGACGAGGAAATGGACCCGCCACCGGTCCCAAAGTTCGAGTGCGACGATATCACACGTGAGGTTGTCTCACTCGTCCAAGAGAAATTTGCCGACCACTTTGGATCGCTTGAATCGTTCGAATGGCCGGTCACCAGCGACGATGCCGAGAAGGCGGCTGACGCCTTCTTTGCCCAGCGGATTGAGAAGTTCGGCCCGTATCAGGACGCAATGGTTCATGGTTCGGACGATCTCTATCACTCGATGCTGTCCACCAGCATCAATTGCGGCCTTCTCGACCCGCTGAAGCTATGTCAGCGCGCCGAGCAGGCCTATCAGGACGGCAAGGCTCCGCTCAATTCGGTGGAAGGTTTCATCCGCCAGATCATCGGCTGGCGCGAGTA
>JBCCVO010000018.1:0-47181 GCA_039195235.1 Pseudomonadota bacterium
AAAAGCAGCCGCTTCATCGTCAATTCGGATGGCGACCGCCGCATGTGCGCTCATATCGCTCACAAACTCGGCAAGTGGAGCGTTTCGATAGGAATTTCGATGCTCACTCGCGGTAGGCGACGAGCTGACTGATGAATGGGGGCTAGGCTGAGAATATTCGTGGGATAATTGCTTGAAGCTTATCCCATCCCCAGTCCAGATAGCTTTTCCAGCTTCACCTTTGGCAATAAACCCGCAGAGCCAAGGTGCAGTGCAAGACTGGCTTAAAGAGCGGCTCGATCAAAGCTCGTAGTCTTACCAAGACATCTCCAGAGATGGAGCTGGGCGATAGGGTAGCCACCCTATCGCCCATTTTATTTGGGGGTCAGAGTGGGATCCACCTTAGCCCTATTGCAAAGAGTTCCTGATTTATCAGTTCTTTGTTGGATAGTAATGGTGCGGTCGAGAAGACTCGAACTTCCACGGGCGTTAGCCCACAACGACCTCAACGTTGCGCGTCTACCAGTTCCGCCACGACCGCACTCAAAGATAGGGGCGCTATCATGGGCACCCCTTGGTAGGAGCGCGCCACTAGCAAGGGGTCTCTCACTCCGCAAGAGCTTTGGTGCGGGATTTGTATTGACTGGGCAGATCATTGGTCCAGCCCTGCGGAGCGCACCTTATGTCCCGGCCTGGGACCGACTTACCAAACTGCTTGTGATCTTGGTTAAAACCGCATCAACGATCCGGCGTGAGCTTTGGCGCTTCCCTGTTACTGATCACGCAATCCGCGGCACCTGCTGCGACCGTTTCAACGCCTGCAAGACCATCACGCCCGATCGCGTCGGTCACTGCACGTGCCCGGGTGATACGCCCTGCCATCGTGCGCGTTCGTGACGATCGGGGGCGGAACGACATTCAGTCCCACTCGCATGTAAAGCCTCAACGCAGCCGTGATCCGGCCGGCACCGTCTGGGTTGAATTCAACTAGGCTCGATCAGTTCGGCGACCAGCCAATCTCCGCTGCGTTTGCTGCCGCTGGAATATCGGCGATGGCTTCGGTTACATTAAGGCTTTCGCCTGGAGCAAGCTCTCCGCGTGATGGCACCACCAGCCAGTCGCCCACCGGCTTGTTGCGCTCGTCGCGGAACACAATGAGCAGGCTTGGGACGGAAGTTGTTTCGCGCCCTGAGTTTGTGATCGCCCCGCGCACGCGGAAAATCTCTTCCCCGGTTTCCAGCGTTTCGATGCGTTGCTGCGTTGCCGGGAAATCCAGCTCGAGATTGGGCTGCCCCACCCCAAAGGTCGGCTTGTTGAACGGAGCCCAGTCGGGCAGGCCGTAATAGTTAACCGCTGCAATTGTACCGATTGCCAGAAGGGCGAAAATCGCCGCAGCTGCAGTCCACATCTTTGCCGGGTTGCGCCGTGCGGTAAAGGGCGGGCTGTAATCGAATCGGGAAACCTCGTCGCTGTCGTAGCCGGTATCGTCCAGTGCGGCATAGCTCTCAACTGACTGTCCGGCGAGCGGATCGCTCTCGGTTTCGAAGGCGGGCGGCCCGCTGTCAGTCTCGCCGAAATCCGGGCTTTCGTCAGGCGCTGCTGGTTCGGGTTCCGTTTCCTTTGGAGCGACTGTCGGCTCTTTGGGTTGATTCAAACCCTGCCTGAGCGCGCGTGAGGCGATATCCTCTGAAGGACGATCCTCTGTCTTCCAGTGATTGATCGATGGAACTGCAGGCGGTTCTGCATCTGATTGTGCTGGCGGCGCACTGTGAGGTGCTTGTTCCAGATCAGGTTCAGGCGCCGGTGGTGCCGACGTGGGAGCGGGTGTTGGTGCAGGTTCGCTCGCCGTCTTTGTGAGATCGAGCGGTGGCGGTTCTTGGAACCAGCTGTGTTTGCACTTCGCACAGCGCACGGTCCGACCCTCACTGCCAATGGCAGTTTCCGGCACCGCGTAGCGGGTCGCACAGGCAGGACACGCGATGATCATGACAGTTAAGGCATTACGCGAGGGCGCACGGCGCACAAGTGCGCAGGCTCATCACAATCGCTAATCGTGGCTTTTTTCCACACTGCAGCGCTCCTATAAGTGCCATTGCGATGATGGGCTTCCACGCAAGACAGGCCTGCGTTAGGGCCGCGCCATGAACGAGCGCGTGAGCGAAATCGTGAAATTCGACAATGTCGGGCTGCGCTATGGCACCGATCCCGAAGTGCTGAGCGATCTCAGTTTCACATTGTTTCCCGGCAGTTTCTATTTCCTCACTGGCGCCAGCGGGGCGGGCAAGACGAGCCTGCTCAAGTTGCTGTACCTCGCTCAGCGGCCGTCGCGCGGGGCGATCCGGATGTTCGGCAAGGACATCATCACACTGCCCCGCGTGCGCTTGCCCGACTTTCGTCGGCGGCTAGGTGTGGTATTTCAGGATTTCCGGCTGGTTGAACACCTTTCGGCCTTCGACAACGTAGCGTTGCCGCTGCGATTGGCCGGTGCGCGCGAGGCGGATGTTATCAAACCGGTTTCCGATATGCTCGAATGGGTAGGTCTGTCGCATCGCGCACAGGCGCATCCCGCGACGATGTCTGGCGGCGAGCAACAGCGCGTAGCGATCGCGCGGGCGGTGATTGCGCGGCCCAAGATGCTGATTGCGGACGAGCCGACAGGCAACGTAGATCCTGAGATGGCACTCAAGCTACTTCGTTTGTTCGAAGCGCTGAACAAGCGCGTCGGTACCACAGTCGTAGTCGCGACCCACGATGTGCACCTGCTCAAAAAGGTACCGAATTCACTGATCATGCGGCTAAACAAGGGCCGTTTGTCGGACCCGACAGGCGCTTTGCGGTTTCCCCCTCGAACGAGTACGGTTGCATCAGCAGAGGCGCTGCCATGACCGAGCTGCCCACCACCGCGGCTCTCTTGCCTGACAGCGCAAGCGCGACGGGGTCTCTGCGCGGATCGGTCGCGTCGAGATTGCTTCCACAAACGCGCTTTGGTGGACCGATTCCTTGGGTGATCGCTATCCTGATCGCGCTTGTGGTGGTTGCCGCCGCAGGTGGATTGGCGTTGCGCAACCTTGCCGAAAATGCGCGAGCGGACCTCTCCGATGCTGTTACTGTCCAGATCATCGAGGCCAATGCCAATCTCAGGGCCAGCCAAACCGATGCGGCCGCGCAAGCTCTCACGGGACAAAAGCTGGTGACGTCGGTGCGGGTGGTGCCTGAGGCGGAATTGACTGAATTGCTGGAACCTTGGTTTGGAGCAAGCGTGGGCAGCGAAGATCTGCCGATCCCTGCGCTGATAGATGTCGAGTTATCGCGCCGCGCTACTGCTATTGAGATCGAGCAATTGCAGGCGCTGCTCGAAAGCCAGGCACCCGGTGCGCGGGTCGATGCGCAATCGAACTGGCTGCGCCCGGTCTACGAAGCGCTCGCGGCGTTGCAATATCTCGCTTTGGCGTTGATCGCGCTGGTCGCCTTTGCGACTGCGGCAGCGGTCTGGTTGGCGGCGCGCAGTGCGTTTGCGAATCACCGGGACACGGTCGAGATCATTCATTTGCTCGGTGGTACAGATGCCCAGGTAACCGGCATATTTCAGCGCTCGGTCGCGCGCGATGCGGCCTTCGGAGCCTTTATCGGGTTGGCCCTTGGTCTCGGTGCGGTTTGGGTTCTGGGCCAACAGTTTTCGTCGCTCGATAGCGGGATGATCGCGGGCGGTGGGCTTGGCCTAAGAGACTGGCTGGTCATCGCCGCCATTCCGCTTGCCGGGATTGGGCTTGCGCTGGTCACCGGTCGCATCACGATAGCCCTCGCGTTGCGGAGGATGCTGTGATCCGCCGCGTGGTCTCTGCCCTGTTTCTTGTCTGGGCACTTGGCTTCCTGTGGTTCGCAGTCGCTTTGCCGCAGCCTGCCGAAGATGTCGCCACCGATGCGGTGATTGTGCCCACCGGCGGTGCCGGTCGCATTGCCAAGGGCCTCTCCATACTCGAACAGGGCCTCGCCAAGCGCATGCTGGTCACCGGAGTTGATCGCGAGGTGCGGCCCAACGAGTTTGCTGCACAGTTCGAAGTCGATGACGCCCAGATGGAATGTTGCGTCACGCTCGGCTTTGCGGCGGTGGATACTCGTTCCAATGCGGCAGAGACGGCTCGGTGGGTTGAGAGCAACGACGTGGCATCGCTGCGGCTCGTTACAACCGACTGGCACATGCGCCGCGCCGCTATCGAGCTTGACCGCACGTTGCCAGACGGCATTCGCGTGGTGCGTGATGCTGTCTCTTCTGAGCCCAGTCTGGCCAACCTATTCCTTGAATATCACAAGTTGCTAGCCAGTTGGGCAGCCGGGTTGATCGGTTTGTAGAGACGCGAATTGGCGATTTTGCGCAGCCTTCTTTTCTACGTCCTGTTTTACGGGTTCAGCGCGGTGCTGGTGGTGGCGTCAGTGCTGGCGATACCGTTTGGACGGCACTGGCTAAAGCGTGTTGTTGCAATCTGGGGCAAATGGCACCGTTGGTGCGTTACCAACCTGCTCGGCATAGCCGTTGTTGTCGAAGGGACTCTACCGGACGAGCCGGTTCTGATCGCGGTAAAGCATGAGAGTTATTTCGAAGCGATCGATATGCCACGACTGCTGAGCTTTCCTGCGGTGTTCGCCAAGCAGGAACTGTTCGCGATTCCAGGATGGGGATTCTCTGCCAAGGTTTACGGTCTGATCCCGGTCGCGCGCGACAAGGGTGCTAGGGCGCTAAGGCAGATGATCACCATTGCAAAAGCGCGAACCGAGGAGGGGCGCCCGCTAGTCATCTTCCCAGAAGGTACGCGGATGGAGCATGGCGAGAGTCGGACGCTTCAATCGGGTTTTGCGGGGCTCTACAAGCTGCTCGGTCTGCCGGTCGTGCCGGTGGCGGTGAATAGCGGACCGCTCTATCACCGGGTCGTGAAGCAGTCCGGCACGATTACTTATCGGATCGGAGAGACCATCCCAGCAGGTCTGCCGCGACAAGTGGTCGAACAGCGCGTGTTCGAAGCGCTCAACGCGCTGAACAGCGAGGACAAACCGGTTGCGCTAGCGACTGCAAGTGCGACTGCCGGCAGCGACGCGATCTGCGATCGCATGAGCGGAGGTAGCCATTGAAGCGAATGCGTACGTCCGCGCTTAAGGCCAGTCAGGAATGATCCTTGCGACCGAAGTCGGGTCGCTTGTCATCCTGCCCTTGCTCGATCACCTGACGCCGGATCGCGCGGGTCCGACTGAACAGGTCGTGCAACGTGTCCCCGTCGCCAGACCGGATTGCGCGCTGCAACGCGGTCAGGTCTTCGGTGAATCGGCCGAGCATCTCAAGAACCGCCGATCTGTTTGAAAGGAAGACATCGCGCCACATCACAGGATCGGATGCGGCAATTCGGGTGAAATCGCGAAAGCCACCGGCCGAATACTTGATGACTTCGCTGCGGGTGACGTCCTCGAGATCGCTGGCGGTCCCGACGATAGTGAAGGCGATGAGGTGCGGAATATGGCTGGTGACGGCAAGCACGAGATCGTGGTGTTCTGCATCCATCAGCTCAATCTTGGCGCCGAGTCTGGTCCAGAATTCGCTTAGCGCCTTGACAGCAGCCTGGTCCGATCCCGCAGGTGGGGTCACGATGCACCAGCGATTCACAAACAGACTGGGGAAGCCCGCTTCGGGACCGCTCTGCTCGGTTCCCGCAACCGGGTGAGCGGGAATTATCGTGTGATCGGGCAAGGCCTCGGCCAGTGCTTCAGCGACGCCCTGCTTCGATGAACCGACATCGCTGATGATCGCTTTGGCAGGTACGGCGCTGGCCATCGCACGGGCGGCGTCACCCATGGCACCCATCGGTACGCACAAGATCACCAGGTCGGCAGCGGCAACCGCCTCATCAATGGTATCGCAGACAACATCGACCAGCTCCCGTTCCACAGCCTTGGCGCGCACGGTTTCTTCGCGGTCAAAACCGGTGGTTGTGATATCGGGTGCGTGTTCGCGAATGGCGAGTCCGATTGAGCCGCCGAGCAATCCCAGGCCGATGATCGCTACATTTTGGATGCTCATGCGCTTTCTCCGCACAATGCGCGCAGGGTGGCGATAACAACGTCCATGTCCGAAGCCTTGCCAATCGTGATGCGCAGTGCTTGCGGCAGGCCCTGCCCCGGAAGATGGCGCACGGCGTAGCCTGCCTCTGCCAAGGCATCGCGAGCGGTTTCCGCAGACAGCTCGCCTTCAAACAGCACGAGCAGGAAATTCGCTTCGCTCGGAACAGCTTTGAGGCCATGATTGCCCAATGCCGCAACAGCTTCGGCAAAGCGTCCGCGCTCTGCAGTGTTGTGTTCGCGGCTATCGGCTACGAACCTTTGATCGCCCAGCGCGGCGACCGCTGCAAGCTGGCCGCTGGTTGTGACGTTGAATGGCCCGCGAATGCGATTGAGCGTATCGACCAAGCCCGGCGCTCCGGTGGCCCACCCGATCCGTTCGGCGGCAAGGCCATAAATCTTGGAGAACGTGCGCGTCACAAGCACGTTCTCATGGGCCTCGGCCAGGGCGAAGCTCGCGGCCTGTTCGGCAGGAGCGAGGTATTCTGCGTAGGCTTCGTCGATCACCAGAAGCACGTCCTGCGGCAAGCCAGCATGCAGCCTTGCGACTTCACTGGCGTGAATGGCTGTGCCGGTCGGATTGTTCGGATTCGCCAGAAAAACGACCCGCGTTCGTTCTGTCACCGCATCGATCAAGGCATCGACATCCGCTGTGTACTTGCAATCCGCCGCTTCGATCGGGATCGCTCCGCAGCGCCGCGCTGCGATGTCGTAGACCGAGAACGAAAAACGGCTGAACAGCACCTCGTCACCCGGTCCGGCAAAGCCTTGTGCGGACAGGTTCAGCAATTCGTCCGATCCGGTTCCGCAAACCACCCGGTCTGCATCGAGACCATGCAAATCTGCTATTGCCGCCCGCAGTGCTCTTGCGTCGGGATCAGGATAGCCAGCCGCCTCACCACGTTTTGCTTCCAGCATCGCGAGCGCATCGAGGCTGGTGCCAAGCGGATTCTCGTTGGCCGACAGTTTTACCAGTGCGCGGCCATCGGCGGTGGTCGCTTTGCCTGGGACATAGGCGTGGATTTCGGTGATCCATGGCTTTGGTTGTGGTTTGGATGTCATCGCGAAGCCGCTTGAAAGAAAAACAGCCCTTCGACAAGCTCGGGGCGAACGGTTAAGGGGGCGAACTTCAATTTTTTCGTTCGTGCTGAGCTCGTCGAAGCACTGTACTTTCTTCGGTTTAGCATAAAGTGTCGAACAATTTCCTCCGTTACGATCTTGTCAAGGAGCTGCCGCTCGATTGCGGACAGGCTCTTGGTGGTGCGCAGATCGCTTATGAAACGTATGGCGATCTGAATGCCGACAAGTCGAATGCGGTGCTGATCTGCCACGCGCTGACTGGCGATCAATATGTCGCAAGCGCGCATCCGATCACGGGCAAGCCGGGTTGGTGGGAGCGGATGGTCGGTCCCGGCAAGTCGATCGATACCGATCGCTTCCACGTTATCTGTGCGAATGTCGTCGGGAGCTGCATGGGATCGACCGGACCCGCGAGTGATGGTCCGGATGGCAAGCCTTATGCGATGCGGTTTCCGGTCATTACCGTCCGCGACATGGTGCGTGGGCTGGTCGCTTTGCTTGATGGGCTGGGGATTGAGCAACTGCATACAGTTGTGGGTGGATCGATGGGCGGGATGCAGGCGCTCAGCCTTGCCGCGAATTGGCCGAAGCGCGCGGCGCGGGTGCTCGTGATTGCATCGACCGCGCGGCATTCGGCTCAAAACATTGCGTTTCACGAGGTCGGACGACAGGCGATCATGGCCGACCCAGCCTGGGCCAATGGTGACTATTATGCGACTGACGCGTCTCCGGACAACGGCCTGGCCGTGGCGCGTATGGCCGCGCATATCACCTATCTGTCCGAGGAAGGCCTGACCGAGAAATTCGGAAGGCGGCTGCAGGATCGCACATCCAAGAGCTTTGGCTTTGACGCCGATTTCCAAGTCGAAAGCTACCTGCGGTATCAGGGCAGTGGCTTCACCCAGCGGTTCGACGCCAATTCCTACCTCTACATCACCCGTGCAATGGACTATTTCGATCTTGCTGAGGAACATGGAGGCAAGCTGGCGAACGCCTTTGCCGGATCGCAAGCACGGTTCTGCCTTGTCAGCTTCGATACCGATTGGCTCTACCCGACAGCCGAAAGCCGCCATATCGTCCATGCACTCAATGCTGCTGGTGCGAAAGTCAGCTTTGTCGAGCTATCCGCGCCCAATGGGCATGACAGCTTTCTGCTCAAACATCCACAACTCGACCGCGTGGTTCAGGGGTTCCTCGAGTGAGCGAGTTCAATCTTCGTCCCGACCTTGCCGTGATTGCGGAGCATGTTGTTCCTGACAGCAGGGTGCTAGATGTCGGTTGCGGCGATGGCGCGCTGATGGCGGAGCTGGAGGCCAAGCGACGGGTCGATGCCAGGGGGATGGAGCTCAACCCGGCGAAGGTCGAACGCTGTGTTGCGCGCGGGCTCTCGGTGGTACAGGGCGACGCCAATACAGACCTTGTCGATTACCCTGATAAAGCATTCGACTACACGATCCTGAGCCAGACCTTGCAGACCGCTGCGCGCCCCGACCGAATGCTCGATGAGCTCCTGCGGGTCGGGAGACAGGCTTTTGTCAGCTTTCCAAACTTCGCTCATTGGCGCACGCGCACCGCGTTGATGTTCGGCGGGCGGATGCCAGTCACACGGGCGTTACCGGTCAGCTGGTACGAGACCGACAACATCCACCATGTCACGGTCGAGGATTTCAGCGACCTTGCCCGGTCCAAGGGAGCGAAGATCGAGAAATGCTGGTTTTTCGCCAGCGAACAGCAAATTCGCGCACCAGCGGTGAACTGGCGCGCTGAATTTGCGGTTTTCCAGCTGAGCCGATAGTTTCCTCGTTAGTCGCCTGTTAGCTCAATATCCGTTTCTATTCTCAGATCGACCAAGAAATGATAAGATGTGCATTGATTTGATCGCTCGAATTAAGAGGGGGTAAGTCAATGCGGGGTGATTTTGCAACTGTCGTTGCCGGGGGTGTCATCGGGGGAGTATTCTGGATCATCACTCAGATACTTGGGGCTGACTCGCTAAATCTTCCTTTCGGTATTTATGCCTATGGGATTCTCGGCGGAGTGCTAGCTGCTGGCGTAACTGCCTATATCCCGGACAATGTCGATCTCGAGAATCTAAAGCGGTTGTTTTTCGTGTCCGCGGCAGCCGGCCTGTCATTCCCTGCGGTTATCAGCACCGCAGTAAATGCCGAAGATCTTGCGAGTATCCGCAAGACGGCGCGCGATATAGACCGCAGTGTCGTGGAGGTGTCGGAGGAGCTCAGCAAATCGCGAGTGAACCCGGCTGAGGTCAGCAAGAGTATCTCGCAGGCATCGGTCGCGGTTAACTCAGGTGTAGCGAGAGCCCAGGAGCGCGATCAACTCGAAGCGGTTGGGCGCCAGGCGATCGAAAGTCTTGCCGCCGAAGCGGACACGGCGAGGAATCCGGCCGCATATGTAAAAGCGATCGAGAAGATCGGCACCGCAACCCCTTCACTCAAGCTGGAGTCTACGGCCAAGCTGATCGAGCTGGCGGAGTCCGAAAGGTCTTCGGTTGCGACGGCAGCGGCTCCGGCAAAGGACCGCAATATCGCGGCCCTTCCCCAGAACATCGAAAATGCGGTGCGCCAGTCGACTGAAGCACAGTCGCAAGAGGCGACAAACGCAGCCCGTCTTCAGCGCAACCGCCCGTAAGGCTCAGCCTTCGCGGTGGATTCCGCACATCTTGTGGCCATCGGGGTCGAGGAAGTAACAGAGATTCATCGTACCCATCGTGCTCTGGCGTGGGCCGGGAGGGTCTTCGACGCTGGTGCCGCCACTAGCGATTGCCACGTCGTGAAGCTCGGTAACCTGCTCCAGGCTGTCACACATAAAACCAATGGTCGATCCGTTGGAAGGCACGGCGGGTTCGCCATTGATCGGCTCGCTGATCGAGAACGTGTGGCCGTTATGGATGTAGAACAGACGGGTCTGCCCGGTGTCATTGACATGCTCCATCGGATCTCCCGCACCCAGAACGCCCAGCACCTTCGTATAAAATTCTTTCGACCGTGCGATATCATTGCTGCCGATCATGACGTGGTTGATCATTGGGGGTAATCTCCTCTCGTTGGAATTTGCAAGCGCGGTAGCATGAGGTTCATCGCTCTGGCTATAACGCACTGCCATGATTGTAAGCCTCTCTGCAGCGCTGCTGCTCGCCGTGCAAAGCCCTGGCGCCGAACCCAGGACTGACCCAGCCCCGCTCTCGCAGCATAACAAGGCGGTTATCCGCTGCGCAGCGGCCTTTGCGATGGTGTCATACGGGCAGTCGAATGGAAACGAGGCCGCGCAGAAATGGCCTGATATGGGGACACGCGGGCGCGAGTTCTTCGTTGTCGCGCTGGCCGGGTTGATGGACGACACCGGACTTGGCCGAGAAGGCGTGTCGCAATTGGTCTCCAAAGAGGCGCGGCGCCTATGGGATAGTGGCGAGGTCGATCAGGTAATGCCCGCCTGTTTGCTGATGCTTGAGGCTTCGGGGGTCTGAAAACCATCGTAGCTGCCATTTCGACTGGTGGATTTTGTGCTGGAAGTGAGGCAAGACCATGAGCGCGATGTGGCAGCTTTATCAATTCCCTCTTTGTCCCTTCAGCCGCAAGATACGGTTACTGATGGGTGAAAAGAATATCGCCTACGATCTTGTGCGCGAGGATCCGTGGGCGGCGTCTGACATGTTCTTTAACCTCAACCCCGCAGGGCGAACGCCCGTTTTGGTCAATGAGGAGAAGGGCGTGGCGATCGCGGACAGTCGCGCCATTGGCGAGTACTTCGAAGAAACGGTCGACCGCTCACCGATGATAAACGGCACTGCCACAGGCCGCGCGGAAATCCGACGCCTGACAGCATTGTTCGATGAGAACTTTTACGCCGATGTCACCGCGCCACTTCTATCGGAGCGGATGAAGAAGCGCATCGTGCTGCGCCAACCGCCTGACAGCAAGGCGCTGCGTGAAGCGATGAAGATGGCGCACGGTCACCTCGACTACATGGACTGGCTGATCGACAATCGACCGTGGCTGGCCGGCTCGACGATGAGCATGGCCGACCTCGCTGCCGCAGCCCAGATTTCGGTCGCGGATTACCTTGGTGGGATCGACTGGACCGGGCACGAACAAACGTGCGGATGGTATGCGGTGTTCAAGAGCCGTCCAAGCTTCCGTCCTCTTCTCACCGAGCGCATGGACGTGATCAAGCCTCCTGCGCACTATGCTCTCGTGGACGGGTAGATTTGTTCTCTCCGCACGCCGATGACGGCGTGCGATTTGTCTTTGGACGTCTGCGAATCCCTCACTCAAACAACTTGACGCTGGTGTCGCTGCGGGCTGTCGACCGACCTTGCGGTCCTTCTCAGATATACCGATATACTGGATGATCGAGAGGAACGACTATGAACATCCCTGACCCGAAGGCGCTTACAGAAGAGGAGTGGCGCGAGCGGCTTAATGCCGAGCAGTTCCATATCCTGCGTGAGGCAGGAACGGAACGAGCCTTCAGTGGCAAGTACGACAAATTCTACGAAGCTGGAGACTATATGTGCGCGGCCTGCGGCTCACGCCTGTTTATAAGCGCGGCGAAGTACAATAGCGGCTGCGGATGGCCTGCCTTCACAAAACCTTCCGATGACGGCGCACTCGACGAACGGCGTGACATCAGCTTCGGCATGATCCGCACTGAGGTGCTATGCGGCAAATGCGGCAGTCATCTCGGCCATGTGTTCCCCGATGGCCCGCCTGAGGAAGGCGGCTTGCGCTATTGCATCAATTCCGCCGCTCTCGACTTTGCTGGAGAGGGGGAAGGTAAAAAATCGGGCGGGTGATCGTACACCGCAAACGTTTCGGCTCGTCCGGTCTAACGCAGCGTCGGACAACCGTAGCCGCACGTGTTCACGCCGGGTTAGAATTTGCCTATGCAAGGCCGACTGTGGATGGAATGGCACAGCGGGCTGATTGAGAAAGCATGTCGAAACGGGGCGACCGTCTCCAAAACAAGGGTAAGCGAGGATCTCGTCGTGCAGCGGCCGAGAGATCTGGCGCGCGCAAGAGTAGTTCGAGCTCAGGCAAATCCCGCAAAACGAAACCGGGCGACCCGAAAAAGCCGCAGTCTGCGGTTTGGCGCTGGGCCAAGCGGATCACTCTTTGGGGTGGGGTCGCGGCTTTGCTCGGGGCGTTGTTCCTGGCCTTTGCGGTGGGTTTTGCGGCCCGTTCGATTCCAAGCTTCTATCAGCTTAAAGCGACACAAAACGCACAGACCATTCTGGTGCGCGCGCGCGATGGCAGCGAGATTGTCGAACTCGGTCCGAGCTTTGGCGAGTGGCTCGATTACGGCGATATTCCTGACAATATGAAAAACGCTATGATCGCGGTCGAGGACAAGCGTTTTCAGTCACATTTCGGTGTTGACCCGATACGTCTGACCGGAGCGATGATTGAGGGCATCACTGGCTCCCGTGCGCGGCTGGGCGGAACCTCGACGATTTCGCAGCAGCTCGCTCGCAATGTGTTTCTCAATTCCAACCGAACGCTCGACCGTAAGGCCCGAGAAGCGATCCTAGCAATGGCGCTCGAGTGGAAGTTCTCAAAAGAGCAAATCCTCGAATTGTACCTCAATAAGGTCTATTTCGGTGGCGGCGCATACGGGATCGACAGTGCTAGTCGCAAATTTTTCAGCCACCCTGCTAAGGAATTGAGCGTTGCTGAGGCTTCGATCATCGCAGGGTTGGTAAAGGCGCCGAGCCGCTACTCTCCCACGGCTGACGTTCAGGCGGCAGTCGACCGTGCACGGGTGGTGCTGCGCCTGATGCGCGAGCAGGGGTACATCACTGCGGAGCAGGCTTCGGTGAATGTTGATACGGTCGAGCTCAAGCAGCAGGCTGGGCAAAATTCTGTCCGTTACTTTACCGACTGGGCGCTCCCGCAGCTGGATATCCTTTTGCCGGAGACCTTTGCCCCCATCGAAGTCTGGACGACGCTGGATGTCGGAATGCAACGAGCAGCTACGGCGTCGATCGACTCAAACACACCGGGCGATACGCAGGGCGCGTTGGTGAGCCTAGATCGCGATGGCGCAATCCTCGCAATGGTTGGTGGAACTGATTACGTTGAGACCAATTTCAACCGCGCGACGAACGCGATGCGCCAGCCGGGCTCTTCGTGGAAGCTGTTCGTCTATCTCGCAGCACTCGAGGCTGGATATACTCCTGATGACCGGGTGGTGGATACGCCGGTGACGATCGATGGCTGGAGCCCGCGTAACGCTAATGGCCGCAATGTCGGTGAAACCAGTGTACGCACGTCCTTCGCCTTCTCAATCAATACAGTCGCTGCCCAGCTCGGCAACGAGGTGGGTTTCGGCACTGTTGCTTCGATGGCGCGGCGGTTTGGGATCACAACACCGGTTTCGACTTTCCCGTCGATGGTACTAGGCTCGTCCGAAGTGCGCCTTATCGATATGACACGCGCCTTTGCGGCGGTCTCGGCCAAGGGTATGGCGGTGGAGCCTTATGGTATCACCCGTGTGACGACGGCTAGTGGTGAGTTGCTCTATGAACATAGAAAGGAGCGCGAGACCGCTCTGGTGCCCGACTACGTCGCAGCCGGGATCACCGATCTGCTGCAAAGCGCGGTGCAGACCGGTACGGGTCGCGCGGCGCAGATCGGGCGGCCAGTGGCGGGTAAAACCGGCACTACGAGTTCGAACAAGGATGGCTGGTTCGTCGGTTTCTCGTCCGGCATCACCACTGGTGTATGGATGGGGCGCGACGATGCGAAGGCGGTTCGCGGACTTCAAGGTGGCCGTGCGCCCGCGCAGGCCTTTGCCGCTTACATGCGCTATGCTGTAAAGGATCGTCCGGTCGAAAAGTTCGATACCGAATTGAACTTGCCTGAATGGCGGCTCGAACCGGACGAGGAATACCTGTTTGGCGATCCAGATGATTATTACTTCATCGATGAACAGGGCAATCTGATCGAGCCCGGACGCGGGGATCCGGACGCGGATTTGCCTTTCGATATCGAGGGTGAACGGCCAGGCAACGGCGAGGACACGACTGATCCGGATGCGGCTCCTCCGGCGGCGAGCGAGGATTTCCTCGAACGCGCAACCGGTCAGGAATTGCCAGCGCAGCGTGTCCCTCCCGAGCCGCCAGCGCAACAACCAGTCCCGCAAGTGGCACCGCCGCCACCGCGACCTGACAACCAGAATGGTGCGAACGGCCTTCAGAGCAACTGAACGGCGAGCCAAAGCATAAGAAAAGGGCGTCAGCGGAAAGACCGCGACGCCCTTTCTTCTTTGGCGGATAGGCGACTTAGCGGAGGCGCACCGGCACGAAACGAGGCGGCTGGCCTGGCAGCTGGACACGCAGCAGCAGGGCTTCGCGATTGTCCGCCTCGGCAGCGATGATCTGCTCGCGCAATTCCTCGATCGTGCTCACATCGACGTAGTTGGCCGACGAGATGATGGTGCCGCGCCGAAGGCCCTTGCGCGCAGCGTCGGAGTTCGGATCGACCGCGCCGATGACAACGCCGGTCGTCTCTTCATCGACACGCAAGCTACGGGCGATCTGCGGGTTGATCGCAAGCACCTGAAGCCCGAGCTTGTCGGCGATCATATCGTCCATCTCGTCCGGGTTCATCGGTTCATCGGAGTCCGGATCGAAGGTCTGTGTCTGCGCTCGCATTTCCTCAAGGCTTGGGCGTTTGCCCAGTGTCGCGGTGAGCGAAACGCTGCGACCTTCGCGCAGCACCTCGATCGGCACGCTCGCGCCAGGCTCAAGATTGGCGACGAGGAACGACACAGTCTGTTCCGAGGTGACTTCCTGTCCATTGACCATCGTCACGATGTCGCCTGGAAGCAGGCCAGCCCTATCCGCCGCACTGTCATCCTGAACGTTCTGGATGAGCTCGCCGCGATTGCGCTCGAGTCCGAGCGAATCCGCGATATCATCAGCCACTGGCTCGAGCCCGACGCCCAGGAAGCCGCGCTCGATCTCCTGGCCATCTTTAAGCTGGTCGACGATCGGGGCTGCGATTTCTGCGGGGATAGCAAAGCCGATCCCAACGCTTCCGCCGGACGGCGAGAAGATCGCGTTGTTGATACCGATTACGTTGCCCTGCATATCGAACAGCGGACCGCCAGAATTGCCGCGGTTGATGCTGGCATCAGTCTGGATATAGCGATCATATGCACCGCCCTGACCGGTGTTACGATACACAGCCGAGATGATGCCGCTTGTCACCGTCCCGCCAAGGCCGAACGGATTGCCAATTGCGACCACCCATTCGCCTACACGTGCCTCAGCCGAGTTGCCAAAAGTCACAAACGGGAAGGTGTCCTCGGAGAGGATCTTGAGCACCGCGAGATCTGATTCCGGATCGGCACCGATAAGCTCGGCCTCGTACTCACGCCCATCGGGCATTGTGACGGTGATCTCTTCGAGGGTAGCACGGTTGTTGGGCGCGACGACGTGGTTATTGGTCACCACGAAACCGTTGGCGGAAATGATGAAGCCAGAACCCAGCGATTGCGCCTCGCGCGTCTGGGGCTGCTGGCCGCCACCGCGGCGGCGGTTGAACAGCTCGGCAAAGGGCGTTCCGGCAAATGGATTGCGATTCACTTCGACCCGCTGGCGGGTGGCAATATTCACCACTGCAGGCTGAAGCTGAGCCGTCAAATCGGCGAAGCTTTCCGGTGCACCGGAGCGCGGAACCACCCGGCTCATGACCGACTCGTCGTTTTGCGCGACCTGGGCGCCGACCGGCTGGCCGGAGATCAGCGAGATCGCCGCGCCCCCAACCAAAAGGGCGCTCGTCAGTCCATAAACATACCGCACGTTGTTCACGTCCTCTCGTTCCTTATTCCTTGCGCAGGCCGAATACGCTCGGCCCAACCGTTACGTTAGTTACGCCGCCACAATGCGCCGAGACGCACTGAACGGTAATTGAACGTCATCGCCCTTGGCCGGACGATGTAAGCGGTTCGTCGTTCGAGCGTGAGCGTCTTATGTCCATGGGATGCAGTGACGCTCAAACCTCACCGCTTATCACTGCCCGCGAAACTGCCGGAAATACTCGTTGTCTTCCGACAGGACCATGGAGCTCTCACCTTCGCCTTGCAGGAAGGTCTGACGATAACTCTCCATAGCTCGATAGAAGTCATAGAATTCCGGGTCCTTGCCATATGCCTCAGCATAAATCTGAGCGGCTTCGGCGCGTGCCTCGGCTCGGATGATCTGCGCATCACGTTGACCGGCTGCACGGATGGTTGCCGCCTCTTCCTGACGGTCGGTTTCCATCCGGGTAAAAGCTGCATCAAGCGGCCGGCCTTCTGGCAGGTCAGCCGCTTTGATCCGG
This sequence comes from Pseudomonadota bacterium, assembly GCA_039195235.1. Classification (GTDB taxonomy): domain Bacteria; phylum Pseudomonadota; class Alphaproteobacteria; order Sphingomonadales; family Sphingomonadaceae; genus Erythrobacter. Next base: position 16,506 of record JBCCVO010000018.1, read on the forward strand.
ACATCGAGTACCTGCACACCGTATTGGCGAGCCTGAGTATCAAGCGCGTTGGTGATATTGGTCATCGCTGTGCCGCGCTCGGCACTGATCAGCGAGGCGAAGGGACGGCGGCCCAATTCTTGTCGCAAAACCGACGTTAGGATCGGAAGCAGCTGCGATTGCAATTGCTCTTCGGTACCGGCACTTTCAACCATCCGCACCGGGTCGATGACGCGGTAACGCGCATAGGCATCGACTTGCAGGCGCTGTTGGTCGTTCGAAAGAACCTGCGTGCGAAGCATGTCTAGATCGAGCACCCGGCGATCGACCATTTGCACTTGTTCAATGAACGGGATGCGCGGTGCCAGCCCAGCCCCCGTCGCACCATAGGGTACATCAGGAGCGAATCTGTTGATCGTTCGCACAGGTTCGCCCGTGCGGATCACCACCGCCTGATGCGTTTCGGGCACGATGATAATGCTGCTCATCGCCGCAACGGCAGCCAAGGCGATAGCGATGATCGCAAGGCGATAGTTCTGCCAAATAGTATCCATGGCTTATTGCCCTTCCTGCGCTGGCGCGGCCGTTGTGCTGTTCGATGAATTGCCGCGCCTACGCTGCAACTGGTCGAGTGGCAGATATGGCGTTACCCCATCGGCTTCGATAATCGTCTTGTCGGTTTTCGAAAGGACGCTTTCCATGGTCTCATAATACAGTCGACGACGGGTCACTTCTGGTGCCAAACGGTACTGTTCGTAAATGTTGTTGAACTCGCTTGCATCACCCTGTGCGCGTGCAAGCAATTGCTGCGCGACCGCACGAGCGCGGTTCATGGCGGCATCGGCATCCTGCTGGGCTGAAGAAACGTCCTTGAACGCTTCTTCGACGCGGCTGGGAGGGTCCGTCTTGTTGATCTCGATACCTTGGACCGCAATTCCGGATTTATAGGCATCAAGCCGCGCCTGCATCCGTTCGCGCACATCCTGTTCGATCTCGGCCCGGCCTGCACCTGTAAGGACCGTGTCGAGCTCCTGCTTGGCGACCGCGGCGCGCATGGCAGATTCGCCAACTTCGAGCAGGGTATCGCGAGGATCTTCGAGTTGATACTTGTACAGCGCCAGATTGGAAATATTCCAACGGACGAGATAGGACAAATCGACCAGGTTTTGATCGCCCGTCAGGATCAATTTCTCGCTGTTGCCATCGGGCACGGTCTCAGAACGGATTTGGCTGACATTTTCAACATCGACCTGCTGGATCGGCCAAGGCAGGGTCCAGTTGGTACCTGGGTTAAGTGTGTCGGAGAATTTCGCGCCGAACCATGTCACAACGCCTTGTTCGCGGGGTTGGACGAAGTGAACACTGCTCGCCAGTATCCATATACCGAGGACCGCTACGACAATGATCGGTAGCCAGCTTTTGCCTCCGGGTCTTTCTGGCAACCTCAGGGTCGGGCCACCTCCGCCACCGCGCCGAGGCCCTTCGGGTCCGCGATTCTTGAAGATGTCCTCAATGCTGGCCGAGCGGCGCTTGCCATCATCCGTCCCGCCACCAGGCAACCAGGGATTGCGCGGTCCATCGCCGCCAGCTTTGTCACCGGTCGGAGCGTCGCCACTCCCGGTATCACCCGAGCCTTTGCCTGCGCTGCCCCAGGGGTTTTTCCTACCTGCCATGGCCAGGCCTTTTGCACCCAGGCCAAAGCGCTCTCTCAAACCGTCAAAAATCTGCATATCATCCCTTATAGGTATGCCGTCTGCGAAAAACAGGGGTTGAGCCATTGATTTTGGTGTTAGAGGCGCTGCATTATGAGAGATGCGAACAAACCGGCAGTCGATGAAGCGCAATTGCGCGCTGCTCTGCCTGAGGAAATTGAGCAACGGGTGAAATCGGCCAAGATGGTTGCCGGGCGTGCGGGTGTCGTACTTGAGACCGGCGAAACTTCGGCGAAAGGTCGCGAAAGAGTTGAGGCCGCGATAACCGAGGCGCTGGGTCAGTTGGACGGTGTGGACGAGGTGCGCGTGGCGCTGATGGCGCAGCGCGTAAAGCGCCACATAATTGCCATCGGATCGGGCAAGGGCGGTGTCGGTAAATCGACGCTGACCACCAATCTCGCGATCGCCATGTCGCAGTTGGGTCACAAGGTCGGGGTCATCGATGCCGACATATATGGTCCGTCACAACCGCGTTTGCTTGGCAATGAAGATGATCGCCCAGTTGCGGAAGACGAGCAGCTTATTCCTATCGATACGCCGCATGGCATCAAGCTTCTATCGATGGGCAGTCTTGTCAATCCGGGTAAGGCACTCGCATGGCGCGGGCCGATGGCGGGCAGCGCGCTCGGGCAACTGGTCGAGGCGCGCTGGGGTGACACCGACTTGATGCTGATCGATTTGCCGCCCGGCACAGGCGATGTGCAGTTGTCGCTGATGCAAAAGCATAAGCCTGATGGAGCGGTGCTGGTCTCTACGCCGCAGGATATAGCCTTGCTCGATGCTGCCCGCGCCGGGCAATTGTTCGAGCAGGGCAATATTCCGATCATCGGACTTGTTGAGAATATGGCGGGTTATGCCTGCCCGCATTGCGGCGAGGTCAGCGATCCGTTCGGTCAAGGCGGGGTGGAGAAATTCGCCAAGGCACTCGAAATTCCGTTCATGGGCCGCATCCCGCTAAGCCTCGATATTCGCGTGAAGAGCGATGCGGGAACACCCCCGACCTTGGACGATGGTACTGATTCCGCCGCATTCAAGGCGATCGCCCGGCAATTGGCCGATTGGCTTGACCAGAAAGCGACCTGACGCGATGCAGGTTTCCAGGCGTGGATTGGCGACGGGGGCTGCCCTGGGAGGTGGGCTGCTGGTCGCCTGGTGGGCGATGCCACGCACCTTTCCCAATCCGCTACTGCCTGCCGAGGGGGAGCATGTTTTCGACGCATGGCTGAAGGTAGGCGAAGATGGCGTCGTCACCGTGGCCGTCCCGCAGCTTGAGATGGGGCAAGGGATCACCACGCTACTACCGCAGATTGTTGCTCAGGAGATGGGAGCGGACTGGCGGCAAGTCGCGGTCGAACCCGCGGCGATCTCCGGTGCGTATCCGAATATCCCGCTGGCAGAACGCTGGTCGCATTTGTGGGATCCGCTTGGCACCGGACTGTCAGAAACCACTGACGATTGGTTCGCGTACCGCTTTGCTCGCAGCCAGCGCTTCACGGCGACAGCGGACGGCACTGCGCTGGCGGCTTACGAAAGGCCGTGCCGAGCCGCCGCTGCTGCAGCGCGAGCGATGCTTGCGCAAGAAGCGGCGGAGCTGTGGGGCGTGACCTGGGAGGAATGTGAGGTCACGGGTGGGATCGTAACACAAGGCGAGAACAGCGCAACTTTTGGTGAACTTGCGGCCGGAGCGGCTGAACGGCCGCCGCCTGACCCACCACCATTGCGGCCAGAATCGTTGGTTGAAGAGCCGGTCACAACAGACGCCGAAGTCTCAATCGCGTTTCCGCGCATAGATCTGCCGTCCAAAGTCGATGGCACATTTCAGTTCGCGGGCGATGTACGATTGCCGGGCATGGTCTATGCAGCGATCCGTCACGGTCCCTCTGACAGTTCGGAACTGACCGGCTTCGATGCCGCCGCCGGCGCACGCGTTGCAGGCGTAGTCGGTGCGGTCAAAGGCAGGCGCTGGCTGGCGGTCGCCGCGAATACCTGGTGGAGCGCGGCGCGTGCGCTCGATGCGATGAGACCGCAATTCAAAACTCGTTTTCCGGTCAACAGCGACGATATCGCCGGGCGGCTCGATACGGTGGTCACTGGTGGACGGTCCTTTCGTATCGCCGAGACCGGATTCGGAGCGGAAGGCATGACCCGAGTGGACCTGGCGCGCCGATATGAAATCGAACCCGTGCTTGCGGCCCCGCTCGAAACGGCGACCGCGACCGCGCGGCTCAGCGGTGGTCGGCTTGAACTGTGGATGGCAACACAGGCGCCCGAGCAGGCACGCAGCGCGGCGGCCAAGGCGATTGGCCTCCGCCCCGAAAACGTTGCGCTGTATCCGATGCCTGCAGGCGGCAGTTTCGATGCGCGGCTTGAGCATGATCATGCGATCGAGATTGCTTTGATCGCACGCGAGCTCGAACGGCCTGTGCAGTTGAGCTTGCCACGCCGCGATGAACTGATTCGTAGTCGCCCGCGTAGCCCCGCCCACCTTATGCTCGGTGCGCAATTGGCGCAGGGCGGGCAGGGACAGGTCGACGCCATGCACTTACGGATCGCGTGCCCGGCTAGCACTTTGGAGTTCGGTAAGCGCCTGTTCGGCAACCTCACTAGTTCGGCTGCTCTGCGCGAGAGCGTCGATCAGAAGGATGCCCTCGCCTGTGAAGGTGCCGTTCCACCTTACACGTTGCCAAGCGTTGTGGTCGAGCATGTGCCGGTGGAAATCGGCCTGCCGGTCGGTCGAGTTCGCGGAAATGCCAACGGCTACACCGCCTTTGCGATCGAGAGCTTTATCGATGAGATTGCGCATGAGAACTCGCGCGAGCCGTTATCCTATCGCCTCTCCATGCTCGGCGAAGACGTTCGCCTCGCTGCCTGCCTCCAGCGCGCGGCACAGATAGCTGAATGGGATGGCGGCCTTGACCAAAGCGGGCAGGGCATCGCCTGCCACCGGATCGGCAATGCAGCCAGCGGCGGTAGGATCGCCTGTGTAGCAACCGCACGACAGGGCGAAGGCGGGGTGCGAGTGACGAGGCTAAGCGTCGCTGTCGATATCGGGCGGATTGTAAACGAAGATATCGCCCGACAGCAGATCGAAGGCGGGTTGGTGTTCGGTATCGGCATCGCGCTCGGGAATGCGGTACGATATCGCGCGGGCCTGCCGTCCAGCTTCGAATATGCCTCGCTAGGCCTGCCGGGCCTTGCCGACTGCCCCGACATCGATATCGAATTCCTGCCCAGCGTTGCCGCGCCGCCCGCCGATCCAGGTGAGCTCGGCACGGTTGTCGCTCCGCCAGCGATCGCGAACGCGCTGTTTTCGGCGACAGGGTTGAGACTGCGGCGTCTGCCCCTACTTTCAGGCGGTATATGAAACGTGTAATCGACTTATTCCCGGTTCGAGCTTTGAAGGCGCTTCGAATAAAGCATGGCCGGATACAGTTTGGTCGATGCGCGTTAGACATCCCATGACCTGGCAACCGCAACGGCTCCCCAATGACCACCCGCCCGTATCCAGCGGCTCAATCGGCGTTTTGCTGGTCAATCTCGGCACGCCTGATGCACCCGATCCGGGCTCGGTAAAGCGGTATCTCAAGCAGTTTCTATCCGATCCTCGTGTGATCGAGATCCCGGCGATTGCTTGGCAGCCGATCCTGCGCGGGATCATCCTGAACACACGACCCCAGAAAAGTGCGATAGCCTATTCAAAAATCTGGACGGATCGCGGTTCTCCGCTGGCCGATATCACAGCGTCTCAGGCTGAGGCGATCGGTGCTGAGATGGATCAGCACGTAGTGGTCGATTACGCCATGCGCTATGGCAAGCCGTCAATCGAGCAGCGGCTGACCGAGCTGACCGAAAAAGGCTGCGACCGCATCCTCATTGCGCCGCTCTACCCGCAGTATTGCGCTGCCACGACTGCGACCGTGTTTGACGAGGTCGCCCGGGTTTTGGGCGAGATGCGTTGGCAACCCGCCTTGCGTTTCCTCCCGCCGTATCATGATAACGACGCGTATCTCGACGCTCTGGCGACTAATCTTTCAAAACAGATCAGCGCGCTCGATTTTCAGCCCGAGGTCATGCTGCTTAGCTTTCATGGCATGCCTCAGCGCACGCTGGAGCGTGGCGATCCGTATCATTGTCATTGCCATAAGACCGCACGTCTGCTTCGCGAACGGCTCACTGGAAGACCTGAGTTTGAGGGCGTGCGGTTTGAAACGACGTTCCAATCACGCTTCGGACCGGCGCAATGGCTCGAACCGGCAACCGATGATACGCTTGTCGCCGAGGGCGCGAAGGGCACCAAACGGTTAGTGGTCGCGGCGCCCGGTTTCGCAGCCGATTGTGTCGAGACGCTGGAGGAGCTGGCGCTGGAAGGGCGTGATGAGTTTGTTGAAGCTGGTGGTGAGCAATATGCAGTGCTCGACTGCCTCAATGTCAGCCGCGGCGGCATTCAAATGCTCGATACGCTAATTCGTCGCGAGCTTTCTGGCTGGATTTAAGCGGCGCGCTTACTTACACTTGGGTAAGTAACGACTCTTAAACTCCGCGCACGGAAAGCGAGCCTATGGCCACTCTTGCTGAACCTACTACCGCGTTACCCGTTCTCTCGCATTGGAGCGAGGGCAATCCGAGCGATGCCGATCTCGCGCATATTCCCGGCGAAAAGGGACCGCCGATCATCGGCAACACCTTCAAGCAGCTGGCGGATCCGCACGCTTTCACCAAGCGCATGGTCGAGACCTATGGCAAGGTCTACAAGACCCATGCCTTCGGTGGCTGGAACGTTGCGCTGATCGGGGCCGAGGCCAACGAGATGGTCCTGTTCAACAGGGAAAAGATCTTCTCCAGCGAGCAAGGTTGGGGGCCAGTGCTCGATCAGCTGTTTCCTCGCGGCCTCATGCTGATGGATTTCGACCACCACCGGATCGATCGGCGCGCGCTCTCGATTGCGTTCAAGCCTGAACCGATGCGTCATTATGCCAGCGCACTCAATCGCGGCATCGCAAAAGATGTAGCGACATGGGAAGGTCCGATGGAGTTCTACCCGGCGATCAAGAAACTGACGCTTGATCTCGCAGCCGACAGCTTCATCGGCATTCCATGGGGCCCGGAAGCCGACAAGATCAACGTGGCTTTCGTCGATATGGTTCAGGCCTCTGTCGCGCCGGTTCGCAAGCCGCTGCCCTTCACGAAGATGAAACGCGGGGTGGATGGACGGAAGTTCCTGGTCGATTACTTCACCGCCGAAACCCATAGGCGCCGTACCGAAGGCGGTGGGCAGGATATGTTCAGTCAGTTTGCGACGGCAACGCGCGAAGACGGTTCGCTGCTGCCGGTCGATCAAGTGGTCGATCACATGAACTTCCTGATGATGGCGGCGCACGACACGATCACGTCATCCGCGACATCGCTGATCTACTACCTCGCCAAGAACCCCGAATGGCAGCAAAAGCTGCGGGAGGAGATCGTGGCGGTGACAGGTGGCCCCGATGGTCACGGGAACCCACGCGCGCTCGACTATGACGATCTCGGCAAGCTTGAACTTACCGAAATGGCGTTCAAGGAAGCGTTGCGGATGATCCCGCCAGTGCCCTCTATGCCGCGCCGCGCGCTCAAAGAGTTCGAATATGGCGGATATCGTATTCCGGCCGGGCAGTTGGTCGGGATCAATATCTACTGGACCCACCATTCCGAAGAGTATTGGGACGATCCCTTCACCTTTGATCCGATGCGCTTCACGCCCGACAAGGTTAAGGCGCGGCACAAATATGCGTGGGTTCCATTCGGCGGCGGCGCGCATATGTGTTTGGGTCTGCACTTTGCCTACATGCAGGTGAAGGTCTTACTGGCGCAGTTGCTGCAGCAATACCGGATCGAGGTCGCCAAGGGATATTCGCCAGACTGGCAAGCCTGGCCAATCCCGCAGCCGAAGGACGGGTTGAAAGTCGCCTTCCTCAAGTTGTGACTTGCACCAAACGGGCTGTATTGCAGCCCAAGAGAATGCAGCTCACAAGGCCGACTGGCCGACCGCAGCTATGCGACCTTTAGGTCGTTTGAGCGAGGAGATCGCACGCCGGATGGCGTACGGAAACAGGCACGCGCTCAAAAATCCCAGGCGATGCCGTTCTTTTCCCAGTCGCCATAGCGGGTGGGCGAGACCTCGCCCGGTTCATCCTTGAGCGGATCGACCGCCTTTGGCTTTGGAGGCGGATCGTTTGTCCAGTGCGCGGGCTTTTGAAAGTCCTTTGCGGCTTGGCTCTTTTTCTTTGTCATTGTGCAACACCAACGCACGTGCTGGCGCTTGGTTTCAATGGGAGCTAGGGCCGCAGGCTATGCCCAAGACCCCCGGACTTCACGCGCGCCGCGCCGCGCTTACAATGATTGATGCCGTGCTGCACCGGGGCGAGACGCTCGAACAGGCCGCACCCGGCGCGCTGCGCGATGTGCGAGCCTCCGCTGATCAGGCACTTGCGCGTGCGATTGTTGGCGAGGCGTTGCGCTGGTTGACTGATCTCGATGCGCTGATCGACAGTGCGACAAAGAAACGTCTTCCAGACGATGCGAAGTCGCGCAGCGTGCTGCGACTGATGCTGGCACAGGCTTTGAGGCTGGAAACGCCACCGCACGCCGTGATCGCGACTTGTCTGCCCTTGCTTTCGGGAGGTCCTCGCCGCTTGGCGCATGGCGTTTTCTCGTCGCTGATGAAGCGCGAACTTGCGCTGCCGGAAGTTCCGACACTGCCCGATCGGGTTGTGGAGCGCTGGGGTGATCTCGCGGCCGCAGTCGCGCAGGGGTTAGCCTTTCCGCCCGAAGTCGATCTGGCGATCAAGGATGTCGATGAGACTGCCGCCCGCGCTACCGCGATGGGTGGGGTCAGCCTGATGCCAGGACATGTCCGTCTGCCACGCGGGACACCGATTGGGCAGCTGCCCGATTACAAAGACGGTGCATGGTGGGTGCAGGATTTAGCCGCGCAGTTGCCGTCGCGTCTGCTCGGCGCAGGCGATGGACAACATGCGCTCGATCTGTGCGCCGCACCGGGTGGAAAGACCTTGGCGCTCGCGGCCAATGGCTGGAAAGTCACCGCGCTCGATATCAGCAAGCGGCGGCTCGAAACACTCAAGGAAAATCTCAAGCGAACCGGATTGAAGGCCTCACCCGTCCGCGCCGACGCGCTTACATGGAAACCGAAGCATCAGTTCGAGGCGATCCTGCTCGACGCACCTTGCACCGCGACCGGCACCTGTCGGCGCCATCCCGATGTCCTACATCGGATCGGCCCACGCCAGATCGCCGAGATGGTTGAGATCCAGCGAACCCTGATCGCGCGCGCAGTCGAGTGGCTGAAGCCGGGCGGCGTATTCGTCTATGCTGTGTGCTCGCTGGAACGCGAAGAAGGCGAGGAACAGGCCAAGTGGGTTGACGAGCAGTTTGAAATAGAGCTCGCGACGATCAACGTCGAGGAGTTGCCCGCCGGAATCGAGCCGACAGCCGAAGGCTGGCTCCGCACCAACCCAGGTCTGTTGGCAAACGAAGGCGGCCTTGACGGATTTTTCGTTGCGCGTTGGACGAAGTCTTAGGCTTCTGCCTTCACCTTGTTTGCAAAGCTCTTGCGCAGCTTCATGATTTTCGGCGGTATCACCGCGAGGCAATAGGGGTTTCGCTGGCCTTCGCCTTCCCAATACTCCTGGTGATAGCCCTCTGCTGGGTACCACGGCTTGACTTGCTCACCGCCTTCGAGGCCTTCGATCGTGGTTACCGCCGTGCCACTATTGCCAGCATTCCAACGCGCGATTGCCGCTTCAGCCTCCGAACCTTGCCCGGCCGAGAGTGGGAAGATGGCGGAGCGGTACTGCGTGCCGACATCGCCGCCCTGGCGATTAAGCTGCGTCGGATCATGCGTACCGAGAAACACGTCATAGATCTCTGGCAGACTGATAATGTTGGGATCATAGGTCACGCGGACGCCTTCGGCATGGCCAGTCGTGCCGGTGCATACCTCTTTATAGGTCGGATCGGGCTTGCTCCCGCCGATATAGCCGCTTTCGACCTCGGTGACGCCGATAACATCGCGGAACACCGCCTCGGTGCACCAGAAGCATCCGCCAGCTACAATTGCCTGTTCCATGATCGTGATCTCCATTTTCGACGAACGAGGTTTCGACGAACGACATAGGGACGCCGACAAGTATTGCCAGACCCGCCCTGCAGGCCCGCTCCAAGCCTTGTCTTCATGGCGTCACTGCGTAAGGAAAGGGGTTGCAGGATGTTTTAAGAGAGGACCCTCATATGAAACTTGCTCTTATTGCCCCGATTGCGGTTGCCGGTGCGGCCATACTGACTCTGGCGGGTCCGGTCGTTGCAGATGATCATAGCGCCTCAGCGCCGACGCTCGAAGAAGTGCTCGCGCATGAGCGTCGCGATGAAGACCGTGCTCGCGATCAATACCGCAATCCGGCCGAGACACTGGCGTTCTTTCAGATTGAACCTACGATGACAGTTGCGGAATACGGCCCGGGCGGCGGATGGTACACGCGTGTGCTGGCACCTTACCTGATGCCTGCAGGCGGCTACATAGCTTTCAATCAGGATAGCGATGGACGCGAGTACAGCAGCCGTGCGCGCGAAGCATTCTCGAAAGGTTGGACCGAGCGATTTAGTTCGAGCCTCGCCGAAGGAATGGGCGTCGAAGCCGATGCAGTCTCGGCATTTGAAACCGACGAGATGCCTGAGGACGTTGCCGGAACGGTTGATCGCGTGGTGATCTTCCGCTCGATGCACGGCCTCAATATCGGCAACACTGCCGATTCTGTGCTCAAGGCCGCGCGTACGATGCTGAAGGATGATGGCATGGTGGGCGTAGTTCAGCACCGCGCCCCTGATGCCGCCAGCTATGACGATTATGGTGCTCGCCAGCGCGGATATATGCGCAAGCAGGACGTGGTTGCCATCTTCGAGGCCAACGGTTTCGAACTGGCCGCTGAAAGCGAGATCAACGCCAATCCGAACGATCCGGCCGATTGGGAACGCGGCGTCTGGACGCTGCCGCCCGTGCTCGGGACCGGCGAGGATGATCCACGTCGCAGCGAATATCTTGCCATCGGTGAGAGTGATCGCATGACACTGCTGTTCAAGAAAGCGGATTGAGCTATGATCAAACGGACATTCATTACGCTGGCGAGTATTGCTGTACTCGCCGCCTGCTCACCCGCCGCCGACAGCGGTGAGGACGATACCGAGGTTGCGACGGAGAGCAGCGCGTTCGACGAAGTGCTTGCGGCCGATATACGAGCCGAAGACCGGGTACGCGATGAATATCGCAACCCTGCTGAAACGCTCGCTTTCTTCCAGATCGAACCTGACCACACGGTGATCGAATATGCACCGGGTGGCGGATGGTACACGCGGGTGCTCGCTCCCTACGTGCAGGAAGACGGAGCCTATGTCGGGGTCGGTTTCGCCCCTGAGGCAGGGGCAGCGCTTGGCGAGGATTTCGTGGCGCGGGTTCGCGAAGGCGGAGAGACCTTCTCCGAACGCCAGTCCGAAAGCCTCGGTATCCCCGCGGAGAAGCTGCCGTTCCATTTCGGAAATGCGATTCCTGAAGAGCTGAACGGCACAGTCGATCGCGTGCTGATCTTCCGGATGATGCACAACCTCATCCGCTGGGACATCGCTGATGGCGAGACCGAAGCTCTGTTTGCCGCGCTCAGGCCGGGCGGTCTGCTCGGTGTCGTACAGCACCGTGCAAAGGCCGACGCGCCAGAAGACTATGTTGACGGGAACAAGGGTTATCTGAAGCAGGAAGAGTTGGTCGCGTTCTTCGAAGGCAAGGGTTTCGAACTGGTCGACACGTCCGAGATCAACGCCAACCCGAACGACACCGCCGACTACGAGAACGGCGTTTGGACGCTCCCCCCGAGCTTCGCCAAGGGTGACGAGGACCGCGAGACCTACGCCGCGATCGGCGAAAGCGATCGCATGACCTTGTTGTTCCGTAAGCCAGGATGATCAATCGAATGGGTGTGGCTGAGATTCGCGGCTTTGGCTCACCCTGATCTTCACGCCTCGTTTCTATCGTCTAGTGGACGGGCTGGCGAATTGCGTGGTTCGCGGGTGATGAAGCCATCCGCGCGACGATGAAAATGCGTAAGGCGGTTTAGGATGGGCTGTGGGAGCGGCCTATGTTCTGCTGATCATCGGTTTTTTTGTGGGCAATCTTGCTCTTGCGGTGGCATTTTCGAGAGGTCAGCGTTTCGAGAAGATCGGCTCGGTGTTTCTATTTCTGGGCGGTTTCCTCACACTGATATCATAGTTGCGGAATTCGGTGGGCCTAGCCTGCCGCCATCCTGCCATCAGGACTGGCGCAATGGATCTACCCCGCGATACAGCCTGCGGGCGTCTGGTCATTGACCTCCGGTTATGGCATTTCGCTGGCCGCGTGATTGAGGACCACAATCCGTTTGCACTGAAAGCGTAACGCATGTCGAAGATTACCGTCGCCGCCCTTCAGCTTGCGCTGGGCCGGGAAAACGACACTGACAACATCGCTGCCGTTTCCGCTTTGGTTGAGCAAGCGGCAGCGAAGGGCGCGCAGCTGATCCTGCCGCCCGAGCTGTTTTCCGGCCCCTATTTCTGCCGCGAAGAGGATGAAGCACTGTTCGCGCTGGCACGCCCGACGGCCGAGCATCCCAGCGTTACAGCCATGCAGGATCTCGCGGCGCGGCTGAATGTCACGATCCCGACCAGCTTCTTTGAGCGTGACGGGCACCATTATTACAACACGCTTGCCATGATCGGCCCTGATGGCAAGATCATGGGCACCTATCGCAAGTCCCACATACCCGATGGCCCGGGTTATGAGGAAAAGTTCTATTTCCGCCCCGGCAATGATGGCTTCAAAGTGTGGGATGTACCGCGCGACTACGGCGCCCCAGTCCGCATCGGCGTCGGCATTTGTTGGGATCAATGGTATCCCGAATGTGCGCGGGTCATGGCCCTCAAGGGTGCGGAAATGCTGTTCTACCCCACGGCTATCGGCTCCGAGCCCTATGATGCGGATCTCGATACCAGCCGCATGTGGCGGCGGGCGATGATCGGCCATGCGGTATCGAACTGCATGCCCGTGGTGGCCAGCAATCGTATCGGCGCCGAAGGTCCTCAAGGCGAGCAGAGCTTTTACGGACACTCGTTCATCGCCGATGAATGGGGCGATATGGTCGACAGCTTTGGTGCGGATGAGGCGGGCTATCTGATCGCAACTATCGACCTTGCCCGCGCGGCCAAGCATCGCGCCGGAATGGGCTTTTTCCGCGACCGCCGTCCCCAGCTCTACGGTCGGATCGCCGAAGATATCTGAGCGCCCGAAGACGTGAGCAGCGCTTTCCTGATTGCGCTCGGATCGAACCGGCGCCACCATCTTTATGGTCGTCCATCGCAGGTGGTACGCGCCGCAATGGAAAAGCTGGCAGTGCTAGGTACGGTGACGCGGCGTTCGCCCATTGTCTCCACTCTACCAATGGGAGCGGCTCAGCGTCGCTTTGCCAACGCCGCTCTGCTTCTGGAGAGCGAATATGATCCCCCAAGCTTGCTCTCAGCCCTTAAGCGCATGGAGCGCGAGTTCAGCCGCCGTGCTGGCCAGCGCTGGGGCGATCGGGTTCTCGATCTGGATGTCATCCTTTGGAGCGAGGGAAGCTGGGTCTCATCAGACCTGCAAGTGCCGCACCCTGCCTTTCGCGAGCGCGACTTCGTGCTCGGCCCGGCATGTGCAATCGCGCCCGATTGGCGCGACCCGAAAACAGCGCTTTCGCTGTCGCAGCTCAATGCACGCTTGACCCGCCCGCACGCCCTGCCTAGGTGAGCGCTCCGATCGGCGGCGTACAGCGCACCGACCACCCAATGGGGGCCCTTAGCTCAGTCGGTAGAGCAACTGACTTTTAATCAGTAGGTCGCAGGTTCGACCCCTGCAGGGCTCACCATTTTTTATAGAGGAATTAGGCTTGCCTCGGGATAGCGGGCTGTTCGGCGCTTCAGCAGGGCGTCACGGTGCGGTTGCCCAGCCAGCACGCTATGATCTTTCACGATCCCCTCACATCGACACAGCTCGGCGATACTGTCATCATCGCTACGATGAGAACCAAAACACTCCTAAATCTCAACCGCCAATCTGTGTTGTAGGCGCTGCCAGCCCCTGCATCCGCTTCAGATACCGCGCTAGAACATCGATCTCGAGATTGACCTGGTCGCCTACGGCCAGGCCTCCCAACGTCGTCACGTTGCCCGTGTGCGGGATGATATTGAGCGCGAAGTCGCACATGCCGTCTGGCCGGTCGCGCACGTCATTGACGGTCAATGAGACACCGTCGACCGTGATCGATCCCTTTTCGGCGATGAACGGTGACATCTCGGCCCGCGCGCGGATAGCGATTTTCCAGGAATCGCCCTCTTCGCGCGCCATCACCACTTCGCCGATGGAATCGACATGGCCGGTGACGATGTGCCCGCCCAGTTCGTCGCCGAGCCGCAGGGAAGGTTCGATGTTCAGCTTGCGACCCTGTTCCCATAGTCCGGTGACGGTGCGCGAGACGCTTTCGCCCGACACGTCCACTTCGAACCATGCATTGCCAGCTTCGCCGCCGCGATCGACCACGGTCAGGCAAACGCCCGAACAAGCGATCGACGCGCCGATATCGATGGTCGCGGGATCGAGCGGTGCGTTAATGCGGACGCGCAAATCGCCCCGCTGTTCAGTGCTGGCGATCGTGCCGATGGCGGTGACAATACCGGTGAACATGCGCTGGTCTCCTATCGGGTGCGCTGATAGGCGGTGAAAGCATCGCTGCCAAGCTGGCGGCGTTCGACCATCCGCCAGCGGCCATGCGCGTTTTCGAGATCGGTCAGGCCAAGCGAGCCGAGGCTGTGCAACCCATCTCCGATCAGGATCGGGGCCTGATAGAGATGCAGTTCGTCAACGAGATCTTCCTTAAGGAAGCTTGCCGCAGTCTCGCCGCCGCCCTCGACGTAGAGATAATACGCGCCTTCGAGCTCGCCGATCTGGTCAGGGCGGTTGATGACGATCAGGCCGTCGGGCTTGACCCCACGTGTGAGCAACACGCGTTGCGGGCTGCGCTCTTCAAGACCGTTCAGGCGCACATCGAGGCGCGGACGATCCGCGCGCCACGTGGCTCCGCCGACAAGGATTGCGTCGCTCTGCGCCCGCTGGGCATGGACATGCGCACGCGATGCTTCGGCGGTGATCCACTGACTGGTCCCATCGGCGAGCGCGATGCAGCCGTCGAGCGAGATCGCGAGTTTGAGCGTTACGTAAGGGCGGTTGTCGCGCTGACGGGTAAGGTATCCCGAGAGGCTCGCGGCCGAAGCCTCATCGTCCAACACATCGGTGCTGATCCCGGCCCGGCGCAGTCGCGCGATGCCTTCGCCAGACGTACGTGGATCTGGGTCGCGCTGGCCGATCACCATTCGCGAGGGGCGCGCCTCGGTTACGAGATCGGCGCAAGCGGGGCCGCGCTCGGACTGGTGAGCGCATGGTTCGAGCGTAACGTAGAGCGTTGCGCCATTAGCTCCACCCGGGCCCAATCCCGCGAGCGCCTGAGCCTCGGCATGAGGGCGACCGCCAGCCAGTGTCCAGCCGCGCGCCAGAACGCGCCCTTCGTTGACAAGCATTGCTGCGACACCGGGATTCGGGCGGCAGAGTGGGCGCGCGCGGGCGGCCAGCCGCGCCGTCGCGGCCATCCAGGCGCGATCGTCTGGCGCGCTCGGTTTTATGGGGCGCCACCTTCTTCGCGAGCGGCAGCGGTGTCTGTGGCGTCGCTGGCATCGGCCCGGTTGCTGGAAGAGCGCCCGAACATTTCCTCGCGGCGGGCCTGTTCGGCGGCCTCGGCTGCTGCGCGTTCGGCATCGGCGCGCGCTTCGATAGAGTCGACATCCATGCCGGCGGCTGCGCCCAACGCCTTGTAAAGCTCGCGCTTGCGCTCGGCGAGCTCCGCATCGCGCGTCTCGCGCAGATCCTTGACCTCCTGGTTCGCCTCGTTTGTAGCGATGATCTCTTCATCGGTGCGATTGGGATCGTACGTCGTGATGTAGGTGACCGAGGGTCGCTCCGGCGCCTTGTAAACTGTCTCGCCCGACAGCCACCAGAAGATTACCGCGAACGGTGCCATGGACACCGCGAGGATCGGCCAGCGATAGGGATTGGGCTTTCGGAACTCGTTCCAGAAATCGAGAATGCCCGGCTTCGGGTTGAATCGTGAATTCGCCAGTATCGACATGTAAGCAAACATAGGCGCTCCCGGCGCGGGATGCCAGCCTGCTTGCGTCGGGCTGTGCGCGGAACGCTTACGGATATTCGACGCTGATCGGCACGCGGCCACGCAGTTTGCCTGCTCCGTTCGAATTCGCGTCGATCACCAGAGTACCGGAAAACAGGAATTCGAGCCGCCCGTCGATATCGAGCTGCGTCAGGGCTGGCAGGTTGGTGACGAAGTCGCGTATGGTCGCTTCGCCGCCACTTGGATCGCGCATCGCGACTTCGCTGGGCAAGTCGATCCGCACTTCTTCGAATGGCGCGCCGGTGATGACCGCGCGCCCTGAGATCGCGAGGCCACCAAGATCGTCGACATCGCCGATCAAACGCTTCTCGCCGGTGTTGAGGTCCAGAAGTACCTGTCCCTCCCCACGACCGAGTAACACCAATCGTCCATAGTCGATATCGCTCTCAATCGAGATTTCGACTGGTTGGCAATTGCGCGTTCTTGTGTTGGAATTGTCCTTTTGATTGCCGTCGCCGCGGCAGCTTGGAGGCAGGTCGCAATCGGGACAATTGCCCTGCGCCCACACAGCTTGTGGTGCAGAAATGGCAAGGCTGAGGGCAGCTGCAAAGATGGCAAGCCGTCTAATCATGACCGCTTTTTAACCAAGCAAGGTTAACGAAGTTTTACGTGTTATTCATGAAGCCCTCAACGGCTCAGCCGAAGCTGGCATAAAGCGAGCGACCGTTTTGCTTCAGCCAGTGATCGGCAACCTTGATATCGCCTTCATAGATGTCGCCAAGCAGTGCGTGAAATGCCGGGCTGTGATCGAAATGAACAAGATGGGCGACCTCATGCGCGACGACCGAACGGCGGATTGCGTCCGGCGCCTGTACCAGGCGCCAGTTGATCCGAATGCGGGCCCTTCCCGACGGACCGCCGTCCGAGCAACTGCCCCAGCGCTTTTGCGCGCGGGACAGTGCCACCGGGACCGGATCGAGCTGCGCGGCCGCGTAGTAGTCGCTTGCATCGTCCTGAAACAGTGCCAGCGCTTCGCCTTCAAGCCAGCGTCGCACTCGCGCTTCGAAGCCGTCCTTAGGACCGCCCACAGTTAGAGTCCTGTCAGCCAGCTTGGGGCGGCGCGGCGCGCTCTCGTCCCACACCAGCGCGAGCGCGCGTCCGCGAAACAGCACCTCTCCACCCGGCGCAGGGGCCGCGCGGCGAGGGATTCGCTCGCGCTGAGAAGCGAGCCAATCAGCACGCGCATGGGCGAAGGCGATCGCTTCATTGGCATTGGCCCATCCGGGCAGGGTGATCTGCACTGCATTGCCGTCGTGCGCCAGCCGCAGCGTCAAGCGCTTGGCGCGAGCATTGCGACGAAGAACGATCGGAATAGTCTCGCCGCATAGCTCGATCTCCGGATCTACTTGCGCGCGATTGAGCCAGTCGATCATTCTGGTTTACTCCCGCCTGCTTCGTGGGCAAGTGCATTGACCTTCGGCGCGCGCCACTCAACAATGTGATGTTCCAGCGGTCCGGCATGGGTTTCACTTATGACGCGGCCAGCCACCGAAACGCCCGCGCGCTTTACCGCTTCGCGATCACCGGAGATAAGGTAATGCCAGCTCGGCAGCGCCCTGCCCGCCGCGCGCCTGCGATAAGCGCAGGTCGAAGGCAGCCACGAGACATCCTCGACAATCGCCAGCGTCAGTCGCAAGCAATCGGGAACAAAAGCCTTGCGATTGCGATAGTCGCTGCACCGTGCGGTTTCAGTGTCGAGCAGTTTGCACGCGACATTGGTGTCGGAAATTTCGCCGGTATCGGCGTTTTAGATCTTGTGCAGGCAGCATCGCCCGCAGCCGTCGCACAGTGCCTCCCATTCCGCGCGCGAGAGTTCTGCGAGCGGCAATTCCCAGAAGGTCTCTCTCAACTCACCCATTTGTCGATTTCGGCGGCCACGGCGTCTGGGCCTTGGTCGGTAGGCAAAGTTGCCAGAGGCTCACCCGATGGTCCGAACAGATAGACGATGTTCGAATGGTTCATCAGGTAATGACCTTCGCCCAGATCCTCTCCGCGTTCGTAGTAGACGCGGAAGGTGTCCGCTGCCGCCTTGATCTGTTCGGGTGTGCCCGTCAGGCCCATCAAATTGTCAGAAAAGGCGCTAGTGAACTCACCCACAACTTTGGGTGTATCACGAGCAGGATCGATGGTGATGAACATCGCTTGGATCTCGGCGACCTTCTCAGGCGCGGTCTCATCCAGTTTTTTCAGTCCGCGAGTAAGCTGGCTCATGTCGTTGGGGCAGATGTCGGGGCAATAGGCAAAGCCGAAATAGACGATCCGGTACTTACCATCGAAGTCTTCCCACCGCACGGTTTCGCCCGTGCTGTTGGTAAGCTCGAACGAGCCACCTATATCAGCGCCAGCCAAAGGCGGTTCGCTTTTTACTTCGCCCACTGGCGCGCCGCCACAGGCCGTTAGGACGAGAGACGCGGCGATGGCCAAGGCGGAAAAAGACAGCTTCGGGGAAGGCTTGGCGGGATGGTTCATGCTCTGCTAACTGATCTGCAAGCACAGGTGAACTGAATGGTTCGCTTGCGGATCCCTATATTGGGTGTGTGACAGGAAATGCGAAAGGATCAAAGCGTGAGGGGGCTTGTTTTGCGCAAGTTAAGGCGTGGTCTGGCGATTGACAGTGCGAGTTTGGCCAAAGGTCTTGCAGTTTTCGCTGCCTTTGGTCTCGCTGCAATAACACCAGCATCAGCGCAGATCTATTCTGATGGGTACGAATTTCTCGAAGCGGTGGATGAGCGCGACGGCGAAACCGTCACTCAGATGCTTAACGAGCCTGGCACCACTGTTATCAACACCCGCGATCTGACAAGCGGGGACACTGGTCTGCATATCGTCACGAAACGGCGTGATGCGCTGTGGATCCGTTTCCTGATCCAGCGTGGAGCCGATGCCAATATCCGCAACAAACAGGGTTCAACCCCACTCCAGGTCGCCACGACTCTTGGCTTTGTCGACGGCGTCGAGGAACTGATCAAGGGCGGCGCGCAGGTCAATGTCAGCGATCAGTCGGGCGAAACCCCTCTTATTTCCGCGGTGCACCAGCGCAACGTTCAACTGATCAGCCAGTTGTTGAAAGAGGGTGCCAACCCCGATCAGAACGACAATTCAGGCCGCTCGGCGCGCGATTATGCCGAGCTGATGAGCAGCAATGATCAGATCATGCGCGAATTCGAGGAAGCCGATGCTGAGCGCGAAGAGAAGGGAACAACCCGGCAGTACGGGCCTTCTTTCTGATATGAGTAACGACAAACCTGACTTCGCCGACATGACCCTGGACGAGCTTCGCATTGCGCTGGCCCCCGACATTGCTGCATCTGCAATCTTCGATGGCTGGAACGAAACCGCGCTGCTGACAGCCGCCGATATGGCGGGCGCCGATCCGGATGTTGCCAAGCTCGCCTTCCCGGTCAAGCCGCTCAATGGCCGGGCCATGGATATGATCGATGCCTGGGTACAGAGCGTCGATCAGGCGATGGAAGCCGAATGGCCGCAGGAAAAGCTCGCTGAACTGAAGATTCGCGAGCGCATCCGGACGCTGGTCGCGTTTCGCTTGGAAGCGGTGATTGATGTCGATGAAGCCGTGCGCCGCGCCATGGCGATCATGGCGATGCCGCAGAACGCTCCGCGTTCGCTCCAGATGGGCTGGCGCTCCGCGGATATAATGTGGCGGCTCGCAGGCGACACCGCGACCGACTACAATCACTACACAAAGCGCACGATCCTTGGCGGGATCTATAGCGCGACGCTTGCGGTGTTCGTGAATGACGACAGCGAGGGTAAGGCCAAGACATACGAGTTTCTCGATCGCCGCATCGACGGAGTGATGAAGTTCGAAAAGGCGAAGGCGAAGCTGCTCAATTCTGATCGCGAATTGCCCAGCCTGACGCGCTTCCTGGGCCGGCTGCGCTACCCCAGTCGCTAACTCGGCATCGGGAGTGGGGAAAACGTCGACGGGGCTCACCCCTTCGCGTGGTTTTATCCTATTAGTCTGAAGAGAATCGTGCAGCGACGCTGTTCGTCGCGCGCAGACTTTATCTTGGGAAGGATTTTCAGATGGCGGGTTCGCTCAACAAGGTCATGCTTATCGGCAATCTCGGGGCAGATCCCGAAATCCGCAGCTTTCAGAACGGCGGGAAGGTTGCCAACCTGCGCATCGCGACCAGCGAAACCTGGAAAGATCGTAACACCGGCGAGCGTCAGGAACGCACCGAATGGCACACAGTCGCGATCTTTTCCGAAGGCCTCGTCAACGTCGTCGAGAATTATCTTAAGAAGGGCTCGAAGGTCTTTATCGAAGGGAAGCTGCAGACCCGCAAATGGCAGGACCAGAGCGGCAATGATCGCTACTCCACCGAAGTGGTTCTGCGCGGCTTTGATGGCACATTGACCATGCTGGACGGTCGCGGCGAGGGCGGTGGTGGCCGCTCCGGCAGCGGTTATGGCGGCGGCGGTCAGGGCGGTGGCGGCGGTGGCAGCTGGAACCAGGGTGGGAGCGGCTCAGGTGGTGGCTCGGGCGGAGGTCAGAGTGGCGGTGCAGGCGGTTACGACGACCTGGACGACGACATTCCGTTTTGATCGGAGTGAAGGCACAAGTGATTTGAAGGAAGGTCTTGCAAGCGATTGCGAGGCCTTTTTCTTTGCAGCTCAATTGCAACGACAGGCTCACGCCTACAATTGGTATTGGGGCGTCGGGCGACTAACCCTTCTTCAACGCCGCCAATGCCTCGGCGAGCGGACCACTAGGCGCATCTTCATCGCCGATTCCGGCGGCTTTGCGCGCTGCGTCGGCGTTAGGACCTTCAGCATAGGGATCTATAGCCAGGCCGAGTGTCTGCGCGATCGCTTCACCCAGGTCGAACGTGTCGCCCGAATACTCGATCTCGTCGCTGTCTTCGCTGCTCAGGTCGATTTCGATTTCGCCGTCCTCGGTTTGCGATTGCGGCAGGGTCGATTCCTTCACAAAGCGCAAGTCGATGGTCTCGGCGACGGTCACGGCGAAATCTTCGCCGGAAATCGCGCAGGGCTGAATAAGCTGAGCGTTGAGCGTGCCGACTGCCCGAATCCCGGACTTCTCAGCGTCGAGTTCGATCTCTGCCCGGAGGCTCTCGATGGCCGTGAGGCCAAAGCGTCCCGCCAGTTTTTTGCGTTCTGTCTCGTCCGCCTCGATCACTACCGTATCGCCGGGCAAGGGGCGGACCTTAAACACCCGCGAGAGTTCGGTTTGAGAGGGCGCGGGTGTGTTCACCAGATCCCGCTCGCTTTGAGTATATCCTCGTCGCTAAACCGTGCGAGCCGCTCCGCGAGGTTTAGCAGCTTGTCCGCTACGCAGGCCGACCCGATGGCTTCGTCGCGATCTTCGGCGAAAGTCACATTGCGTTCGACAGCTGCCGTCAGCTTTGCGCGATCCTTGTCATTGAGCGCGCGACGATAGGCGCCGAGCCTGCCGCCGAGTACGCTCATCAGCTTACCGATGCGCTTGCCGACAACGACATCGTTGACGCCGAGCTCGCGCAATTGCCCGTCCATATCCTCAACGAACAATTCTGCCAGTAGCGCGCTTTCGGCGCGCATATCTGATGCCTCTACTCGTACCATGACGGTACACAGGATCGCTGTGATCAGGTCGAACCGTCCGCCGACACTATCAGCCACGCCGCAATCTGAGTAATAGGACGGCTCACGTGCGAGCTCGACCACACGGTGCCACAGCGGACGGATAGTCTCGCGCGGGTCGGGTTCGGTGCCGAGCAGGCGGGAGAGGAATGACATAAGTACGAGAGTCTTTCTTGGGCGGCTGGCTATTGGCCAGGACTGAATTGGCGAAACGGTCCGTGTCTTGGGCAAACCGATGATAGCCGGTGATGTTCCTTGCCGGATAGTGAGAGGCATTCAGCCGCAATTCAACCGCTTCACCCCAGCTGCGTGGTCCAGCGGCGTTGCAAGGCGGCACACAGCTGCCTAAAAGCCATGCGAACTGTGAAGATAGTGTGCGGCAAGCGCACCACAATGGACGGGAATGGTAAACCTTGGCGCAAGCTAGTCAGAATACGGGTAATACAAACCGATTTGGTCGACGCAAAGTATGGGCTGCATCGCTGGCCTTGGGTACAGTGGTGGCATTGTCGGGCTGCTCATCGATCCGCGAATCGCGGGGCTATATCAGTGACGCTGTGCTGCAAGAGGCGATCCAGCCGGGCATTGACAACCAGCGTTCGGTCGAAGGGACTCTGGGCCGTCCTTCGTTTACCAGCAAGTATGGCGATCCAACCTGGTACTACGTTTCCAGCGTAACCGGGCGGCGCCCGTTTGTGCGTCCGCGAATCCGGACCCACGGAGTGTTGGCTGTGAAGTTTGACGAGCAGGGCAATGTAGCTGCGGTCGAGCGAAGCGGCATCGATCAGGTCGTATATCTCCAGCCAGATGGCGACAAGACACCGACGCTTGGGCGTGAGCGGTCTTTCCTCGAAGACCTGTTCGGCAATATCGGTCAGGTCGGTGCTCCGGGTGCTGGGCCAGGTGGCCCCGGCGGACCATAGCTTGACCGCGGTCACCCAGCGCCCATATCGCGCAGCATGACAGACAAAAATGACAGCCACGGTCTGATCACGTGGCACGGCACCACCATTGTCGGAATCAAACGCGGCGACAGCACTGTGATTGCTGGCGACGGTCAGGTATCGATGGGCAACACTGTGATGAAGCCCAACGCTCGCAAGGTCCGCCGGATCGGTGAGGGCGAAAAGGTCGTTGCCGGGTTCGCCGGAGCGACTGCCGACGCCTTCACTTTGTTCGAACGGCTGGAAAAGAAGCTTGAGCAATACTCTGGGCAATTGCTCCGCGCCGCAGTCGAGCTCGCCAAGGACTGGCGGACTGATAAGTATCTGCGCAATCTCGAAGCACTGATGATCGTTGCCGATCAAGAGACGCTGCTCGTCTTGACCGGCAATGGTGATGTGCTGGAGCCCGAGGGCGGGATTGCTGCGATCGGATCGGGCGGAAATTTCGCGCTCGCCGCCGCTCGTGCGCTGGCCGAATACGAAGAAGATGCCGAGACCATTGCGCGCAAGTCTATGGCGGTGGCAGCAGATATCTGCGTGTTCACCAACGGGCATGTAACGGTCGAGCGGGTCTAGCCAGGACGTAGTGGCGGGCGTGCCCTCACTTCGCGTAGAGGGCACGCGATCAACCGGAACACGCAAGCCTGCGCAGGCTGCCATTCATCGGTCAGGACCCGTGGTACTGTCCCGTCACCTCGATCATAGTCTGTGCGATGCTCAATCGGCTGTTCTTTGCTTGGATCGGGCGACTGATGACGCGTTCTCTAGCCGGGCTGGTCTTGAACCGGTGGGCGGGGACGCCACATGGACGCCAACCTTACACTTAGAAAAGACCTCATGGAAAATTTGACACCTAAGGCGATTGTCGCCGCACTTGATGAACACATCATAGGCCAGAAAGACGCGAAGCGCGCGGTCGCCGTTGCTCTGCGCAATCGCTGGCGACGTCAACGGCTTGGGTCGGATCTGCGCGACGAAGTCACGCCCAAGAACATTCTGATGATCGGTCCAACCGGTTGCGGCAAGACAGAGATCAGCCGCCGTCTCGCCAAGCTCGCCGAGGCTCCGTTTGTGAAGGTCGAAGCGACGAAGTTCACCGAAGTCGGCTATGTCGGTCGTGATGTCGAACAGATCGCCCGCGATCTCGTCGAAGAAGCAATCCGGCTGGAGAAAGAGCGCCGCCGCGATGCCGTGCGCGAGGCTGCCAGCGAAGCCGCCATGGAACGGCTGCTCAACGCTTTGGTCGGCGACAATGCGTCCGAAGCCACCCGCGAGAGCTTCCGTCAGCGCATCGTTCAGAATGCGATGAACGAAGTTGAGGTTGAGATCGACGTGACAGAGGCGCCCAATATGCCCTTCGATATGGGCAATATGGGTTCCAATATGCAGATGATCGACTTGAGCGACATGATGGGCAAGGCGTTCGGCAAACAACCGACCAAGAAGCGCAAGCTGCGTGTGCCCGACGCCTGGGACAAGCTGGTCGATGAGGAAGCTGACAAACGCCTCGATCAGGATGACGTCGCGCGCACTGCGCTCCAGAATGCTGAGACCAACGGGATCGTGTTCCTCGACGAGATCGACAAGATTGCCGTAAGCGATGTACGCGGCGGCTCGGTCAGCCGCGAGGGCGTGCAGCGTGATTTGCTGCCTTTGATCGAGGGCACGACGGTCTCGACCAAATACGGTCCGATGAAGACCGATCACATCCTGTTCATTGCGAGCGGTGCATTCCACGTAGCCAAGCCATCCGATATGCTGCCCGAATTGCAGGGCCGTCTCCCGATCCGGGTCGAACTCCGCGCGCTCACCGAGGAAGACTTCGTGCGGATCCTATCGGAAACCCGCGCCAACCTTGTTTCCCAATACAAGGCGCTGATCGCCACTGAGCAAGTCGAACTCGACATTACCGAGGATGCCGTTGGTGAGGTTGCCAAGATCGCAGCGCTGGTGAATGAGAGCGTCGAGAATATCGGCGCACGTAGGCTGCAGACAGTCATGGAAAAGCTGCTGGAAGAGATCAGCTTCGAGGCCGAAGAGCATACCGGCGAAACCATCACAATCGACGCGGCCTATGTGCAGGACCGGCTCGCAAACTTGGCAGGTAACACCGATCTTTCGAAGTATATTCTGTGACCGGTGGGCCGGTCAGCGATCTTCGCGATATGCTGGCGGGCATGGAACCGTTGTTGCATGAACTGCCCTATGTGTTTTTGCCGGGTGAACTTTGGACCGATTACTCTGTCGAGCTGACCGATAGTTTTGCCACGATAACCGAAGGTGGCGACTCCACTCACGTGTTCCCACTGCATGAGGAATTGGAGATGACGCGTGGCTTGCCACAGTTCGGGCGGATCACCTTGCAGGTCCATTCCGCGCTGGAGGGTGTCGGGCTGACGGCAGCCGTTGCAACCGCCCTCGCTGAAGCGGGTATAGCTTGCAATGTCATCGCCGGGTTTCACCACGATCATTTGTTCGTGCCGTGGAGCGCTCGCGAAAACGCGCTCTCGATACTGCAGGGCCTCTCGCAAGTCGCGCGTCGATAAACCCACGCGCTTCGCAGGTGCTTCGAAGCCTATTACTTGAGTGTTCAGCAAACGCGCGCTTTAAATGAGCGTGCGGAGATTCACATGGGGCTGAAGACCGGGCAATGAGCAGGGACTGAATAATGATCGGGAAATTGATGCTGACGAGTGTCGCCACGGTGACGCTTGTGGCGGGCGCACCAGCAATGGCCCATGGAGACACAGGCGATCACAACGCGGAGCAAACGCTCACCGCTCCGAGGATCGAGTACACGATGTGGACCCTTGGCAACGGCCTCCGCGTCATCGCCATTCCCGATGCCAGTACCAGCACAGTCACCACATCGCTATGGTACGATATTGGATCGAAGCTCGATCCCGAGGGGCGTGCGGGTTTCTCCCATCTGTTCGAGCATATTCTAAGCCGCAAGACGGAGAATATGCCGTACAATATGATCTACGGGCTCACGGCGGATATTGGCGGTACACGCAACGCTTCGAACTGGATTGATCGCACCAATTACTTCGAGCAGGTACCCGCAGCCTATCTCGAGACGATGCTGTGGACCCACCGGGAGCGCATGGCGAAAGTTGTGGTCGACGACGAAGTATTCGAAACCGAACGGAACGTTGTGAAAGAGGAACTGCGCCAACGCGTGCTCGCGCCGCCTTATGGTCGGTTGCAGCGCTTCGTCATTCCGGAGAATGCCTACGACGTAATGCCGCATCGCCGACCGGGTATCGGCAGCATCGAAGACCTCGACAATGCGACGCTCGATGATGCGCGTGCCTTCTACGAGGCGTATTACGGCCCGGACACCGCGACCCTGATTGTGGCCGGCAACTTCGAGATCGAACGGCTTCGCGGTCTTGTGGACGAATACTTTGCCGACATCCCACCACGCTCCAACCCGCTGCCACTGACGATCGACACCCGTGAAACCGAGATACCCGAGCCACGCACCGTACACGCTACGGGGCCCAATGTGCCCTTGCCAGTCGTTGGCGGTGTTTGGAAAGCTCCCCCTATAACCCATCCTGATGCGGCGGCGCTCGAAGTGCTCGAGGCGATCCTTGCGCGCGGTGACAACAGCCGCCTCGACAATGCTCTGGTGCGCAGTGGGCAGGCCGTCCAGACCGTTGCCAGCATTCTTATGTTCCGCGAAGCTGGTCAGATCGCGGTCTATGCAGTGGTGTCCGGCGAAGGCGCGATGGAGCAAGCCGGGACAACGCTAGATCAAGAGCTCGTACGTATCCGTACCGAGCCTGTCACAGACGCCGAATTGAGCGAGGCCAAGAGCGAGATTGTCGCGAGCACTCTGCGCCGCCGTGAAACCGCGCGTGGGCGTGCATTCGAACTTGGCGAGGCGCTGGTGTCGAGCGGTGATCCGGACTTCGCCGACCGACAACTGACTCAGATTACGAGTGTGACGGCCGAAGACGTGCAACGGGTCGCCGCGACATATCTCGATCCGCAAAGGCGCGTGTCGGTGACCTATACGAAAGGTGAAGACGACCCCTCGAAATACGCCAATCCGGCGCCGATGCCGGAGTTCCGCAAATTGCCGCCTGCGGTCGGGGCGACCCGAGTGGTCAAACCGGAAGGCGAGCGTATGGCTCCTCCTGGACCTGGCGTTTCGCCGGAGGTTAGCGATCCCGAAATCGTGCAAGGCATGCTTTCCAACGGGATCAATGTGGTCGCAGTGCAGACCGGCGATGTTCCCATCGCAACCGTCTACATGCTTGTACCCGGTGGCAGCAAAACCGATCCGCGAGCCAAGGCAGGCATCGCGCAACTGGCCGCGTCCCTCGCCGACAAGGGCGTTGAAGGTATGGATGCGCAGGCAATCGCTGCAAAGTTTGAAAGTCTCGGAGCCAGCTTCGGCGGTGGGGCGGGCAGCGATGGGACGGCCTTTAGCCTCACTGCGCCGGTTGCCAATCTAGGTGAGGCCGGCGCCCTCGCTGCTCGCGTCGTCAAGGGCGCGAGCTATCCTGAGGACGAATTCGCCCTTGAACGCGGCCGCGCCGCCAACGGGTTGCAGGTCTCCATGAACGAACCTGGCGGCCTTTCGCGCTTTATCGCCCGCGTCGCTATATACGGCGATGCGCCTTATGGTTCGCAGCCGAATGGAACGATGGCGAGCCTCGCAGCGATCACGCGAGAGGATTTGCTTGCCCACCGCGAGGCCTATTTCCACCCCGATGCGATGCAGATCGTGATCAGCGGAGGGATCACTCCACATGCAGCGATGACGCTTGCGGAGGACATGTTCGGCGAATGGACAGTTGCCACGCCTGTTGGCAATGTGCCTGATAAGCCGGCCGGTGAGGATCAACCTGTGCGAACGATCGTGGTCGACATGCCCGATGCAGGGCAGGCGTCGGTTATCGCCGCCGTCCGAGCGCCCGCGCGCAAGGACGCCGACTACTTCCCGCTCGAACTGGCCAACAGCGTGCTGGGCGGCGGGTCGAGCGGGCGGCTGTTCGAGGAAATCCGCACGAAGCGATCGCTCAGCTACGGAGCCTATTCTGGCTTTGCCGATCGTGCGGACGATTCGATCCTGCAAGCGAGTGCCCAGACGAAGAATGAGACCGCGGACGAAGTTGCGAAAATCTTCCTTGAGGAATTCGCGCGACTGGGCCGGGAACCGCTGTCTGACGATCTCGTGGAGAAGCGACGTCTTTACCTAACTGGCCGTCGAGCGCGGGCGCTGGAGACAAGCTATGGGCTGACGGGAATCGTCCAGACGCTTCTCCAGCAAGGTCTCCCGCCCGAAGAAGCGCTAAGGTTCGCTGACCGTCTCGACGCGATCACGCCCGAACAGGCTAGCCTTGCCGCGCAGACCTATATCGATCCGGCCAAGGCAACGCTCGTCATCGTAGGCGATGCCGACCAGTTTGTGGATGGTCTGACGGAGTTGCGCGAAGACGTCGAAGTGATCCCGTTTGCCGAGCTGGATCTTGCGTCGGCGGATTTGCGCAAGATTGCGGATACTTCAGACAGCGGTGGTGCGGACTAGCAGTCGCATGTTACTGCGAAAGGAGGCGCGCGATCATTCGGCGGCTTCTTGCTCGTCGTCACGCTCGTTCGCCTGCTGCGCCCACATCTCGGCATAGAGCCCGCCGCGTGCCAGAAGCTCGGCGTGGTCACCGCTTTCGGCCAGTTCTCCGCCATCTAGCACCAGAATGCGATCAGCGTCTGCGATGGTCGATAACCGATGCGCAATCGCAATCGTTGTGCGACCCTGCGCAATGCGTTTGAGTGTGCCGAGGATTTCCTGCTCAGTGCGCGTGTCCAATGCGCTGGTCGCTTCATCGAGCAGCAGGATCGGCGGGTTCTTCACCAGCGTTCGGGCGATAGCGACGCGTTGTTTTTCGCCGCCTGACAGTTTGAGTCCGCGCTCGCCCACCATCGTGCCGAAGCGTTCGGGCAGCCGCTCGATCAACGGCATCAGCGCCGCGTCCCGCGCGGCCTGTTCAACCGTCGCTTCGTCCGCACCTTCCGCGCCATATGCAATGTTGTAGGCAAGCGTATCGTTGAACAGAACGCTATCCTGCGGAACGATGCCGATGGCCGCCCGTACGCTATCCTGCTGGACCTGTGCGATATCCTTACCGTCGATCAGAATGCGACCACCTTGCGGATCGTAGAACCGGAACAGCAGCCGCGCGATGGTGCTTTTGCCAGCACCCGAGGGTCCGACGATCGCCAGTGTTTGCCCTGCCGGTACCTTGAAGCTCAGGCCCTTCAGGATGGTGCGCTCTTCTTCATAACCAAAGGTGACATTATCAAACGCCAGGTGCGGCTTCTCCACTACCAGCGCGGGCGCGCCAGGCGGGTCGGTCACCTCGACGGAAGTGTCCATCAGACGGAACATCTCGGCCATGTCGACAAGGCCCTGGCGGATCGTGCGGTAAACCCAACCGAGTAGATCGAGCGGGCGGAAGAGCTGAAGCAGATAGGTGTTGACGAAGACGAGGTCGCCGACCGTCAGATCGCCGCGGCTCCAGCCCCACACCGTGTAGGCCATCGCGCCTGCCATCAACCCATTGGTGATAAACGACTGCGCGACGTTAAGCACACCAAGCGAATTTTCTGACTTGATCGCGGCCTCTGCATAGGCGCGGGCGGACTTGCTGTAACGTGCCTCTTCCCGGGTCTCTGCTCCAAAATACTTCACGGTTTCGAAGTTAAGCAGCGAATCCACCGCTCGATGCAGCGCCTGCCCGTCGAGGTCGTTCATTTCGCGTCGCAGCTTGGTCCGCCATTCGGTGATCCAACGGGTAAGCATAACATAAGTGACGACCGCGAAAGCGGTTGCGGCGACCAGCTCCCAGCCGAAGTTGATATAAAAGATAACGCCAACCGCGATCAGTTCGATTGCCGTGGGGGCGATGTTGAACAGCAGGAAGTACAGCATCATGTCGATGCTCTTGGTTCCGCGCTCGATGATCTTGGTCACTTCGCCTGTGCGGCGCCCTAGATGGAACCGCAATGAGAGGCGGTGCAGCCTATGGAACACGTCTTCGGCCAGGCTCAGCGTGGCATCCTGTCCGACCCGCTCGAACGTCATGTTCCGCAGATTGTCGAACAGCACCGATGTGAATCGGCCCAGCCCATATGCTGCGACCAGAGCCAGCGCTACGCTTGCACCATCGCCGACAGGTCCGGCCATCGCGTCGGCGGCTCCTTTATAAGCGAAGGGCAAAGCAAGTGTGACACCCTTGGCTGCCAACACGAACACCATGGCAACCACGATCCGGATCCGTAACGACGGGTTATTCTTTGGCCAGAGATATGGCAGGAACCGTTTGAGAGTGTGCCAACCCTCTGGGTCGGGCGGGTTGGCCTTGTTGTCAGGAGTGATGGTGTCTGGCGGCATCGCGCCCCGTCATGTGGGAGCGCGCGGGGGCAGGCGCAAGCGTAGCGGGTGCGCTCGCTTGGCCTATTCCGTCAGCGAACCCGGTTTTTTCTGCTCCGGCGCAGTTGTCGCGCGATGTCGCGCGGTACGTAGAATAGAATGCGCTGGCGCGAGAAATATATAGCTACCCGGTCGAACAATTTCAGGTGTTGCATCCCTAATGAGAGGACCGGCTTGTCTTTCAACCCGAGCGCCTCGAAAGCAGGCGCGTCGGCGAAGGCGAGAGGACCGTCCTTGAGCGTCAGCCCCTCGATCGTAAGCGATCGTACATAGGATAGCTGTCCGATCATTGAGACACCATTCACGTCTGTCGTGGTGATCTCAGCAGCACGCTTGGAGCGGATGCGTTCGCGCAGCGCGTTGTTCGCAAGGCTCGCCTGCGCGCCTGTATCGATGATGACAGTGGCACGAACCCCCTCGACCAATGCATCGGTAATCAGCAGCTGGCCGAGTTTCTGACGCGCGCGTACCACGATTTCAAACCCACGGCGGCTGTTGGATTTCGTTACATCCTCGACCGCGATTGTCTCCTCGCGAAAATCGATGAGGACGCGGAAGTCTTGCAGCGTATCGAGCCCGATGATCCCGTCGGCGCCTACGTGGTTGCGATACAGCACAGGGGAAACCAAGCCGCTGATGACGTGGCTA
>JBCCVO010000019.1:0-44112 GCA_039195235.1 Pseudomonadota bacterium
CGAATATCCAGGATGTATGGGTGAGACGCCGAACCCCGCTAACCCTCAAAGCGTCGTGTTCGAGACAGATGCCAAGGTTAGAGACGGGATAGGCGACGCGAGAGCAGGCTTTGGTCAGACTAAGATGAGAGGCACGCTTACTGCCGATGGCAAGGCGACCGAAGTACAGGCAACCTGCACGATGCAGGTCGAGGATTATGGTCACGAAATGACATGTCAGATAAACGGCGTCCCTGTGGGTGACCTGATTGCTGTTGAAAGCGATCCGGAAGACAAGTTTTCCATCATCGCCGGAGCGCGTTTTCTGGACTGACAAGTCGCCAGTCGACGGTTAAGTCTGATCCAGCCCCGCGAGCACCTCATAGGCCAGCACTGCGCCCGCTACGGCAGCGTTCAGCGAATCTGCTCGCCCGCGCATCGGCATTGTTACCCGTAGATCGCATTCGGTTTCGTACGCTTCAGGCAGGCCCTGCGATTCGTTGCCGACAAGGACAAAGCAAGGCGATCTATAGGCTGCACCGCGATAGGGCACCGCGTCTCTCAGCGAGGCGGCGACCAATTGTCCGTGGCCACCGCGTAGCCACAGGATAAAATCCTCCCACCGCGCCTGCGCCAGTGATTGGGTAAACACTGCGCCCATGCTCGCCCGTACCGCTTCGGCGCTGAAGGGATCGGCGCAGTCGTCAATCAGAATCAACCCACCCGCTCCGACGGCGTCGCCTGTGCGCAGCATGGTGCCAAGATTGCCCGGATCGCGCAGAGCCTGCGCGACAAGCCAGATCGGCGACTCACTGCGATCGAGGGCGTCCAGCGAGATCTCCCATTCGTCGAATACGCCAACTACGCTTTGCGGATTGGACTTGCCGGTGATCTTGGTCAGGATGTCTGGCGTGGTCTCTATCACCTCGCCGTCTGCACCAACAACTTCGCTTTCTAGCCGGGCAAGCAATTCATGCGGCTCGCGGCTGCTTGCCATCACTAACTGGCGAGGCAGCCGTCCTCCGTTGCGAGCGTCTTCCAGCAAACGCAAGCCTTCGACCAGAAATTGCCCGGAGCGCCTGCGGTGCTTCTTGTCACGCAGAGACCGTAGAAATTTGACGGTCGGATTGGAAAAGCCGGTGATCTGTTTGCGCATGATCAGCCCTCTAGAGCGGGCGTCATTCTTCGCCAAACCCATCCAGGATCATCGCGCCGAGCTCTGCGAATGCGCTTTCCGCATCTTCGCCGCCGACGATCAGCTCGATCGTATCGCCTTTTGCTGCGCCGAGCATCATCAGCCCGAGGATCGATCCGCCAGCGGCCTCGTTCCCGTCTTTCGCCACGCGAACCGTTGTTGCTTCAGGCAAGGCAGCGACTGCGCCCACAAACTTCGCGCTGGCCCGTGCATGCAGGCCGCGTTGATTTACGATTGTTATCTGACGACGGAGTTCGCTCACTGGATCGCTCTAGCTCACGGTCTCAACTCTTGGCCCCGGCGGCTTTGGACTTCGTCTCGTTATCGTGCCCAAGCAGCTCGCTCGCTACGGTGATGTAATTGCGTCCGGCGGTTTGTGCGGCTTCAACGGCTTCGGTAACTCCCATCGACTTGCGCGCGCCGGCGAGCCGGATCAGCATCGGCAGGTTGATTCCTGCAATCACCTCGACCTTGCCTGCATCAAGCAAGGATATCGCCAGGTTAGACGGTGTGCCGCCAAACAGGTCGGTTAAGATGATGACGCCGCTGCCCGTTTCGACCTTTTCGATCGACTCAGCGATTTCCGCACGGCGTTGTTCCATGTCATCGTGCGGGCCAATGCAGACTGTCTCGACGCCCTTCTGCTGGCCGACGACGTGTTCCATCGCCAGCACGAATTGGTCCGCCAAGCGGCCATGTGTCACCAGGATCAAGCCAATCATGTGTGAGTTCTGGTCCGTTAGCTATTCGTTATTCGCGACACCAAATGCGGAGCGATCTTGGGTCTGTCGACGATATCAGCGTCGTTCACGTTCGATTTCATCGGTTGCTCTCGAACCCAGATTGCGATGGCGGACAGTGGGCGAAAATCCGGCCTCGCGCAAGCCTTTGGCCATCCGTTCGGCGGTAAAGACGGAACGGTGTCTCCCCCCGGTACACCCGAACGCGACATGGACATAGGCTTTGCCCTGGGTCTGGTAGAGCGGAATGAGTGTTAGCAGCAGGTTGCGGATTTGGTCGAAACTCTTGGAAAAGGCCGGGTCTTGCTGGATAAGCTCGGCGACAGGTTCGTCTTGGCCGGTCAGTTCGCGTAAGCCTTCGACCCAATGCGGATTGTCGAGAAATCGCATATCGAACACCAGATCGGCAAGTGGCGGCATACCGCGTGCGAAGCCGAAACTGGAGACGGTGAGAGTCATCGGTTGGCGGTCGGTATCCCCGAACATATCCCGCACATGGCCCTGCAACTCGTTCGAGGTGAGCGCGCTGGTATCGATAACGATATTGGCCCAGCGCCGCAGCGGCTCTAGCAATTCGCGTTCCGCTGCGATGCCTTCGCGCAACGGACGATCCTGCGCCATCGGGTGCCGACGGCGGGTTTCGTTGTAGCGCCGTTCCAACTCCGCGCCGGCGCAATCGATGAACATGAAGCTGATCGAGAGATCATCGCGGCTGGTCAGGTCTTTGACCAGTTCGATAATCTTGCTCGGGACGAACCCGCGTGTGCGCGAATCAAAGCCGATCGCGAGCGGTGCCTGTTGGCGGTCGGGCTTGGTCACCAGCCGCTTCAGCAGCCGCACCGGAAAGTTGTCAATCGTCTCCCATCCGAGATCTTCAAGCACGTCCAGCGCGGTTGATTTGCCCGCGCCGGAAAGTCCGGTTATCAACAACAGGCGCTGTGCCTGGGCGCGATTATCGTTCGGGAGCTGCTCGTCCATCCGCGCTTTGTTGCGTCACTTGCTTACAAAGGGAAGGGCAAACAGTGAGCCTGTACACCGACGTGACGTTCCTTAGTCGAAAGTAAGGCCATGTTGGCGCAGCGCCCATTCGGTACGTTGTGCGGGCGCTATAGAGCCGGGAGTGAAGGCGAGTTGGGGTATTGCAAGGCCCAGCACGTTTCGCTGAGTTGGACTTTCGGGCAGGCGCTCGGCATTCTCGTGCAAGGACAGGATTAATGCGAGCGGAGTGGGCGGAGCGGTCTCCACTTCCACCAGCCCCACGTTACGGATCTCGAGCAATCCGGCGATGTTAGGCGGTGGGCAGGCGCGCACCTGTGAGCCTTCTAGTCGCAGTGTCACTCCGTCGTCGCCAATTAGCTGCGCTCCTCGATCGATCAAAGCTAGCGCAAGGCTCGATTTACCGCTGCCTGGCTCTCCTTCGATCAGCAAGGCGCGCCCATCGATGGCCACCGCGCTGGCCTGTATCAGCTGCGGCGCTGGCATTTTGCTCACGCCGCGGGCAACCTGAATCGCAAGCAGGCACCAGGCTCGCCGTCAGGGCGTTCTTCGGCGGCAAGCGAACCGTCATGCGCCTCGGCAATCGCCCGCGCGATCGCCAGGCCCAGACCAGAATGGTTGCCGAAGTCCTCTTGCTCTGGCCGCACTGAATGAAAGCGGTCGAACACCTTTTCGCGCGAGTCGTCCGGTATGCCCGGCCCCGAGTCACACACCAACAGAGTGACGCATTCACCGTCATTGTCGACAATCACCTCGATCGGTGCTTCGGGCGGCGAGAACGACACGGCGTTGTCGAGCAGGTTTTCCACCACGCGCTCTAGCCGCGTACCTACCCCAGATACATTGGCAGCGAAGCCGCGTGTTCGCAGTTCGATCCGGTGATCCTGGTTTTCAGCGCGGTTTTCACGGCTGCCGATAATCGCACCGACGAGATCGGCGAGGTCGATCCGCTCGAATGTGGCGCGCGACAATTCAGAGTCGATCCTGCTGGCATCGGAGATTTCGCTAACGAGTCGATCGATCCGTTGTACGTCGTGGGTGATGATATCTTCGAGTTCCCGCCGCGTATCCGCCTCGGTGACCTTTGGCAGGGACTCGACGGCGCTCCTGAGGCTCGCCAGCGGGTTCTTGATCTCATGCGCGACATCCGCGGCGAAGCTGTCGACCGCATCAATCCGCTGGCGCAACCCGCCTGTCATGTCGGATACAGCGCGGGCGAGTAGACCGATCTCGTCACCACGGTCGGGCAGACGGGGGACTTCGACTTCTCTCTCACGACCTTGGCGCACCTTCACAGCGGCACGGGCCAACTGGCGCAGCGGGGTAACAATCGTCCGCGCGAGAAACAGCGACAGCATCGCCGAGGCGAAAAGCACCAACAGCACACCGAGACCAAGCGTCGTACGTGCCGCTCGTACGCTTTCGGTGATATCCACCGCGTTCCGCACGGTCAGCAAGGTGGCGCCGTTCAGTCCAACAGGCGCTGCGGCGATGATCACAGGGGTGCCATCCCGCCAATCGTACAGGCTAATCTGGCTCAGGCGCTGTTCACGCGCGCGGACCAGCTCGGGCCAAGCGTCGGCTTGCGTTGCTTCAGGCTCAACGTAGTCTGGGACTGGATTGGCGCTGACGATGGCGTCGACGGTGCGGTCCAGCCATCGGGCGAATTGCTGTTCCCAAGTGTCGTCGCTGATATCGTCAAATTCGAACGCTGGCTCATCGAGTGCGAAACTGTCTGCCCATAACAAACCCTCGGCATCGAACATCCGCAACCGCATACGCTGTTCCTTGCCGATCTGGACCAACAGGGCCTCCTGCCGTTCACGAGTCGCGCCGGCCAGTGCCTCAGCTGTAATCTGCGCCTCGATGCGCGCGAGCTTGAAGCGTTCATCGATCAATTGCGTGCGATAGCTATCGAGATAGAACAGCCCGCCGCCCAGCAGCGCGAGCGGCAGGATGTTTACGATGAGTATGCGGGCAGTAAGCGAGAATCGACCGACGGGGCTCAGCTTTTCGCCGCCGCGTCCAAGGGCAAGGGTGTCGCTACCGTCATTGGTCCCGGCATTTGCAAGGGACTGGATTTCAGCCATCGTTGAAACTGTAGCCTGCTCCGTAAAGCGTATCGATTGCCGAGAATTCCGGATCGACGACACGGAACTTTCGCCGCATCCGCTTGATGTGGCTATCTACAGTGCGATCATCGACGAACACGTCATCGGGATAGGCGGCGTCCATCAATTGGTTACGGCTTTTGATGACGCCAGGCCGCGCGGCGAGCGCTTCGAGGATCAGGAACTCGGTCACCGTCAAGCTAACCGGGCGGTCATTCCAGGTCACATGATGGCGCGCGGGGTCCATATAAAGCCGCCCGCGATCAATGCTTGGATGGACCGGCTCGGGCTCGCCGATCTCCGTGCCAAGCTCGCGGTTTGGATCGGCACGGCGAAGGATCGCACGGATGCGCGCGGTTAGCAGCCGCAGGCTGAATGGTTTGGCAATGTAATCATCAGCGCCCAGTTCCAACCCCGCTTCTTCATCGGCCTCGTCATCCTTGCTGGTCAGGAAAATGACCGGCAGCGGTCCGTGATCGCGTACGCGGCGGAGCAGTTCCATCCCATCCATCTTCGGCATCTTGATATCGAAGACCGCGAGATCGGGCGGGTTTTCGATCAGCGCCTTCAACGCAGTCTCGCCATCGGAGTAAAGCCTGGTCACGAAGCCTTCCGCCTGCAAAGCGATCGAGACCGTTGTGAGGATATTGCGGTCATCATCGACCAGCGCAATCACCACCGCGTCATCGCGTTGTGGCGCGTCGCCTGTGCTCTCGACCATCGTTGCTCCTCCGATGCGCGCAATGCGCGGCTGATCCGCGGTGCCTAGCGCCATCGCGAGCCGGAAACAACGCGATGTTGGCGCAATCGACGGCCTTCTATCGACTATCCTTATGATTTCGAAGTGACTCGTTTGACCCATATTGGCGGGACAGATATGCCCGACGGAGATGGAATTTAGAGAGGTTTGCAGCGCCAGTCGCGCTTCTGTATGCATAGCTATGCGTAGTCGAGCGAATCCGCTCTTTCTCGCCTTGCACGATAATATTCCCCGTCAGGAGATCACACGTTGACCCCGCTTGCCTATCTGCTCTCTGCTCAGGGTATTGAGACCCGTGCGAACATTCACCCTAATCTCGGCACGCCTGCACTGGTCGAAGCTTCGCTTGCTGCTGAAGAGGGTGCTCTCTCGAAGGATGGCGCACTTGTCGTGCAAACGGGGCCGAAGACCGGTCGCAGTGCGAAGGACAAGTTTATCGTGCGCGATGCCACGACCGAAGATACCGTATGGTGGGGCAAGATCAACGCATCAATGACGCCCGAACATTTTGCTGCACTGAAAGAAGACTTCCTTGCGGCGGTGGCTAGCAAGGAAACGCTCTATGTCGCCGATCTGTTCGGTGGTTCTCAGCCGGAGCACCGCGTGAATGTTCGCGTGATCAACGAGCTTGCCTGGCACAATCTGTTCATTCGCACGCTACTGGTGCGTCCGACTGTGGAAGAGCTTGGCGATTTCACTCCCGAATACACGATTATCGACCTGCCGAGCTTCAAAGCGGATCCAGCGCGTCATGGTACGAATTCCGAAACGGTGATCGCGGTCAACCTCTCGGAAAAATTGATCCTGATCGGTGGCACGAAATATGCAGGCGAGATGAAGAAGAGCGTCTTCGGCATTCTCAATTACCTCCTGCCGACCAAGGGCGTGATGCCAATGCACTGCTCGGCCAATATCGGGGCGGACAACAAGACGGCGGTGTTCTTTGGCCTGTCTGGGACCGGCAAGACGACGCTATCGGCAGATGCCTCGCGCACACTGATTGGCGATGATGAGCACGGCTGGTCGGATACGGCGGTCTTCAATTTCGAAGGTGGCTGTTACGCCAAGATGATTCGCCTGTCCGAAGAGGCAGAGCCTGAGATTTACGCGACAACCAAGCGGTTTGGCACTGTGCTCGAAAACGTGGTGATGGACCCGCAGACGCGAGAGCTCGATTTCGATGACAACTCGCTCGCTGAGAATACTCGCGGCGCCTATCCAATCGACTATATTCCAAACACCAGTGCCGACAATCTCGGTCCGGTCCCGGCGAATGTGGTGATGTTGACAGCTGATGCTTTTGGCGTGTTGCCTCCGATCGCGCGGCTTACGCCCGAGCAGGCGATGTATCACTTCCTGTCGGGCTATACCGCCAAGGTGGCTGGTACTGAGATCGGCGTGACCGAGCCTGAGGCGACCTTTTCAACCTGCTTCGGCGCGCCATTCATGCCGCGTCATCCCAGCGTTTACGGCAACCTTCTGAAAGAACGTATAGCCAAGGGCTCAGTGCAGTGCTGGCTGCTCAACACCGGCTGGACTGGTGGCAAATATGGCGTCGGCAATCGCATGCCGATCAAGGCGACTCGCGCACTGCTCAATGCCGCGCTTGATGGCGATTTGGAAGATGTAGAGTATCGCCAGGATCCCAATTTCGGCTTCGCCGTGCCGGTTCATGTACCGGTACTGGCTGCGCAAGACATCGATCAGTCAATCCTCGATCCGCGCAGTACGTGGGGCGATAAGGCGGAATATGACGCGACCGCGCAAAAGCTGGTGCAACTGTTCATCGACAATTTTGCCGAGTTTGAAGCGCATGTCGACGAAGGCGTTCGGCAAGCGGCTCCTGCGATCGCGGTCGCAGCTTAGGCACAGCTGATCCCGCAATGCGAAGGGCCCCGTTCCGAAGGTGGAATGGGGTCTTTTCTTTTGCGCGGCGCATGCGCACACTCCCTTCGGAAGATTCGCGAAAACGCTTCGTAAATGAGAGGGACAGATATCATGAGCATGCTGGATGGAATTCTGAAGCAGGTCGCGGGTTCGCCTGATACAGTCGCGAGCCTGGCCGAAAAGGTAGGCATTGATCCGGGAATGGCGGAAAAGGCGATTGCAGCGCTCGGCGCATCGCAGCCAGAAGACGGCGACACGGTCGAACTGGCGGCTCAGAAAACGGGCATAGATGCCGGAGCGCTCGGATCGATCGTTTCCGGTCTTGGCGGCGAAGGCGCTTTGGGCGATTTGGCCAGCAAGATGCAAGGCGATTCCAACCTTGGTGGCATTATGAGCATGCTTGATCGTGATGGCGACGGCAACCCACTAGACGATATCGCCGATATGGCATCGGGTCTGTTCGGCAAGAAGTAAACTGCGCGTTCGACGCGCGAGCCGACACGATCATCAAGGCAGGGACCTCCATGAGCCTTGGACAGATGCTGCAACTGACCGGCGCGATTTCAGCCACTGAAACATCAAGAGCCTTCGCTCATACAGCTCGGCATGACAAAGTGATCGCTTGACGCTTCATACCAGACTGCACGCGCTGGCGATGACGCAAGCAGGATTGTCGCGACCAGCGCCAAGGTCGAAAAAACCCGTAAAACCATGATAAGGTGGCCCCCTGTGCGATGCCTGCGACTGCACCGTGTAGGGCGAGTATATGAAAAATTTGCCGTTTGGCTAGATCAGGCTGATTGCGTTGCCCGATCGTCGGCCGAACTGCCAAGCTCATCAAGATACTGCCATATCTGACTCACCACTACCGAGCCTTCGCCGACCGCGCTCGCGACGCGCTTGACCGAGCCTGCACGTACATCGCCAACGGCGAAGACGCCGTCTGTGCCGGTTTGAAATGGGCTTTCCCGATCAACCTCCTTGCCCGTAAGAACGAAACCCTTCTGGTCCGTTTGCACCAATCCTGAAAGCCAATCGGTGTTCGGTGCTGCGCCTATCATGATGAAAACGGCGCGCGTTTCCTGTCGGCGACTGCCATCGGGACCTTTTAGGGTCACCGCCTCTAGCGTATCCTCGCCATGAAGCTCGTTCATCTGGGTGTTGTAATGAATGGTGATACGAGGGTCCGCTTCCAGCCTGCTGGTGAGGTAGCTGGACATTGAGGCGGCGAGGCTGTCGGAGCGCACCAAAAGGTGCACATGTGCCGCAGTGCGGGAGAGGAACATTGCCGCCTGCCCAGCCGAATTGCCACCGCCGATCACGACGACTTCGGTGTTGTGGCAAAACCGCGCCTCCATCTCGGTCGCGGCGTAGTAGATGCCGTTGCCTTCGAATTCACGCAGCCGGTCGATTGGGAGGCGACTATATTGCACCCCCGTGCTGACAAGAACGGCTCGGGCACAGACTTGGCTGGCATCCTCTCCCTCGCCATCGAGCGTTGCGCAGAAGGTTCCATCGACGCGCTTTTCAAGGCCTTCAACCCGGCGCGGCATGGCAAAGCGGGTGCCGAACTTGAGCGCCTGAATTTGTCCGCGATAGGTTAGGTCAGTGCCGCTGATACCGGTCGGAAAGCCCATGTAGTTTTCAATGCGGCTTGACGTTCCCGCCTGACCGCCGATCGCCATGTCTTCGACCACCATCGCATCCAGACCTTCGGACCCGGCATAGACCGCCGCCGCCACACCGGCCGGACCGCCGCCGACGATGAGCAGGTCGAACACTCGCTCCTTGCAGATATCGATATCGAGGTTGAGATATTGTGCGACCTTGCGGGGCGAAGGATCATCCAACCGATGTTCCTGCCCGAGAATAACCGAAGGGCGGTGCCCGGTAAGATCGCACACTTGCGCCGTCTCGCTGTCGGTGGCGGCCATATCGAAGCTTTCGAACGGAATGCGGTTGCGCGACAGAAAGCGTTCTACTTCCTGAACAGCAGGATCGCGATCCGCACCGATCACCTTTACCGCACCATTGCTGTTTTCGAATTGCTTCCTGCGACGCGCCGCGAACACGGTAATAATGTGATCGCTCAGTTCCGGAATGCGGCTCATCAGTTCGAGCATAGCCTCGCGCGGAGCCTCGATCACCCGAGTTGGTTCGGCTGCGCGCATCTTGAGATAAGCGGTTGCTCCGTTGAGGAACCCGATTTCGCCCATAAACTGGGTCGGGCCGAGGCCATGCTCGAACATTCGCTCATTCGTATAGGGATCGACCACTTCAAGCTCGCCTTCGAGGACGTAGACGAACGTGTCCATCGGTTCCCCGATCTGCATGACAACTTCGCCTGCCTTATAGGTGCGTTCGCCGCCGATCTTGCAGATTTCATCAACGTGCGATTGCGCCAGCGGCACCCGGCGCATCGTATCGAGTTCTTCACCAAGACTTTCCATATGCGCCTCCTGATTGCCTTTGCAGACGCTAGATGGGGTCAGCTGCGCGCGTCCGCAATGTACCGGCCGACAGTCTTTTCAACCACATCGAGCGGCGCGTTGCCGCCCATGATGACAGCCGTGTTGAACGCCTTGAAATCGTAAGCGTTGCCCAGCTCCGCTTCGGCCCGCGCGCGTTGCCGGACGATTTCGCTGTGACCGATCTTGTACGAGCATGCCTGGCCCGGCCAGCTGCAATAGCGATCGACTTCACCGGCAACTTCTTCGGGCTTTGAACCATTGCGCTCAATGAAGAAATTCCGCGCTTGTTCGCGGCTCCAACGCTTGTGATGGAGGCCGGTGTCGACCACCAGGCGGCAGGCTCGGAAGGCGAGGCTCTGCAGATAGCCCAGCCTGCCGACCTTGAAATCGTCATAGGCGCCGAGCTCGTCTGCAAGCTGCTCACCATACAGCGCCCAGCCTTCGCTGAACGCCCCGAAGGCGAGAACCGAGCGGATCAGTGGAAGGCGGTTGGAATATTCGCCTTCCCAAACGTGGCCCGGAATCGCTTCGTGAAAAGTGAGATCGGGCAGGTCGTATTTGCGGTGCAGGTCGGTCGTTCTGAGGTTAATCCAGAATCGGCCTGGGATTTTGCCGTCCTTGCTACCCGCACCACCATATGCGCCCGGTGCACCGGCCTCTTCATTGACCGGAATACGAGTCACTTCCATGTTGGGATCTACCAGAGTGCTGAAGGCGCGGGGCATCTGCGCTTTGATCCAGTTGATCTGTTCCCAGATGAATTCGAAGATTTCCTCTCTACCAGGATCGCCCTCGGCGAATTTGTAGCGTGGGTCGTCGCTCAGGCCCTGCATGCGCTCACCCACGGTTCCCTTCGTATATCCGATCTCGCGCAGAATTGGGTCCATCCGTCCGTGCAGTTCGGCGAGTTCTTCGAGACCCTGCTGATGGATCTCATCCGGGCTGAGCGAGGTCGTGGTTGAGGCGCTGGTGGCCCAGGAATACCATTCGGTGCCGCTGGGTTGAGCCCACATGCCCGCATCGGATTTTGCGATGGCTCGTTGTGTCCGAAGCTCGGCAAGCTGTCTTTCTAGCGCGGGGACAACCTGGCCGGCCACTATCTGCGCCGCCTGACGCGATGCAGTGGTCGCAGCATCCAAGTCAACTTTCAGCAGCGGTTCGACGAACGCGCCGCCACTTTTCGATGACGAAGCAATCGTGGCTTCCATCTGCGCTATCGTCTTGTCGAGCAAGAAGTCCGGGGGCACTACGCCCATGGCTCGAGCGCTCTGAATGCGATCGGTCTCCCCATCGAGCACCGTATCGACATCGCTCAAACGTCCGAGATAA
Source organism: Pseudomonadota bacterium (assembly GCA_039195235.1). Taxonomy (GTDB): domain Bacteria; phylum Pseudomonadota; class Alphaproteobacteria; order Sphingomonadales; family Sphingomonadaceae; genus Erythrobacter. The sequence continues at coordinate 11,469 of JBCCVO010000019.1, forward strand.
TGCTCTACATCCTGCGTGTCGCGTACGGGTTGCGTTGCACCAAAGAAGCGTGGGAAATCGATGTATCCGCCGACGTTCTGGATCACCAGATAGGGGGCATTGCGCCAACTGCCGACAGCAACGTCGCCGTAGGGTAGCGCCATGCCTTCAAGTGCTTTGGAAAACGCACTTTCGATGACGTCAAAGCCGACCTGCTGATCGGGGGTCAATCCGTCCTTGGGATAGGCTCGTGCATCTTCGAGCAGCTCTGCCAGTGTTGCCCGATAGTTCGCGCGCCCTTCAGCGCCAACCGCGCCGAACGTACCGCGCCAATCCGCATACTCGCCAGTATCAACACCGAGACCGGTCGCGCGCGCCCGTTCATGGCGGAGCATCGCGTAGGCGATTTCGTCTAACTTTGCGTCGGCGCTGGGGAGCGCCGGTATGGACGCTTTGTCAGTTGAATAGGCAGCCCCTGCGCAGCCAGGCATAAGCGCCAATGCGGAAACGCCGCCAAACCCTGCAAGGGCCTGACGGCGTGTGTACGTTTTGTTTGTCTCTCTCATGAAGGCAAGGTGTTACCCTGAGACCCGAGCGTGTCAATCAGGCCGGAAAATCAGCCTTTGAGCTCGTCCGGCACGATCCCGCCAGCGTCGGCTATGGCTTTCATCACCGCCTTGTGTAGCGCGATATTGTCCTCGGCGGTTCCGGAATAATCGGTGTTGCCCATTTCGATCGCTAGCTCCTTACGGTTCTCGTAACTCGGGTCGATCTGGACAAGCTTCATCAGGTCAACGATTGAGGTTTGCCAGTTGAGCTTGTCGGAGCCCGGAATGCTGCCAACCCGGGCGACTACGTCAACCTCGCTGATCGTTACGGATTCGGTTGCAGGAGCCGGTGCGGCTGCTGGCGTTTCTTCTTCGTCTGCGCCGAACATCGCGCCTTTGATCGAACTGAAAATTCCCATATGCCTGCCTCCTTTATGGTGGTTCTTGCTATTCACCAGAAATTCCGCTCGCATGACGAATGCGCCTGTTCACTCTAGCACATAGGAGTGTGATTGAGCATGAATATTGTACTGTCGATCGTGATGCTGGCGGCGTTTGCTCTTGTCGCCGGAGCCATCGTGCTTTGGCGGCGGACCGGTGCGATCAAGCAGCCTGTGTTGATGGTGGTGCTGGCAGCGATAGCGATAGGCAACGTGCTGATCTGGACATTGCCCGATGCAGGCGGAGGCTCACCGATCGATCAGGTCGAAGCGGCCGGTGCGGATTAGCACACCGGCCGATTGGTTTTATGTTGAACGTCCGATCGCTTGTTAATCGGGAATTTGCCAGTTCACGGAGCTCGTGTAGCTTCCCGAAGTCGGGTTACCCGAACTGTCCTTGGCCGGATTGAATCTCGCCCTATCCGCTATCAACCGGCAAGTCGCAGTGTCGAGTTCCCGGTGCCCGGTCGAACCGGTGACGGTGCAATCGGTCACTCGTCCAGAGGCGCCGATTTCCAGTTGGAAGCGAGCATTCCCCGACAGACCTTCGCGAATCCAGCGCGATTTGTAATCGCGATCGGTGATCCATCCACCCGGCGAGTTGCGCGGTGATGCTCTGATCGGATCGGGCATGGCCGGGACGGGGTCGATGCCCGCGCCGCCAAGATCAATCGGACCGGTCGGAATGGGGAAGTCGTCGATCAGCGGGCCAACTGGCCCAACGTCGATGATCGGACCTGTTGGGAAATCAAGTGGAGGTATCGGCAGAGGCGCGACCTGAGGGGCTTGAGTCTGCGGGGCCGAGCTGGGCTCTGCAGGATTGGAGGGTTCGGGTGTGGGAGGGGGCTCGATCGGTGTCGGTTCGATCGTGACGCCTGTCAGTCTCGGTTCTTTGTCCTTGGTCACTTCTTTGATTGCCAGTCCGGCGACGAGCAGCGCACCAAATGCTGCTGGCACGCCAAGCGCGCCAATCATTGCGGCGGGGTTGGGCCTTCGGGTGGTTGCGACATAGTTCATATGCGAGGCTCCTCTTTCCATTGTCATGGGAGTGGTGGCCATCATGAGTGTTCCGATCGGCCCCACTCAGTGACATTGCTGCAACATATCATTGTCGATGTAAATCTGTTTCGAGTTGCGGTTGAAGACCCGTCTTCGATCGCAACTGATTGAGTTATTGAGATTTTATTGTGCGAGATTTTGGCGATTGCCCTCTGGCCCGGCCGAGCAGTCGTACTGGCCACGCATACGGCGGCGAACCAGTGCCAAGCAATTGGCTTGGTAACCGAGCACGGGCGCCTGCCGCCCCAATGGGCGAGCGCAGAGAGACAACGATCAAGTGATCAGAAGATCACTTGATCGGGCAGTCCGGTGAGAGGCGGAAATCGAGGTAGTTGTCGACCGACGCCATCATGTCTTCCATCTCGTTTTCGAAGAAATGGTTTGCACGCGGAATCTCGTCGTGATGGATCGTGATGTGCTTTTGCGTGCGCAGCTTGTCGACCAGCTTTTGCACCGCGCCCGGCTGGACCACCGTGTCGACCGCGCCCTGTACGAAGATACCGCTTGCCGGGCACGGGGCGAGGAAGCTGAAGTCATACATATTCGCGGGCGGCGCGATTGAAATGAAGCCGCGTACTTCGGGGCGACGCATCAGCAACTGCATGCCGATCAGCGCGCCGAACGAATAGCCAGCGACCCAAGTGGTTTGCGCTTCGGGATGGATCGACTGCACCCAATCAAGCGCGCTTGCCGCGTCCGACAACTCGCCGATGCCGCTGTCAAAGCTGCCCTGACTGCGTCCGACACCGCGAAAGTTGAACCGAAGAACAGCAAAGCCGCGATCGACGAAGGTCTTGTAGAGCCGCTGCACGATTCTATCGTTCATCGTTCCCCCACCCTCGGGATGGGGATGGAGAATCATCGCAACCGGTGCGCGCGGGCGTGGTGGCGGGGAAAAACGACCTTCGAGACGGCCTTCGGGGCCGGGAAAGATGACTGAGGGCATCGACTACCTTTGAAACGCGAATGAGCGAAATTGTCCAAGAGCGAGCAACGTCTGGTGCCCGCGACAGCGCGCTCTATATAGGGTTCGATGTAATTTTCGCAATTTTTTGTCGGGTAGCACCATTTCCGAACGAATCTATCTCGATCACGCGGCGACAAGCCCGTTGCGACCCGAGGCTCGCGCGGCGATGGATGAGGGGTTCGGCCTGTGGGCCAATCCGTCTTCGCCGCATGCGGAAGGCCGCAAGGCGAGGGCCGCGCTTGAGGATGCGCGCGAGCGGATCAAGGCGTCGCTTGGGTTGGGCCAAAGAGCAAAAGACTACGAACTGATTTTTACCTCGGGCGCGAGCGAGGCGCTGGCCATCGGACTCCAACGCGCAAAGATAGACCGACAGATCGTAAGCGCGGTTGAGCATGATGCTGTTTTTCGTGCAGCGCCGGATGCGCAGGTTTTCTCCGATGAATGTGTGTTCGATGATCGGACTATCCTTGCCGTCCAGCACGTCAATTCCGAAACCGGAGTGATCAATCCCGTTGGCGAGATGGCGGAGACGGTTAAGTCGACCGGCGCGTTGATCCTATCCGATTGCGCGCAGTCGGCGGGTAAGCTTGAGCTGCCCCATGCGGATATGCTGGTGGTTTCCGCGCACAAGTTCGGGGGCCCCATCGGGATTGGCGCATTGCTGGTTCGCGACTTCAATATGCTCGATCCGATCGGCGGGCATGAACGCGGATACCGTCAAGGTACCGAGAACCTTCCTGGTGCGATGGGTATGGCTGCGGCGCTGGAGGCGGGCGAATGGTTGACGGTCCCATTTCAACGCGAAGAGTTCGCTAGCCAATTGTCCGATTATTCGCTCACGATAGGCAAGCAGGTCGACTACCTTCTCGCTCTCACCCACCCTAGCATGAGCGCTCAAGCGCTCCTGATCCGCCTCGATGCGATGGGTTTTGACGTCTCAGCAGGCAGCGCATGTTCCTCTGGGACGCTCAAGAAGAGCCGCGTACTCGACGCATTCGGCGTGTCCGATGACATTGCCGCGCGCACAATCCGCGTCAGCATCGGCTGGAACACGACGCCCGAGTATCTCGAGAAATTCGCCGATGCATGGAAGTCGCTGACATGATCTACCTCGACTATCAGGCCACGACCCCCCTTGCACCCGAAGCGCGTGATGCCATGTTGCGCTGGCTTGATGGGCCTGAGGGCACCGGTTTCGGAAATCCGCACAGCCCGCATCGCATGGGGCGTCAGGCCGCCGCTGCCATCGAGCTGGCGCGCGACCGGGTCGCGGCGCTGTTTCCGGCGGGCGGTCGGGTGATCTTCACCGGCAGCGCGACCGAAGCGCTCAATCTCGCGATTCGGGGCAGCGGTACTGGCGGCAGCGTTTCGGTTTCGGCGATCGAGCACGCCGCCGTGCTGGACACTGCAGAGGCGCTGGGTAGAGCGCATATTCTCTCTGTCTCCAAAGACGGGCAGTGCAACACGAATCAGGATGTCCCCGACGATGTCCGTCTGATCGCGGTGATGGCGGTCAACAACGAGATCGGAACCGTTCAGCCGACAATGGACTGGCATCGCAAGGCGAAAGAGAACAACGCCCTGTTCCTGATCGATGCCGTGCAGGCCTACGGCAAGATCGAGGTAACCGGGGCTGACATGATGGCCATCTCAGCGCACAAGTTCCACGGACCAAAAGGTGTCGGTGCGCTGTGGGTTCGCGACGGAATCAAACTCGAAGAACAGCAGACTGGTGGCGGGCAGGAAGCCGGCATCCGCTCCGGCACACTCAGTCCTGCACTCATCGCCGGCTTCGGTGTCGCAGCACAGATTGCGGCGGAACGGATGGTTGAGGATGCCGAACACGTCGAAGCCTTGTGGACACGGGCGCGCAAACTGTTTTTCGACTGGGATCTCAATGGAAGCGTCGGGGGGCGCTGGCATGGAAACCTTAACATCCGCCGCGACGGATTGGATGTAAACCGCCTGATGAGCGAGTGCCGCAACATCATGTTCTCGGCCGGCAGCGCGTGCGCCAGCGGATCGGGCCGCCCGAGCCACGTGCTCAAAGCCATTGGCCTTTCCGACAAGCAGGCAAAGTCCTCAATCCGGCTCGGATTTGGTCGCTACACGACTTTGGAAGAACTTGAAGAAGCGGCAGAAACGATCAACAAAGCCACGGAGGAGCAAGGTCTATGAGCTTGATCGTTCGCTTGATTGATCCGCGTGGCAACCCTGTCGAGACAACCGCTGAACCCGGCGATAACTTGCTGCAAGTGGGGCAGGGCGCTGGCTTGCCGCTCGAGGGGACTTGCGAAGGGCAGATGGCGTGCTCGACCTGCCACGTGATCGTCGCGGGCGAATGGTTCGAAAAGCTGGCCGAGGCGAGTGAGGAAGAGGAGGACATGCTCGATTTCGCTGCCGGAGCGCGGCGCACGAGTAGGCTGTCATGCCAGATCGAACTGACCCCGGAATTGGACGGGCTGACCGTGAGCGTCCCCGCCGAAAGCGCAGACGCGCGGCGGATGTGACGCGTCAATTGAGAATGGCTGATTGGTCGACCCCGAAGAACAGCCAATCACATCTGCCCGCTGAGGATTGCTTAGCTTTCGTTCGGCAACTCAACGGCGTCATTGGTCACTGGCTGGTTAGCATGGGTTACTCCATCAATAGTCTTTGGTCTTAACCAACGCCAGAGCTTGAACGTCAACCACGCGACACCGCCAAGCGGAATCAGCACCGCACTGGCCAAGATCAAGAGGGCAATCATTCCACCGAAGATCGATCCAAGCGATCCCCAAGCAGATCGGATTGGGTCACCGAATCCGCCTGCACTTGGTGATCCGGACTCATATCTGATCTGCATCTGACTGAAGGCCACACGCCCGCGCATTTCCGAAAGCCAACTGCGCGCTTGATCGATCTCTTGATTGACTTGCGCGACGCCGCGTTCAGCCTCGACCAGTTCAGCGACAGTGCCATCGCTAGTGCGCAGAATGTCCATCAGACGGTCACGCAGCAGCGTGCGTGCCCGCAACTTCGCTTCGGTATCGACAATCTGCTTAGACAGATCTTCTCCGGTGATTGAGGATGACGTCAATTCGCCATCGGCGGAGTCGGAGCCGGCTTCGAGCTCCTTGCTGAAAGCGCGCGCGTCGTCCGCTGCGACGGCCAATTGCAGGTTGCCATAAGCGTAGTCGCCATCGCTGTCGGCCTGATCCATGGAGATGATACGGCATATTTTGGGGCCGCGCGCCTCGCACATATCGGCGTGCTTTTCTTGAAGCGGTTTGATCGCGTTGGCCGGGAGGCGGAAACCAAGAGCATAGCGATAGGCGATCTGGGGTGCGCTGACTTCAAGCGCGTCTGGACGGGAATCCGCCAAGGATCCATCGGCTTCTTCGGGTGATGCTTCGGCAATATTGGCCGTTGTGACCGGTTCGACTGAACCTTCTCTTTCATAGACACTCTGAACGTCGGCTTCGCTACATGCCGCGAGGACCAAGGTGGAAGTTACAGCCAGAATCAATCCGATGCGCATCATCTCTTTCCTCACAAATGTTCCGCGACCAGTGGCTCAAGGCAAACTGCCCAATTGTCGCCATTATTTTGCCATAATTAAGCCACAATTCAATCTTCGACAAGCCAAAAATGTGGCGTAAGCTTGGCTTCAGGTAATTGCGCGGGGTGCGAAGCGCTGTCATCTGCACATTATGGAAACCCCAGAGCAGACCGCTATCCAGCCCTCCCTATCCTTGCGTGAACGTGTGCGTTCCTGGCTCGAATCTTCGATTTTCGAGCGGTTCATCATCACGGTCATTGTGATCAATGCAATCGGATTGGGGCTGGAAACTTCGCCCACAATCATGGCAGGGATTGGCCCGTTTGTTGAACAGCTGGATCGGGTCGCGATCAGCATATTCGTTGTCGAAATCGCCTTGAAGCTGTTCGTCTATCGCCTTGGCTTCTTCAAGAACGGTTGGAATATTTTCGACCTCGCAATCGTAAGTGCCGCGCTGATCCCGGCTAGCGAGCAATTCTCCGTCCTTCGTGCGCTGCGTATCCTGCGTGCTTTGCGTCTGGTCTCGGTCGTCCCAAGCATGCGCAAGGTCATCGCCGGTCTGTTCAGAGCAATCCCTAGCATCGGTACCGTTATCGTGATGCTGTTGCTTCTGTTCTACATCAGCGCGGTCATGGCGACGAAGCTGTTCGGTGAGGCTTTTCCCGATTGGTTTGGCCACCTGGGCGCATCGCTGTATTCGCTATTCCAGATCATGACACTGGAGAGCTGGTCTATGGGGATCGTGCGCCCGGTTATGGAGAAATACCCCTATGCTTGGGTGTTCTTTGTGCCGTTCATCCTGATGACCAGCTTTATCGTGCTCAATCTGTTTATCGGTGTGATCGTCAATGCGATGTCCGAAGCGACCGATGAAGAGGCGCATGACGAGCGCGAGACTATCATCAAGGAGTTGCGTGCGCTTAAGCAGGAGATGACGGATTTGCGCCATAGCCTTGGTGGCGAGCGCTAGCCAGCCGCGTATTCCAGGAAGACGACTTAGCTCACGCCTCCCGATGTACCGTCACCCCGGCGGCTCATGACGAGATCAGTTTCGAGGTCATCGAGTGCGGGACCTAGCGCGATGTGCTGGCCATCAACCGTTCGTGTTCGCCAATCAGCACCCGTAGGGCATTCGCGCGCCTCTGTGGGAGTCGCTCCACCAGAAATCGGCGAATGGTCAAAGATGATTCCGGTTGGACCCTAGCGCTGGCGAAGACATCTTTGTGTTTGAGTCTCGCCAGGACTTGTTCTCATCCTGCACGGCTTGGGTCTAACGGATACAGCGCACGATCTTGTGGAAACACCTCTCCCCGGCTGCACGCGCGATTGCTAAGCGATTGGGATGTCTGAAATGACCGAAGACCATGATTCCGATCCGTTTGACGCGATTGTCGATGCGCCGTTCGACGCTGCCCTGGAAGAGCGCTATCTCGTCTATGCGCTGTCTACCATCACTGCGCGGTCGCTGCCAGATCTGCGTGATGGGCTGAAGCCGGTCCATCGGCGTTTGCTGTGGACCATGCGGCAGCTTAAGCTCGACCCGTCTAACACGTTCAAGAAATCGGCTCGTGTTGTCGGCGAGGTTATCGGCAAATATCACCCGCATGGCGACACCGCTGCCTATGATGCGATGGTGCGGCTCGCGCAGGATTTCTCGCTACGCTATCCGCTGGTCGAGGGGCAGGGGAACTTCGGCAATATCGATGGTGATAACGCAGCTGCCTATCGCTATACCGAAGCGCGCCTGACCCAGACGGCGATGCAGTTAATGGAAGGGCTCGACCAGGGCACGGTTGATTTCATCCCGACCTATAATGGTGAGGAAGAAGAGCCGGAGCTTATGCCGGGCCTTTTCCCCAACTTGCTGGCCAATGGTGCAAGTGGGATCGCGGTGGGCATGGCGACCAATATCCCATCGCATAATGTAGCCGAAGTGATCGACGCGACGCTGGAGCTGATTGACAACCCGCATGTCGAGCACGCGCGGCTGATGGAGCTGATGCAGGGGCCGGACTTCGCGACCGGTGGCCGGATTGTAGACAGCGCCGACGTGATCTCCAACGCCTACGAAACCGGGCGTGGCAGCTTCCGCGTGCGCGGCGTATTCCATGCGCCGGAGGCTGAAAAGGCTGACGACGTTGACGCAGGGATCGAGCGGCTTGGTGGGGGGCAGTGGCAGCTCGTGATCTCCGAGATTCCGTACCAGGTGCAAAAGGGCAAGCTGATCGAGCAGATTGCGCAGGCGATCTCGGACAAGAAGCTTCCGATACTCGAGGATGTGCGCGATGAGAGCGACGAGACGATCCGCATCGTGCTTGTACCCAAAAGCCGCAATGTTGACCCGGAACTGCTGAAAGAGAGCATCTTCAAGCTGACCGACATGGAGACCCGTTTCGGGCTCAACATGAACGTGCTGGATGCGACGCGCACGCCAATGGTCATGGGGCTCAAGGAGTTGCTGGAGCACTGGACCCGCGCGCAGATCGAGATCCTTCAGCGACGCACGCGGTACCGTCTTGAACAGATCGCGCGACGGTTGGAGCTGGTCGAAGGCTACATCATCGCCTTCCTCAACCTTGATCGGGTGATCGAGATCATCCGCACAGAAGATGAGCCCAAGCCGGTGATGATGAAGGAATTCGGCCTTACTGATCGCCAGACCGAAGCGATCCTCAACATGCGGCTAAGGTCCTTGCGCAAGCTGGAGGAAATGCAGCTGCGCACCGAAAAGGACGAGCTGCTGGCCGAGCAGGATGATCTTCAGAAGCTGCTCGACAGCCCAGCCCGGCAGCGCACCCGCTTGAAGAAAGACCTGCGGGCATTGCGCAAGGATTATGCCGAGGACACCAAGCTGGGTGCGCGGCGCACCCGGATCGAGGAGGCTGCGGCCACGGTCGAGTTCTCCATGGACGCCATGATCGAAAAAGAGCCGGTAACGGTCATTCTCAGTCAGAAGGGCTGGATTCGCGCCGCCAAAGGCCATGTCGATCTGACGCAGGATTTCAAATACAAGGAAGGCGACGCGCTTGCCTTCATCCTTCACGCGCAGACCACTGACAAGCTGTTGATCGCAGCCGCCAATGGGCGGTTCTATACCCTCGGGTGCGACAAGCTGCCTGGCGCGCGGGGCTTTGGCGAGCCGGTGCGCACGATGATCGATCTGGAGGCGGATACGTCCATCGCCAGGATGATCGTGCACAAACCGGGCGGCAAGCTGCTGCTCGCCGCGACCAACGGCAAGGGCTTCGTCGCCGAAACCGTAGAGCTGATGGCTGAAACCCGCAAAGGTCGGCAGGTGGTAAACCTTAAAGGCGATGCGAAGCTCGCCGTGATCCGCGAGATCGACGAAAACCACGATCACGTCGCCTGCGTTGGTGACAATCGCAAGCTGATCGTATTCAACCTTGAAGAAATGCCGGTAATGGCGCGCGGGCAGGGCGTGATGCTGCAACGCTATCGTGATGGCGGCCTGTCCGACGCCACAACCTTTGCATTGGGCGAAGGGCTCAGTTGGCAGATGGGTGGTTCAGGAGAGCGCACCCGAACAGAGACAGATATTCATCTATGGAAGGTCGCTCGCAGTGCCGCCGGACGTCTGCCCCCACAGGGTTTTCCCAAGAACAATCGCTTCGATTAAGGGCAAAAGGAAAGGGCCGCAAACGTCACGGCGACGTTTGCGGCCCTCTGAAGCTTCGAAAACGAGCTTTGCTTACATGCTTGCGCCGGTCAAGCTATCGCCATCAGTCGATGCGGTTGCTGTAGCTGCTTCAGCTTCCTTCGCTGCGGCCTGAGCCGGGGTCAGGATTTCAGCGCCTTCTGGCACTTCAAACGTGTTCGCTGCAAGCTGCTGACTAGAATACAGAGCCATGAGAGCACCCTCACCATTCATCGCGAAAGATTCACGTTTGAGAGTGATGATGCCAGCGTCGTTTTTTATGATGACAGTGTCTTCGCTGTCGATGGTATAGATTGTGCCGGCCGGCACGCTATCGGCACTCACAACAGCAGCACCTTTAACCAGAGCGGCGTCGCGTTTCGCATCTGCTTCCGCTTTCTGAGCGGCCATCATGCCATCGATCTGGCCTTTGGTGGCATTGACAGTCCAACCGATTTCGCGCTCTGCGAGGAGATTCGCGGGCAGCGGGGCTTTGTGAGTGCCGGTATCGACCGTCACGATGCCTTCAGCGTTGCTTTCGACAGTGCCGATCGGGGCGTCATCATTGCCATATACGGTTGCGCCTACATCTTGGGCATTTGCCGCAATCGGGGTAACAGCCATCGCGGTGGCCAGGAAAGCCAACTTTGCAAATCTCATGAAATTCAGTCTCCGTTCTTCAAATCGTTGGACCGCTGCTGCTACAAGGATGCAACGCAGCACGGGCTGACACACAGCTGCCATCCCATCGGCAGCTTGATATTTGTTGGCCGAGGGCAGTTATCCGAAGGGCTCGGGCCAACACGACCTGGGGGTACGCGCTGGACAAACAATGTCCGAACAGCGCGATCGGTTCCCTAGGCAGACCATTCTTGTGTGACAACCCGGTTATAGTGAAGTGCCGTAAATGAAGACCCGCTTAACGTAAGCGTCACCCTGCAAAACCGGAATTTTGAGCAATTTCAGGTAAGCTCGTCTGCAAGAATTTGTTCGATCCGATCAGAATCCGGAAAACCCTCGGCGATCCAGCGGCGTTCGACGGCTTGCAAGATTCTTGCGACTTCGGGTCCCGCGGCGATCCCGCGCGCAACGATTGTCCCTCCCTTTAGCGGGAATGTGGGTGTCTCCCATTCGCGGATCGAGCGGGCATCCGCTCCGAGCAGCAGCAGTCGGTTGGTGGCGATCTCGTGACCGTGACGATAGGCAAGGGCATGGATGTTGTCTGGGTCTGTCGGCCAGCGTTCGGCGGCTCCGACCAGCATCGATCGCTGGTTTTTGGAAAGTCTGAGCCGGGCGGCCACTGCCTCGGCGACATCTGGCGAGGGCGGCAGAAGTGCGGCCAGGCGCCTCAGTGGATCGGCCGGGTATGCCAGCGCGGCTTCATGTTCGATCAGTTCGCGCAGCCGTTCGACATGGTGCAAGGAAGCCTCTGGAAGGATGACCCGCAAAACGGCCCTGTCGTGCATCCGCTCCACTGTTTCACCCGGGTCTGGCAGTGCCAGGAGCTTGAGCAGTTCGTCTGCTACGCGCTCCCGGCTCAGACCTTTCAAAGTGTCGGCCAGCTCTGCGCAGGCTTCCTCAGCTTCAAGATCAAGCTCGGACCCGAAGCGCGCCTGGAACCGGTAGTAGCGCAGGATGCGCAGGTGATCTTCGGCGATCCGCTGGCGTGCATCGCCGATGAAACGCACGCGTCGTTTGGCCAGATCTTCCAGTCCGCCGAAGTAATCGGAAATTTCGAGCGTTTCGGGATCGGCATAGAGAGCGTTGATGGTAAAGTCGCGCCGCGCTGCGTCATCGCGCCATTCTGTCGCGAAGGCGATCGTTGCGCGCCGCCCATCGGTGGCCACATCGCGGCGCAGAGTCGTAACCTCGACCGCTCCATCATCCAAAACAGCCGTAATGGTACCATGATCGAGGCCTGTGGGTACGGTGCGAATGCCCGCTACACGGCAGCGGTCGATCACAGCATCTGGTATCAATACCGTCGCGCAATCGATGTCCTGCACAGGGGCGCCTAACAGAGTGTCACGCACGGCGCCTCCAACCCAGCGAACGTTCTCTGCTCCAAGCGCTTGGGTCAGCAGGTCAAGTCCTGCCCGGCGAGGCCACTTTGCGGTTTTCAGGTTCCCGGGAAGGTCAGGTAACATTGCGCAGCCCCTTTAGCGAGATACGGCGCGAGAGGTTGGCAATGATCGCCGCAGTTACCCCCCAGATGCGGAAGCCTTCATAGTTCATTTCGAGATAGCGTCTTTGTGCGCCGCGCCAGTAAACCTCATTTGTCTGCCAGTTTGATCGGTCGAGCAACAGGTCGAGCGGCGCTTCGAACCACGCCTCGACTTCTGCCTGGTTTGGGACGAGCTCAAGATCAGGCGGAACCACGCCAAGCACCGGGGTGACGCAAAAGCCTGTGCCGGTCTGATATTCATCGCTTGCACCGACTACCTGGACTGCCTCGCGCGGGAGGGCGAGTTCTTCTTCAGCTTCGCGTAAAGCGGCCGTGATCGCGTCTTCGCCGTGATCGATCTTGCCACCAGGGAAAGCGACTTGCCCCGGGTGATCGCGCATACCGCGTGGTCGCTGTGTCAGGATCACGCTCGGGTTGGATCGCTCTGTTACGGCAATTAGCACGGCTGCAGGCGTGCTGCGTTCGTTCAGTGCGAAATCGGCATCGCTCAATAGGTCAGGTAGATCGGCGCGGTGGCCTTCCTCGAACGCTGCCGAAAGCTGGTCAAACAGATCGCTCATCGTGCCAGATCGCTCATTGCCAATGACCCCGCCTTGCGCCGTCAGGGCCGCAGCGAGAAGATCGCTCCCTGGCTGGTGACCATAAGGCCATTGGCTAGATCATCGCCGCTCGTATCCAGAGCGATCTCGGCCAGTTGCGCATAGGTCGATCGGTTCAGCCGCGCCTCGCAGTCGCGCCGCACATGCAGATAGATAGCTGGCGTGTCGGGATCCCCGGCTGCACGCAAGGCATTGTCAGGGCCAGCGACGACCAGTTCATCGGTGTTGAGCCGGAAAGCGATGTCGCCGCCACGCAACACGCAATCGGTAGCGATGAAGGCTGCATCGTCGACTTCAATGCTGAGCTTCTCGAACGGAGTTACCAGCCAGTGCTGTGCTGCTCCATCCCGGGTCAGCAAGCCGGAAAAGGCCCGGACCATCGCATCGCGGCGGATCGGACCACCTTCGTGATACCAGGTGCCATCATGGGCTATGCGCATGTGGCTATCGCCGATCCTTTGCGGTGCCCATCCTTCGACCGGAGGCAGTTTGCGCGCGGCGACCTGCTGCGCGATTTCGGCAAGGGTTAGTTCGGCTAGATATGGTGGAGGTTCGTAAGGCATGGCTCGGGAACGCGATGCCAGAACGCGCGGTTCCCGGAAACCCTCTTTACGCACTCGCATTCGCGAGTACGAAGTGCTCGACACCGGCGGGTTCGCAGGCGGACCTTTGCAACGGCGGTCACGATATGACCGGTGTGGCGCATTTCCGCCGCTGCTAATCAGAGATCCACGGCCCGAGCCTGCCCTCGCTCGGCATCGCAGCCAGAGCTTCTCCGCGAGCAAGCAGGCGTTCGGGTTCGTATGGTCCAGGACACCGCCAGCCGCCGGTTGCAGCAGCAGAAAAACCCCACCGGCCATAATAGTCGGCATCACCGATAAGGACCTGCGCGAAGGGCGGCTGTCCTTCGGTGGAGAGGCGGGCATGCGCATTGAGCATAGCCGTCATCAGCCCCTGGCCGAAACCTTCTCCCTGCCTCTCTGGCAGCACCGCGACGGGTCCTACCATCACCAGCGGTACCGGCCGCGCCTCACGATCGATCAGGGCGACCGGCCAACACTGGATCGTGCCGACCAGCATTTCGTCCTCATCAAGCGCGGCAAAGCTCACCGCTTCAAGCCAGTCCATGCCCGCGCGAATGCGATAAGCGGTGCGCGCATGCCGTTCCTCACCAAAGACGCGATCGAGCAGCTCCTCGATCATCGCCGGTTCCACTCCCGAAAGAGGTATGAGAGTTGCGGTTTCTGTGCTCATGAGCGCGGGCGCTTAAGGGTTTTGACGCGCCGTGCCCAACAGAATCTATTTGGCACTCAAGCGCAGCACTCGCCCGCCATCGCCGTCTTCAGCGACCCAGATGCTGCCGTCTGGCCCTTGCTCGACCGAGCGGAGACGGTTCTCCATCTCATAGCGCGCGGCTTCCGTTGCAGTGTCACCATCGATATCAACACGGATAAGGGCTTGGCTGCTCAGCCCTGCAATCAGCGCATCGCCCTGCCAACGGCCGAACATTTCGCCCGAATAGATGATCATGTCGCCTGGTGCGATAACCGGGGTCCAGTGTGCTGCGGGTTTAGTGAAGCCGTCATCTTCCGAATGATCGGTGATCGGATCACCGTTATAATGGTTGCCGTAGGACCGCGTTGGCCAGCCGTAATTGGCCTCGCGTTGGACAAGATTCAGCTCATCGCCGCCTGCCGGGCCGTGTTCGATGTCCCACAAACGCCCTTGTGCATCCCAATCCATGCCAAGGATGTTGCGATGGCCATAGGACCAGATCTCGGCCGTTGTCCCGCCCTGATCGGCAAACGGGTTGCCCTCAGCCGGGGTGCCATCGAGGTTTAGCCGAACGATGCTGCCAAGCGTGTTGGAGAGGTCCTGCGCGGGCTCAAGCTTTTGTCGATCGCCGCTGGCGATGAACATGTATTCTTCGTCTGGCGAGAAGGTGATGCGGTGCGAATAGTGCCCGCGTCCGGTTACCTTGGGGGCCTGCCGCCAGATCACTTCGAGGCCGACAACCGTGCAATCATCGACGCCGGAGCAAGCGAGCGTTCCCCGCCCGACGACCGCGCCGCGCGTGGCGTCTCCTTCTCCCTCGTCGCCCATCTCGGCCCAGCTGAGATAGATCGTACGACCATACAGATCACCTCTGGCCTCTGATGGCAGGAACGCGATGTCGCCGAAGCCGCCCTGGCCACCATAGGCAACCTCAGGCGCTCCGCCGACCGTGCCCACTTCGCCGTTTGCTGCGTCCATTACCTTGAGCGTGCCCGCCTTTTCGGTGACGAAAAGCATGTTTGTGCCGGGTGCGAATTCGATTGCCCATGGTTCGTCGAATTCGCCCATCGCCGTGACCTGATAGGAGGCGTCGCCTGACCCATCAGCTGTGCCCGCTTCCGCGGTTTCCCCCGAATTTGCGTTGGCGCAGCTTGCGAGTGCGAAGGCAGGAAGAGAGAGTGTCAAAGAAAGCTTGGAAAAACTCATCATGGGTATGGTAACTCCCGATCTCGAATTCAGTGCCCCAGAGGCAGATACAGCGACCGAATGTGCGCGGCCCATCATCGGCGTTGATGAAGCCGGGCGCGGACCGCTTGCCGGGCCAGTCGTGGCCGCAGCGGTGGTACTGGGCGGGGACGTACCCGCAGGATTGGACGATTCCAAGAAGCTTTCCGCCAAGCGACGTGCAGCACTCGATGAAGAGATACGCGCGAGTTGTCGTTGGGCGGTCGCTGTGGTCGAGCCGGAGGAGATCGATCGTCTCAATATCTTTATGGCGACCATGACCGCCATGACGCGCTGCGTTGGTGAACTTGCCGCGAGATTAGAGGCGACTCCGCATGAGGTTTTGATCGACGGCAACATGACGCCGGACGGTCGTTGCCCAGATTGGGCCTGGCCTGCGCGCGCGATCGTAGGCGGGGACGGGATCGAACCGGCCATCTCGGCCGCTTCGATCATCGCCAAGGAATGGCGTGATCGGATCATGATCGCTGCGGCCCGAGATTATCCGCACTATGGCTGGCAGCGGAACAAGGGCTATCCCAGCGTCGAGCACAAGGAAGCGCTGCGCATCCATGGCCCGACCCCGCTTCACAGGCATAGCTTTGCGCCGGTTGCGCAAGCCAGTCTGCTGTAATTGCTTGGGTTTGCCGCATGCTTGCCCTAAGCGCGCCAGCCAATGACTGAAGCGATTCTCCTCAGCCTTGCCGGATTGGCGGGACTTGCCATTGGTGGTGAGTTGCTGGTACGTGGGGCGGTGGGCATCGCGCAAAAGCTTGGCGTATCTACCTTGTTCACCGGGTTGGTGATCGTTGGTTTCGCTACCTCGATGCCGGAGATGGTCGCGAGCGTACAGGCGGCTCTGGCAGGATCTCCACAAATCGCGTGGGGCAACATTGTCGGGTCAAACCTTGCCAACACCCTGTTGATCCTGGGCGTATCCGCGCTCGTGATGCCAATCGCACTGACCGGCACAGGCAAGCGGGATGCGGTCGTCGCCTTGGGAGTGACTCTGCTGCTTTGGGCGCTTGCTGCCTCGCAACTTGGCGCGCGCTGGATCGGCCTGGCGTTCCTCGCCGGTATCATTGCCTACATCGTCTGGCGCTATCGCCATCCCGGTGCGGCGCAGCTTGAGGAAGATGGCGAGGACGGACCGAGCAACGGTCTTCTCGCTGGTGTTCTGTTTGTCGCCGGGCTTGGAATTCTGGTGGCCGGGGGCAATGCGCTTGTCACAGGCGCGATTGATCTGGCGAGAATTTTCCGAGTGCCTGAAACCGTGATCGGCCTGACTGTGGTTGCGGTCGGGACGTCTTTACCGGAACTTGCCGCTTCGATTGCAGCTGCGTTGCGCGGCAAGTCAAGCCTCGCGCTTGGCAATGTGGTGGGCTCAAACATCTACAACATCCTGTTGATCGGCGGCGTCACAATGGGCCTAGCGCCAGTTGCGCTGCCGACAAGTCTAGTTGGTGTGCAGATGTCGCTGTTGACCGCGAGCGCGGTGCTTTTGCTTCTGCTGCTTTGGTTCGCAAAGAGCATCGGGCGGATGCTCGGCGCTTTGTTGCTTGCGGCGTTTGTCGGCAACGTGGTGTTGGTCTTCGCCTAATCACAATAGTTGATCGACGCTTGCGCGTTAGCTGAGTCCTGAGGGCAACACCCCTTCATATCGAGTCTGGCCTAACGGGAGGGACTCAATATCTTGTGTCGGTCACTGTTCGTTCCGCGCATGTAAGCTCGACGTTTACCCTTCGCTAACCATAACCCGCGACGATTCCGTTCTTGACGCGGAGTCCTCGAGGACTCATGCCTGTGGATAACTCGGTTCGGGACTGTCTAGGGGAATTGCTGTGGGTGTGATGGAAACTGCGAAGATACGAGCAAAAGTCGCTGATAAAGCGATTGAAAAGCCGTGTGCGCCGCTGCCTACGGGTCAGATCCTGTCTGGTGATTGCATTGAAGCTATGCGCTCGCTGCCTGACAACTCAGTCGACTGTGTGTTCGCCGATCCGCCCTATAATCTTCAGCTTGGCGGCGATCTGAATCGCCCCGATGGCAGTGCTGTTGATGCGGTCACCGATGAGTGGGACCAGTTTTCCAGTTTCCGCGCCTATGATGAATTCACCCGCGGCTGGCTTGCCGAAGCGCGCCGGGTGCTCAAGCCGGATGGCGCGTTATGGGTCATTGGCAGCTATCACAATATCTACCGCGTCGGGGCGGTCCTGCAGGATCTCGGCTTCTGGATCCTCAACGACATCGTGTGGCGCAAGACCAACCCGATGCCGAACTTCAAGGGTACCCGCTTCACCAACGCGCATGAGACGCTGATCTGGGCGAGCATGGGTGAGAAGGCACGGTATCACTTCAATTACCGGGCAATGAAGACATTGAACGACGAATTGCAGATGCGTTCTGATTGGGTGCTGCCGATCTGTTCGGGCAATGAGCGGCTGAAGGAGAACGGCAAGAAAGCACATCCGACGCAGAAGCCCGAAAGCCTGCTCTACCGCGTGCTGCTTGCGACGACAGAGCTGGGTGACGTGGTGCTCGACCCGTTTTTTGGCACCGGTACGACCGGCGCGGTCGCGAAACGCCTGGGTCGGCAATGGATCGGTTGCGAGCGTGAGAGCTTCTATCGCGGTGTGGCCGAGAAGCGTATCGAGAAGGAGCTGCCACTGGATGAAAGCGCATTGAAGACCATGCAGAGCAAGAAGGCCGCGCCCCGCGTCGCCTTTGGCACTCTGGTCGAGAACGCGCTAATCCCGCCGGGCACTGAGGTGTTCGACAAGAAACGCCGCTGGATTGCAACGGTTCGCGCCGATGGTTCGCTGGAACTCGATGGCCAGACAGGGTCGATCCATGGCTTGGGCAAGGATCTGCAAGGCGCGCCCAGCTGCAATGGCTGGACTTTCTGGCACTATGAGAAGGGCGGGGAGGTCCATCCGGTGGATGCTGCAAGGCAGCTCTATCTGCTGGCCAGCGAAGACTAGGTGCCTCTCCCAAGCGACACGCATACCTCTCGCAATCCCGCAAATCCTACCAAGCCGGTAACCCGCCGGTTTGGCATTATGTTAACCGAGGTGAGCTAATCCTATCCGCGTCCGTGTGGCAGTTCCAGACTGCTTGCGAGCAAAAAACGAGGAGAACGGGTTATGCGTGGCAAGGCAATGATCGCTCTGGCGGCTGCTCCACTGATGTTCACGGCTTCGGCCCAGGCAGCTTCGGATGAGCCCGATCGCTTCACACTGGAGATGACCATTTCGGACAATGGCGAAGTTGTCGCCCAGCACAGCATGGTTGCCGTTGAAGGCGAACCCGCTTTCGTCGATGTCGAACATCGCGATGGCAGCTCGTACCGTGCGCAGTTCTTCATTTCAGATGCTGATCAAGGCCTTATTAAGACCCGCTCGCACTGGAAAGCGTCGTCGCCAACTCTCGGCACGATCTCTTTCAGCCCGATCCTCAAGATCAAACCGGGTGAATCGGCGCGGATCATTCGCGGCGATGAGGGTGAGGACGTGCAGCCGCTGCACGTGACTTATACCGTCATTCCGCTGGCTGGCTGATCCACCCCACTTTCTGCGACTGATTGTCTTTTCCTGACCACGGCTCGCCGTGTTTGGGTGCGTCTGCCGTGATTTCAGCAGCGTAGGTTCATGTGCTCCCCGCGATCCCCCGACGGCTCGTCACGCGCGGGGGCATAACCTAACGTGAGGAAATGATGCAGAAACTCCGTACTACGACTTTTGTTGGTGGCGTCGCTCTCGGGCTCGCTACCTTTCCTACAGCTGCACTGGCCGATGGCCCCTACATCGGTCTGAGCGGCGGTATCGCGTTGCCTGAAGACAGCCAGAACTCAGGCGAATTCGATACAGCTGTGCCGGAAACTCCGGACTTTGGTTCGATACCCGCAGACACTTCCGTGGGCTGGGAAACCGAGTTCGACACCGGCTTCGCGCTGAACGCGCAGTTTGGATATGCATTCGACAACGGCTTTCGCGTAGAGCTGGAAGGAGCATACTCGCGATATGACGTCGACACGCATAGCGGCCTGACGGTTGGCGGTGCAGATATCGACGGCGTTGATTCCGCCGTGCTGACGCGCGGCACACCCGATGCTGCCAATCCGACCGTTGGTGATCTTATCGCCGATGGTCAGGGAAACGTCACGAACTTCGGGATTTTCGGCAACATCTTCTACGACATCCAGACCGGTAGCGGGTTTAAGCCATTCGTCGGCGGCGGCATCGGCTATCAATGGGTTGATGTCGAGTTCGAACCGTCAGGCGTCGAAGTGGCCAATGATGATGACGGCGTGTTTGCCTACCAACTGATGGCAGGGGCTAGCTATGAGCTTTCACCGAGCACCGAGCTCTTTGGCCAATACACCTACCGCGCAACGACTGAGGATGCGGACATTCCGCTGACACTGCTTCCGGCGACGCTTGGCGTAGAGTCCTCGCAGTCGATCATTTCGGCGGGTGTTCGGGTGAAGTTCGGCGGTTCTGGCTGAACGCAAAACGATAGTACCAAACCATGGAAGGGGCCGTGCGGCGACGCGTGGCCCCTTTTTGGTGGAGTTTCATGTCTTTGTCATTGCTAGGATTGAGGTGACGCGGCAATCCAGCTTCCATCGCCCTGCTCGAAATGATCCAATTGAGGCTTTGCCATGACAACCTCCGCCTATCTCCACCCAATCGCCTTTGCCTCCGGCCCGCAGCTTGAGGATGGCGCAGCCATCCGTTTGGGTGGGTCGATGGTCTATGCCAGCCGCTTTGCGCTGGTGGTGCGCGAGAACGGCGGCGTTTCATCGCGGCGACTGTTTGGCGTTTGGGAAGCGGAATCCGTTTTCGACGAGATTGCTGATGGTTTCGGGAGCGTCCTTGCCGCTGAAGCCCAGATGCAGTGGGCAAATCTGTCCAAAACGCATGCCCCACTGCAATTGGGCGAGCGCACGATCCGGTTTGATCAGCCACAGATCATGGGCGTGCTGAACGTCACCCCCGACAGTTTTTCGGACGGTGGAGAATTTCTGGACAAGCCCGATGCGGGCCGCGAACATGCGGCAGCCATGCTCGAAGCTGGCGCGGCGATTATCGACATTGGTGGCGAGAGCACTCGTCCCGGAGCAGCGGCCACATGGGAAGGCGATGAGAAAGATCGCGTACTCCCCGCGATAGAGTATTGCGCGGGCATGGGTGCCGCGATCAGCGTCGACACGCGCCGTGCGGGCGTGCTCGAGGCGGCGCTGGAGGCGGGTGCGCACATCGCAAACGATGTTTCAGCGATGCGGTATGACGAGCGGATGCCGGAACTGGTCGCCAATTCGGCATGCCCTGTGATCCTGATGCACGCGCCCGGCAGCGGAGATGATCTGCACGCGGGCGGCGATTATGGCGATGTGGTGAGCGAAGTGTTCGACTTTCTCAAGCTCGCCCGGGGAAAGGCGATCGTTGCCGGTGTCGCGGAAGATCGCATCATGCTTGATCCCGGCATCGGCTTTGGCAAATCAGTGGCCGACAATCTCGCGCTTATGAACGCGCTGCCGTTGTTCCATGCGCTCGGTTCGCCTTTGCTGCTGGGGGTCAGCCGCAAGCGGATGATCGGTGCGCTTTCAAACGAAGAAGCTGCCGAAAAGCGGCTGGGCGGATCGATCACGTTGGCTGCCAGGGGACTGGATGCGGGGTTCCACATGTTGCGGGTGCATGATGTCCCGGAAACCGTACAGGCGCGCAATGTCTGGCGCGGGATGCGCGATGCTGCGTTGACGGATTTTTCGCAGCTTCCGCCTCTCTAAACCAACAAAATTCAAAAAAAGCTTCGGGCTTTGTAACCGACGGGTGTTTCGGCGCGAACCCATGTGTGACTCGCGCCCGCACCTCCCCCCTCGACCCCACCGGGCGCGAGTCCCCCCTACAACGGGTCGCATAGGAGGCCCCCGCATGATCACTTCCGCACGCTTTGTGTCGGCCATATTCGTAACCGGTCTGGCGACCGCACTCCCGGCAACAGCCTATGCGCAAAACACGGATGAAGCTGGCCTTTACATCTCCATCAAGGGCGGCGTGACATCGCCCAGCGACGAAGATTTCGATGGGGTGCAGGCCCCTGAAGGCGTATCGCCCGGCACCGCCGGTGCGCCGGCTGTTGTCGATCTCGAATATGATGAAGACTTCACCTTCGCTGGGACAATCGGCTATCGTTTCGACAAGCGCATTTTCGGCATCTTCCAACCTTCGATCGAAGCCGAATATTCCTATGCCAGCCCTGATATTTCCGGTGGTTCGTTCAATGGCGGCGACCAGACCTTTGCTGGCGAAGTCGATATCAACACCTTTACGATCAACTATCGGTCGGACATTCGCTGGTCTGAAACTCAGCGCATTGTTCCCTACACCAGTGGCGGGATCGGGATTGCCGAGGTCGATGCCAAGGTATCCTACTTCCCGAATAACGGTGTTGCGACCGCGCCCACCTTTGCCTTGGCCGGGGAAGACACCGGGCTGGTGCTGCACAGCACCCTTGGTCTCAGCTTCCAACTGACCGACCGTGTCGATCTTGAAACGAGTGTCCGTTATCAAAGGATCACGAATATCGATCTTGAACGACGCTTCATCGCCGGTGGGGCGAACGACTTCAACGCCGACCTTGGTGGCCGGTACGAGACCGTATCCGGCTTTGCAGGCGTACGCTTCCGCTTCTGATACATACCTCCACTCGCCAAGCGGCGAGATCATGCGAGCCCCTTCTCCCGCATCCGCGGGGGGAGGGGCATTTGGATGCCAGTCGCAAATTCGGCATGACGGGTGCGCGTCACCCGGACGGTCGGCTGGTAAACTAGGCTAACCAGGGGAAGCGACAGAACCTGCGAGCAGACCCCCATCCAGCGTGAGTTCGGTGCCTGTCATGTAGGCACTGTCACCGCTGGCGAGGAATACGCACATTGCCGCCAGCTCCTCAACCCTGCCAAACCGTTTGAGCGGTGTGTCGGCAACCAGCGCGGCCATACGTTCTTCGCGATCCGGTCCATCGCCGAGCATCGGCTCCCACATTGGAGTTAGTATCGCTGCCGGATGGATCGAGTTGCAGCGGATTTTCCAACCTTGCTGCGCGGCATACAGCGCCACCGATTTGCTATGATTGCGGATCGCGGCCTTTGACGCGGCATAGGCCGCTGCGCCGGGAATACCGACCATGCCTGAGCGTGACGAGATGTTGATGATTGAACCCATCCCCGCTGACTTCATGGCTCGCAATCCATAGCGGCAGCCAAGGAATGTCCCATCCGTGTTGACAGCATGGACGGCGCGCCAGTCTTTGAGCGAGGTGTTTTCAGGATCGTGGGGACCGGTGCCGTCCTCAAATCCGGTCACCCCGGCATTGTTTACGAGCACGTCGATCTGCGGCCGAAGCTTTTCGATTGCGCTCCAGTCGTCTTCCTTGCGCACATCGAGGTGAGCGTAGTCACACCCAATCTCGCTGGCCGCCGCTTCGCCTAATGCATCGTCAATATCGGTTAGCAGGACGCTGGCGCCTTCCGCCTTGAAAGCTTCGCAGATGGCGCGACCAATACCGCGCGCACCGCCCGTGACCACGCAGCGCATGTCGTTCAACTTTTGCATGAAGTACCTCAGAAATCAGAATCGATGGAATGTCGGACAGTCGTGGCCCGATATGTAAAGCGACTGTGTCGCGTTTCAGCGTTGACGCTGATCCATCTGACTAGCTCCTCGATTTCTGGGCTTGCGCCTAGTCGCTTTGCCTGCGCGCATCAAGCAGCGTTGTCGATCCCGAGATCCGATAGCTTGCGATATAGTGTCGAGCGTCCAATCCCGAGCCGCCGTGCGACTTCCGTCATGCGGCCGCGATAGTGGCCTATGGCGAGGCGAATCACGTCCGCTTCGATCTCTTCGAGCGGGCGCAGGTTGCCATCATCGGTGTAGAGCATGATGCCCACGCCTTCATGCAGACTTGTCGCGGTGACCGCGTCCTGTTCGCCGAGCATTTCGGACAGTTGCGGGAAGCTCTCGGCGGTCAGAGTCTGGCCTTCGCAATAGACCGCAGCGCGGAACAGGACCGATTGGAGCTGACGGACATTGCCCGGCCAGTCATAGGCTGCAAGCAGCGTCAGCGCACTGTCGGCCACCGACAGGTGACGCAGACCGGGCTGTTCGCCTATGCGCCCAAGGAAATGCCGGGTGAGCGCTGGAACATCGCCTGTACGTTCGCGCAGCGGAGGAAGGCTGATCTGGGTCGCACCCAACTTGTCTGCGAGACTGGCGTCAAAATGGCCCGCGGTAACCAGCTGGTCGAGCGGAAGGTTGGAGGCCGAAAGCAGCCGGACATCCACGCGGAAACCATGGCTCGCGCCGACCGGTCGGACGATGCCGGTATCGAGCGCTTCCGACAGGCGATCCTGCAACTGCTTGTTCAGGCGATCGACTTCATCGAGCACCAGTGTCCCGCCATCGCAATGCTGCAGTGCGCCGATCTGTCGGTCGAAAGCACCGGGAAAGGCGTTGGGCTCGTGCCCGAACAGAACCGACTCAGCTGAGTTCGGTGGAACGCTGCCGATATTGATGATCCGCAAGGGCGCTTTGCTACGCGGGCTGGCGGCGTGCATCGCCCGCATCAGCATTTCCTTGCCGGTGCCGCTTTCGCCTGCGATCAGCGCGTGGCCGTGTCCGCGAGCAGCCTTGGCAGCCTGCGCAAGCGCAGTGCGGAACTTGGGAGCGGTGCCGATCATCGCATCGAAATCGAGGCTCGCCGACATCTTTTCGGTTAGCGGAGCGAGTTCATCGCGCGGCGCTTCGCGAGTGGTGACGGAGCGTAAGGCCTCCATCAGACGCTCGGGCGAAATCGGTTTCACCAGATAGTCGCTCGCGCCCGCACGCATCGCTTCGACGGCGAGCAGCGGGGACGCGCTGGTTGTCAGCATCAGAATGGGGAGGGCCGGGCGGCGCTCTTTAAGCTCGGCGATGAGAGTGCACGCATCATCGCCCGGAACCCATTGATCGAGCAGGATGGCCGACAGCTGCATACCTTCGCGCGTGCCGAGTATTGCAATCGCGCTCTCTGCATCGCTCGCGACAATCGTGCGCCAGCCATCGCGCGCTGCAATGGCCGAAATCAACCGGCTCTGCGCCGGCTCATCGTCGATCAGCATCACCAGACGCGTTTCAGTCCGAGAATCAGGGCATGTATCCAGCTCTGACATAGGCGTAGCCGCATTCTCCAAGCGCCCCGGTCATCCGTCCCAGGGCAAAACATCAGCTTGGCTTAGAGTGTGTGGGTAAAGACCAGATTAAGGTTGATCGGCGGTTTTCATTCAACTGACCGCCTTCGCTGCACCGCCTGGCCTTTAACGCTCACGTGCGAATGTGTTGCGGACTGGCAATAGAGTGGGCTTGAGCAAGCCTGCGCGCTCGGATACGGGCAATTGCGCCGGGTTTCTGGCACCAGTTTTGTCGGCATACGGGTTCGTAGGGAAATTTCTCGGCAACCATATGCTGCGTTCATCGTTTCACACCCAGAAGGGGGAGATATCGCAATGGCATCAAACGACATTGATAAGGCCGAAAAGATGTATGGCGGTTTCATCGCCACACTCAAATGGACCGTTCCTGTGATCGTCGTGATCACGTTCGCGGTCGTCGCATTGATCGCAAACTAGAACGGGCCGGCCTATCGTGAAAATCGCTATCCTCAAGGAGCGCGCCGAGGGCGAAACGCGGGTTGCCGCAACGCCTGAAACTGTCAAGAAGTTCGCAGGGCTCGGCCTTGATGTCGCGGTGGAAGCAGGGGCGGGTCAGACCGCCTCGATCGCCGATGATGCTTTCGCCGATGCGGGCGCGAGCGTTGGCGATGCCGCTGCGACGACCAAGGACGCCGATATCGTGCTTGGCATTCAGGCGCCCGATGTGGCGCATCTCGCAGAGGCAAAGCCGGGTGCATGGGTCGCGGCTTTGTTCGATCCGTTCGTCGATAAAGAGCGGGTAGAGGCCTATGCCAAGGCCGGTTTTGAAGCGCTGTCGATGGAATTCATGCCGCGCATCACTCGCGCGCAAAGCATGGATGTGCTTTCCAGCCAGTCCAACCTTTCTGGCTACAAGGCTGTGATGACCGCAGCTGACACCTACGGTCGCGCATTCCCGATGATGATGACGGCGGCCGGGACTGTCCAGGCGGCCAAGGTGTTCATCATGGGCGTCGGCGTTGCAGGGCTACAGGCGATCGCGACCGCGCGACGTCTGGGTGCGCAAGTGTCGGCGACGGACGTTCGCTCGGCAACCAAGGAACAGATCGAAAGCCTTGGTGCGAAAGCGATTTTTGTCGAAGACGTCGCAGGTATCGAAGGCGAAGGTTCGGGCGGCTACGCGACCGAGATGAGCGATGAGTACAAGGCTGCACAGGCCAAGCTCGTCTCCGAACACATCGCCAAGCAGGACATCGTCATCACCACCGCGCTGATCCCCGGACGCGCGGCACCTGTTCTCATCACCGACGAGCAGATCGCAACGATGAAGCGCGGCAGCGTCATTTACGATCTTGCCGTGGCGCAGGGTGGCAATGTTGAGGGCTCAATCCCGGACGATATGGTCGAACGACACGGCGTGAAGATCATCGGCTATTCGAACACGCCCGCTCAATTGCCTGCGGACGCATCCGCGCTGTTCGCCCGCAATCACTTCAACTTCCTCTCGGCTTTCTGGGACAAGGAAGCGGGCAAACCGGAACTTGACGAAGAGATCGGTGACGCAATCCGCCTTACCAAGGGAGGCGAAGTGGTGAATGAGAGGCTTAAGGGGTGAGGGCGCCGAAACTATTGAGTTGGATTTGCGCCTCACTTTTGGTGGGGGCTGCCTCAAGCGCGCATGCCGCTGATTACAGGACGCAGTGGTTCGTGACGGAGCCGCTTGCGATTTCGAACGCTGCTCAGGGACCCTCGGGCGCCCCTTTCGTTGTGCGTCGCGGAGACATGGTCTTGGCGTCTCGCTTGTTGCCCAAAATGGCGGCCGTTTTGACCACTGATACGCTGGACCACAAAGGTCGTCCGCTCAGGAGCAAGGGTCAGGAGCTTTTCTCGGTTTATTCCGATTTTGGTCCGATATTTTGTGATGCGCGCCAGTCGCAGCCCGGTGTCACGGGTATTTTCGCTGGCCAGAAGCGCAACAAGCAGGTTTGCTTCCATGATGAAAATAGCGATGGCGTCTTCGACAGCTATTTCATTGCCAACAGCAAGACTGACGGCCTGCCTGTATTTTCCGGTGATTTGCCCAAAAAGCCTAAAGCTGTCTCAGGCGCTTCCTACGATCGGATCGCTCCCGAAACGATGGGTGCGGTTTACTTTGTTGGCGTGGAATACCGGGGGCGCGGCGGCCTGACGACCCGCCAGGAATTCGAGACTGTCTTCGGCACGCAAAAGCGCAACCAGAAGTTTTCGAAGACGGTCAAAGTCGAATTTGATGGCGATCCGGTGGCGCTCACGGAAATGGGCGCGGATTTTTCTCTCGTAGGTTTGCGCGATGGCGCGGCAGAGGTGATTGTGAGGAAAACCATTCCTCGCCAGTACTTCTCCGTCCTAGTGTTCACGTTTTGATTGTGTTGGTGGTGCGATAAATGGACTTCATTTCAATCCTCTCTATCTTCGTGCTGGCGTGTTTCGTCGGTTACTATGTGGTCTGGTCGGTTACCCCGGCGCTGCACACACCGCTGATGGCGGTGACCAATGCGATTTCCTCGGTGATCATTGTCGGCGCGCTGATCGCAGCGGCGGAGGCGGAGAATCCGATTGCCAAGTATCTCGGTTTGGCCGGAGTGGTGATGGCGAGCATCAACATCTTCGGCGGCTTCGCCGTGACCGAGCGTATGCTCGCGATGTACAAAAAGAAGGAGAAGTAAGAGATGAGCTTCTCCATTCTTGCAAGCGCCGCTAGCGGCGCGGGTGGCACCCCCGCATGGGCGATGCTGGCCTATCTCGCGGCGGGCGTGTTCTTCATCCTTGCGCTGCGCGGTCTTTCCAGCCCTGCCACCAGCCGAGCGGGTAACCGCAATGGCATGATCGGTATGGGAATCGCGCTGGTGACCACGCTTGTTACCCACGACATCGCCAACATCGTTGAGATCGGGATTGCAATTTTCCTGGGCGGGATTGTCGGCGTGACGATTGCGCGGCGGATCGCGATGACCGCGATGCCGGAACTGGTTGCCGGATTCCATTCGTTGGTCGGCATGGCCGCCGTGGTGGTGGGTCTCGCCGCATGGCTGAACCCCGGCGCATTCGGTATTATCGACGAAGCGAGCCAGATCCTGATGGTGAGCCGAATCGAACTCGGGCTCGGTATCGCCATCGGGGCCATCACCTTCTCCGGCTCGGTTATTGCATTTCTTAAGCTTTCCGGAAGGATGAGCGGCGCGCCGATCCTGCTTCCGCTGCGCCATGTCATCAATCTCGGCACGCTGGTCGCTATTCTTGGGATCATCGGTTTCTACGCGGTGTCCCCGGAAGGTGGTGCGGGCGAAGGCTGGCCGATCATCGCCCGCACCATTCTTGCCTTTGCGATCGGTTTCCTGCTCATCATCCCCATCGGCGGGGCGGACATGCCGGTCGTGGTGTCGATGCTGAACAGCTATTCCGGCTGGGCCGCAGCCGCAATGGGCTTCACGCTTGGCAACACCGCGATGATCATCACCGGCGCGCTGGTTGGTTCCTCGGGCGCGATTCTCAGCTACATTATGTGCCGCGCGATGAATCGCAGCTTCATCAGTGTCATCGCTGGCGGTTTCGGTGCGGATGATAGCAGCAGCGGCGGCGGCGAAGCGCGCGAACAGCGTCCCTACAAACAGGGCAGCGCCGACGACGCGGCGTTCATGCTCGAACAGGCCGAGAAGGTTATCATCATTCCGGGCTACGGAATGGCGGTGGCGCAGGCGCAGCACATACTCCGCGAAATGGCCGACGCGCTGAAGGAAAAGGACGTGGACGTGAAATACGCGATCCATCCTGTCGCAGGCCGCATGCCCGGGCACATGAACGTGCTGCTTGCCGAAGCCAACGTGCCGTATGATGAAGTGTTCGAACTCGAAGACATCAACAGCGAGTTCGCACAGGCGGACGTGGCCTTTATCATCGGCGCGAACGACGTGGTGAACCCTGCGGCGAAGACAGACAAGTCATCGCCGATCTACGGGATGCCAGTGTTCGATGTCGACAAGGCCAAGCAGGTGTTCTTTATCAAGCGCTCCATGGGCGGCGTCGGTTATGCCGGGGTCGACAACGATGTATTCTACATGGACCAGACCATGATGCTGCTGTCCGACGCCAAGAAGATGGTCGAAGAGATCGTAAAGGCGCTCGACTAAGCCAATTCGACCGATGCGCCTTATGATTGTCTTGTTGGCCATCGCGTTGGTCGCCGCTGCTGCGTGGTTTGTGTTGCGCAATGACGGACTGCTTGAACAGGTCACCGAAGCGCGGGTCGAGGAAGCGTTGGTGGCGAACCGCGTTCCCGCACCGATGGCCGAATGCATGGCACCGAAGCTGACTGACCGGCTCAGCATTGCGCAGCTCAAAAGGCTGGAGCGCTTCGCACCGCAAGAAGGCGAGAGCCGCGTTCCGCTCTCCACGGGTGAAGCCATGGCGCGCCTCCGCCGGATTGACGATCGCGAGGCGGTCGAGACAGTGGTTGCTGTTGCAGGTGGCTGTGGTCTCGGTTTGCTGATCGAAGGCTTGTAGCCTTCGCGCTTGCAATGCCTCCCTCGCTTGCGCCACTATAAGGCCAACGTCTTGGGAGGGACACATGATCAGAATCTCGCTTGCAGCTTTGGCTCTGGCATCGGCTGCACCGGTACTTGCTGAAGCCCTTACAATTGCGCCGGGTGAGGGCGCGCAGGAGCGGCTGCAGGAAGCGCTGATCCTGGCTGAACCGGGTGACGAGATTGTCTTGGAAGCAGGTCGTTACGACCTTACCGACGGACTTAGCCTAGATGTCGATGGCGTGACTTTGCGCGGTGCGGGCATGGATCAAAGCGTGCTCGACTTCACCAATCAGGCAGGCGCAGGCGAAGGTCTGCTTGTAACCTCTGACGGCGTCACCCTGCGCGATTTCGGGATCGAGAATGCCAAGGGTGACGGGATCAAATCAAAAGGCGCTGACCAGATCATCTATCATGCCCTTCGCGTCGAATGGACCAATGGTCCGGACGCGTCGAACGGCGCATATGGCATCTATCCGGTCGAAGCGCGCGATATCCTGGTACAGGACAGTTATGTGCGCGGAGCTTCTGATGCCGGGATCTATGTCGGCCAGTCAGAGAACATTATCGTACAACGCAATCGAGTGGTCGAGAACGTCGCCGGGATCGAGATCGAGAACAGCAACTATGCTGAGGTGACCGAAAACCTCGCCACCAGGAACACTGGCGGAATCCTGGTGTTCGACCTTCCGAGCCTGCCCAAGGTCGGCGGCGGATCGGTTTTGGTCGCGCGCAATGCGGTGATCGACAACAACACCGACAATTTCGCGCCTGAGGGCAATATCGTAGCGAGCGTTCCGGCAGGGACAGGCGTAATGGTGATGGCCAACACCAACGTGCAGCTGCGCGAAAATGCGCTGGTGAACAATTCGACCTCGCACGTCATGCTGATTGCCTACACGCAAGACTACAATGACGACCGCTATCAACCGCGTCCGGTCGACGTGGTTGTGAGCGGCAACCTCTACGGTTCGGGCGGGACAGCACCCGATTTTGCGGGAGGAGACATGTTGCTGGCGGCGATGGGCGGCGCGTTGCCAACCATCCTGACCGACGGACTGCATCAAGGTCTTTCTGTTGAAGATGCCGAGCCGGTTCTTTCGCTTGGTCTGACCGAGGTTGGTCAACCGCTGAACGAGGCGCAGCCGCAAGTGCTTAATCCGGTGATTGCCGGAGAAGTAGAGCCGCTTCCGAAAGTGCGATTGCCTGAAGAGATGGAGGCGCGGCTTAATTGATCCGATCGGCTGGAATACTCGGAATTGCGGCGATTGCCTTTGCAGGGGCGGTATCCCACTCGGCTGCGCGGTCGCCTGCGTCGGTGAACGATGCCGCCATCCTCGAAGGAATGCCACGCACGCTGTCTGAGTTCCGGTTCTTCACTGTACCCAGCAAGCAGCTTTCCACTACCGTCATTCCATACGAGCTGAACACGCCGCTCTATTCCGACGGGGCTGACAAGTTGCGCTTTGTCTATGTGCCTCGCGGCGAGCAGATTGCCACAGATGGAGAGGGCTTGCTGCAATTTCCGGTGGGGTCTGCGCTGATCAAGACCTTTGCGTTCGGCAAGGATGACAACCGACGCCTGATCGAAACCCGCGTAATGCTCCACCGCGCCAATGGCTGGCTGGCGCTGCCTTACCGCTGGAACTCTGAACAGACCGAAGCAACGCTCGCGCTCGCGGGGGGCAGGCTGCCGATCACTACGCTATCCGGCGAGGAGATCAGCTACCGCATCCCGAACAAGAACCAGTGCAAGGCTTGCCATAGCAAGGATGGCGAGGTGGTGCCCATCGGGCCGAAGGCGCGGAATCTGTCGCGCGAGTGGTTGGCGCAGATGGTCGATCATGGTCAGCTTACAGCGATGCCGGCCAATTCGGACACATTTCCTGATTGGGAGAACCGCAAAGGTGCCGATATTGCCGACCTGGCGCGTGCCTATCTCGACGTGAATTGCGCCCATTGCCACCAGCCAGGTGGGGGGGCTTCGAATTCGGGGCTGGATCTGCGCTGGGAACAGGATGACCCGCACGCCATTGGCATTCGCAAACCGCCGGTTGCAGCCGGACGCGGGGCAGGTGGGCACAAGGTCTCAATCGCGCCCGGTGATCCCGATGCATCTATTATGCTCTACCGCATGAGCTCGACGGAACCGGGCGTGGCCATGCCCGAGCTGGGCAAGGCAACGGTGGATTTCGATGGCGTTGCTGTACTGCGAGAGTGGATAGAGAACATGGCAGAGGCGAACGAGGCGTCATGAAGTGGCTTGTGCGTCTAGTGCTGACGTTGGCCGTGTTGCTGGTGGTGCTGTTCCTGGTGTTTCGCACACCAGATACCGAGGTGGCAGAGATGCGCGCCAAGTATGGCGGCGAGCCTTCGCAATTCGTCAGAATCGGCGATGGTGTGACCGTACATCTTCGCGATGAAGGACCGCGCGACGGAGTGCCGATCGTCCTGCTTCATGGTTCGAATGCCGATCTGCACACCTGGGAACCGTGGGCCGAGCAACTAAAAGAGACTTACCGCATCATCCGTTTCGACCAGGTCGGGCACGGCCTGACTGGTGGCGATCCAAATGACGATTACAGCCGCGCCAATTACACCGAGGACATTCGCGAAGTCGCCGACGCGCTGGAGCTTGATCGCTTTATCCTTGGCGGCAATTCGATGGGCGGCAAGCATGCACTCGCTTTTGCTACCACCTACCCGGATCGGCTCGATGGCCTGATCCTGGTGGATGGTAGCGGCGGCCCGATCACCAGGCAGGACAAAGAAGACGACGGTGGAGCAGGCAACATCGGCTTTGCCATCGCCCAGACCCCCGGCATCAATCGAATCGTCGAAAAGATCACCCCGCGCAGCCTGATCGCGCAGAGCCTGCGTCAAAGCGTAAGTGTTGAGGCAATCGTGACCGAGGACATGATCGATCGCTATTGGGAGCTGCTGCGCTATCCGGGCAACCGGCGGGCGACGCTCAAGCGTTTCGCTGCCGAATACGATCCGCTGACCAAAGCAGAGATCGCCAGTGTTGCTATCCCGACGCTGGTCATTTGGGGCGAGGAGGATCAGTTGATCCCGGTCGAGGCCGGACAATGGCTGGACCAGACGCTGCCTGACAGCCAGCTGATAGTCTATCCGTCGATCGGGCATTTGCCGCATGAGGAGGCCGTTGGACCGACGCTGGCCGACCTTCAGAAGTGGCTTATTAACTTGAAGTTAACTAACCAAACAACTTAAATCACTCGATTTTCCATACCCTATGGACGCCTCGCGCCGTCCGTAGCTAAACCGTGTCCAGCACTCCTTCGGATTCGAGGTAATTCTTGCGAAAACTGGGCCTGATCGGCGGCATGAGCTGGGTTTCGACCGGCATGTATTACGACCGCATCAATCGCATCGTACAGAAGCGCGCGGCGTCGATGGTCAGCG
>JBCCVO010000020.1:0-40798 GCA_039195235.1 Pseudomonadota bacterium
CTTCAGCGCACCATTATTTGGGCCGTTTCGCCCCATACTTCGAACGCGACTGCTTGCGGTCCTTGACCCCTTGCGTATCGAGCACGCCGCGAAGGACGTGGTAACGCACACCGGGAAGATCGCGCACACGCCCGCCGCGGATCAGCACAACCGAGTGCTCCTGGAGGTTGTGGCCTTCGCCCGGAATGTAGGAGATGACTTCGCGCTGGTTCGTCAGTCGCACCTTGGCAACCTTGCGCAGCGCGGAGTTCGGCTTCTTCGGCGTCGTGGTGTAGACGCGCGTGCAGACACCG
The DNA here is from genome assembly GCA_039195235.1 of Pseudomonadota bacterium. Taxonomy (GTDB): domain Bacteria; phylum Pseudomonadota; class Alphaproteobacteria; order Sphingomonadales; family Sphingomonadaceae; genus Erythrobacter. Next base: position 294 of record JBCCVO010000020.1, read on the forward strand.
CGCTTCTGCGGGTTCTGCTCCATCGCAGGGACCTTGGACTTGGCCTTCTGCGGAGTGCGGCCCTTGCGGACCAGCTGGTTAATCGTCGGCATATGAGTCTTTCTCTTCACCGTTTGTTCGGCGGCGACTTGTGAGACGATCAGTGGATGGAGAGAAAAGCTCGGCCAGCGTGGGCCGCCATGCTGAGCCAGCCCGAAGGGACCAGACGCACGCGGCGCATCGACCAAGCTGAAGCGCTCCACCCGACAAATCAGGCCAAAGGCCACCGGGTTACTCTGACGGACGCCCTCGCACTCAATCTCAACATAAGGTTGAAATCGAGCCCAATAGAAAAGGACTCGCCGCTATCCCGACTTATGTGTCAGGAGCGAAGAAGCCCTGCGGGACGAACCGGCAATGTTCAGCTCTATTGTTTGAGAGGAATCGCGGATGCGTTTAGCACCCGTTGCCTCTCAGATGAGCGCGCGGTTAGGGGAATTGTGGATGGGGGTCAAGTGGCACCAGCTATCCCAAAAGCTCGTCGATACCAACAAACTTGCGATGTCGCTTTGCCATGCGCCTTAATCTCCTGCGGCCAAAGAGCTCAATCAAAATACGCTTCTGAACTTCTCTCAACTGAGCGTGTATCTCAGTTTTAAACTCATCAATGTTTTGCGCTTCCGCAAACGCATTCACATATCCTCTTTCGACGTTGGCAAAATATGAACCCATAGTTGTCAGAGATTTGCCCCGTCCCAGCAGCGGCTCAATCTCTGAGAATGCAGCTAACTTATCGAGAGTCTTTGCCTTCACCTCGTCCGAGACAAGGAGCTTGAATTTGCCGCCTCTTACCCGACAGATCGACAAGCCCAAGAAATCCGCATCTTCATGCGGCTCATAGATTTGCGTTTTTGAGCCTTGGGCATTTGGTTCGCCAATTTCGAGACTAATCTGACTCAACCGGTCTTTCAGCCATAAATGAAATGCGAGCGCCTCGCGCTCAGAAGCGAAAAAAGCTACAAAGTCATCAACGTAGCGAGCAGCCGAGACGTCCATCGCGTCGATCTCTCTATCAATATCTCGTAAGAAAAGGCCCGCAAAAAAGGGTGAGAAGGGCATACCTTGTCGGACGCCCTTCCCTCTAACAATGCCATTTGCGGAACAAATCTGTTTCCAATCTGGGTCAAACCCCTCTTTTAGTTCAGCATGAACGAAGGGGACGATCGCTGGCGCTAAAGAAGTCTGCCGGACGGCTCGATGTAGTTGGCCGACTAGTAATTCGCGGTCAATATTGTCGAAGAACTTTCGTATATCAGTCTTGTAGACCCACGGCTTTTTCGCGCGCTCGACGCAGGCAAACTTTCTCGCTCCAAGGACGCTCTTCTCTGACCCGCGCGCCACTCCATAGCTAATGTTGTTGTCGACCCCCATTCTTGCCAATCTGGGTCGAAGTTGATCCAAGACCGCTAACTGAATAACTCGGTCAGCGATTGTCGGGACGCAGATGATTCTTTTTTCGTCCTTACCCGGCTTTTCGATAGCAATCGCCAAAAGCCCTTTGGGCTTAAATTGCCCATCCAGTCTTTCTTGTATCTGGGAAACAGATCGGGCTAAATTGGTCTCAAAATCAGGACCGCTGACTTTGTCGACACCCGAACAGGATTTGCGAAACTTCGCTTTGTTCTCTGACCAAGTTCGAAACAAGTTTAGCTTTGAGAATGTTGAATTAAAAGCGTTCATCTTAGCTACCGCCAGCCCCCTTCAAACTATCAAGCCAGCGGATGTAGGGCCCGACACACACCAAGTGCGATGCCGGCATTTGCCACAGTGACAACGCCGTCGCCGAACGCCTCAGGGGCTATTTCGACTCCGGCAATATCGTGCGGCGTCTCGACAACCCCAAGATAGGGCATGCCGATTCCGTAACCAAACCACAAAACTAGCGCAAGGAACAAAAAACGAACATAAGTCCCTGCGGGCGCAGCGGCCTTGGGCGTGGCTAGCACATTGCTCGCCTCACAGGTGCGCGGTGCGTTCCCGCGGCCATTCAAATTGCCGTATACCCCGCTTAGGTTCTCGATAGCACAGGGCATTAACTTCCTCCTTTCAGCGTCAGCGGCCCGACACACACCAAGTGCGATGCCGGCATTTGCCACAGTGACAACGCCGTCGCCGAACGCCTCAGGGGCTATTTCGACTCCAGATTCCGTTAGGCAACTCAAATAGATCGCGGACCGGAGACCGATCCTGCTGCCAAAATTAGGTATAGGTCGGCCAAATCCAAATAAAAGAGGGGGACGGCAGTGTTCCACCGATAACTTTCCTACTCCCCAAAAATCTGACACACACTGGCGGATGACAAAACTGCCGACCAACATCTCATCCCTCTCGCCCACCGATATCCAGCGCGTTGAGGGGCCGCCCAAGGCTTGGACCCATCCTGCTCCGGGGGACGCGTCGATGCGCTCGCATGTTCAGCAATGGCAGGCCCATCTCGACGCGGGCCGCATCGGCAACAACCCTCCCTGCCCTCCCGAAGTCGCCGCTCGGCGCGAGGCGAACGAACGGCTCTTTGCACGGCTTGCGGGGCGGCGGTGATTGATGCCGAATCCCCCTGCCCCACGGCCCACTCGCAAAATAGCGCGCCAGGCCACCAGCCGTGTCGCTTTTGAGAGCGAGCCGCCCTCGCCCGATGATCCACTGCTCGCCTTTGAGCCCTATCGCCACAAACAGCCGCGCTCGAACTCGATCACGCCCGATCTCCAGCGCGAATTTGTCGCGCATCTCGCCGCGACCGGCATCGTCACCAGCGCGGCGCGGCATATCGGGCGCTCGATGGAGGCGCTCTACAAGCTGCGGCATAAGCCGGGCGCGCAAGGCTTCGCCAACGCGTGGGACCGGGCGGTGCAGATGGGGGTGGAGCGGCTGGAGGACAGCGCGCTTGCCCGGGCGATTGAGGGGGAGGAACGCCACATCGTCTCCGGCGGAGAGGTCGTCGCGACCGAGATGCGCCACAACGAGGCGCTCGTGATGTTCTTCCTGCGCAACCGCTTGCCCGAACGCTATGGGACCGGAGAGCTCAAGCCCGGCCATCCGGCTTACGAAGCGATCAAGGCAGAACTGCGCGCGGAGTGGGATCGCGAGGCCTATGAACGGCGCAACTCGCCCGAGGAGCGCGAGGCTAAGTTGAAGTTCATCAACGATGTGCGGGAACGCTGGCGGCGTGAATGGGAGGCGGAGCAGCGCACCAAGGCGAGCGTGGCGCGCGTGCTAGGCGGCGGGCCAGTCGCGGGCGAGTAATCCATACCAATACACATCGCACAGGCCGATATGGGTCTCTTCATATTCGCGCAAATGCCCCTCTTGCGTGAAGCCGAGGCTCTCGAGCAGGCGCACAGAGGCGGTGTTGCGGGTGTCGACTTCGGCGATGATCTTGCGGGCGCCGCCCTGTTCTACCGGCAACGCAAACAGATGTGTGGTCAGGGCGCGGGAGCACTCGCTTGCGATGCCCTCCCCCTGGCGGTGGGAGCAGACGATATAACCGATCTCTTCAACGCCGGGTTGGGGAGCGGGGAATGCGACGAAGCGTCCTGCGACCTCACCTTGCGCATCCTCGGCAATCCAGGTGCGCCCTGGCCAATCGGGCGCGGAGAGCCAGCCCCACAATTCGTCCTCGCTCTCAAATGCGGGACGGGTGAGGTAGAGGCATTGCTCGTGATCAGACAGGGTTGAGAACAGCGCGGCAGCATCCGAGCGACGCAGAGGGCGCAGCGTGAACCGCTCTGTTGTCAGAGTGGGTACGTCACGCACCGTTCAAAAACGCGACCAGAGCCTTGACCTTCTTCGATCGCCATTGGGGAGTGGGCGCGACGAGCCAGTACGCGCGGCGGCTTTCTTCAGGCTCGTCGAGCGACACCAGATGGCCGCTGTCAATCTCGCCAGCAACCAGCGGCAAAGGCAACACGGTGCGGCCCATCCCGGCCAGAGCTGAGCTAAGCGCCTGCCCGGCGCTGCCTGCCTTTATGCATGGCTTCGCGCCGTCGGGCAGCGCCGCACCGGGCCAGTCGATCCATGCATCCCTTGCGTTCGGCGCGGCGATCGTGACCCGCTCGGCAGGCGCGAGCTGCACGCCTTCTAGCTCACCCGGTCCATCGACCAGTCGGATCGCCAGATCGAGATTGGCCTCGGTAAAATCGGCGTTCTCATCCGCGACGATCGAGTACAACACGCCCGGTGTCCCCGCTTGAAATTCGGCAAGACGCGGCGCGAGCCACTCGGCGTAGAACTCGCGCGGCGCGGCGATGGTGTAGCGATCCGATGCCTGCCCGGCCTGCATCGCCTGCACGCTTTCTTCAAACCGCAAGAACCCTTCGCGCAGAGCATCAAGGCCGGCACCGCCCTCAGGCGTCAGCTCCAACCCCTTGCTGGTCCGGCGAAACAGCACCACGCCGAGGTGATCTTCCAGCGCGCGGATCTGCTGGCCAACCGCCGCGGGCGTCACTGCCAGTTCGTCGGCTGCACGAGTGAAGGACAAATGCCGGGCCGCTGCGTCATAAACCCGCAGAGCGTTCAAGGGGAGATGCGTGCGTTTCACGAAATCGCGCTTAAGGCCGGGCGCGCCGTGCTGCAAGCTCCGGTTCTAGCAGGATTGTCGCAAAGATCGCTGCGGTCAGGCCGAGGACCGACCATCAGCGGTTTCGGGTGCTGCCAGCGGGAAGAACGGGATGCGCACTTCGATCGGCGAGCCATCGGCGCGCAGGAAGGTATAGAAACCCTCCATCGATCCATGCGGTGTCGTCAGCGGGCAGCCCGAGACATAATCGTGGCTTTCACCGGGTTCGAGCTTGGGCTGTTCGCCCACCACGCCTTCGCCATCGACATGATTGACCATGCCCCGCGCATCGGTGATTCGCCAATGGCGGGTGCGCAGCTGAAGCGTCTCATGAGAGCCGTTTTCGATCCGGATGTGATACACCCAGAACCACTTGCCCGCTTCAGGATGGGATTGTTCGGGCAGGAAGTTCACTGCAACCCGGACGGTGACGCCGTCCGTGACGGCAGCGTGTTGGAACAGCTCTTTCATATCGCCTCCAAGGTAACAATTATCCGCGCACCCACAAGAGCATCAACGCGGTTAATCCCCCCTGTATCTCGTGTGTGCGACAAATTTGCCCCAATACGTACGGCACGGCCGATCTGGTCGTATCGGGCCGAGACGCTTTGATTCGATAAGGAGGGGGCATCGGAAGAAGCGCAACGCACGCATTGACCGCCCAGCAAAACCCTGTCGATCAATGCTGGTGAGTGGCGCCGCAACCGGCATGAATCGCCATTTCCTTGATCAGGTCGAACCCCGTGCCCGAACCCTGGGCAGGTCTCAGCGCGGATTTATCGAGACGATCGCGAAAGGTCATTCAAAGACGCCATAGCGCGCATTCGTTACCTCAGGAGGCGCGCTGATCGTCATCACTGTCGCTCGGATTTACATGCAAAGATATCGTCTGGCGCTTCTGTCACAGAAGCTGGCTGCGCAGTTACTGCGCAGCAATCTCACAGCTGAAGGCCAACGCCCAACGCGCCGGAAAGCGATCTTTGGCTGCTAGAATAGGCGCTAGAGTGGGTTCCCTACCCCTTCGAAAGCTCTTCCTCGACCTGCGCTAACCGCTCCTTGCCGAAGAACATCTCGGTCTCGCCGCCCTTCGGGCCGACAAACATCGTCGGGATGCCAAATGCACCGCGTTCGACGGCATTGTCGGTGTTGGCGATCAGTCCCTGCTTGACCTCGTTGCTTTGCGAGCGGGCAAACAGGTCCTGCGCGTCGAAACCTGCATCAGCAATAGCGCCGCCGAGAGTTTCGGGATTGGTAACGTCGATTCCCTCCTCCCAGATCGCGGGCAACAGGCTTTCGGCGAACTGCACACCCCGCCCATCCTTATCGGCCGCGAGCAACATCCTCTGAAGCGTGATCGAATTGAACGGAAACTGCGGATGCAGCTTGAACCTTTCGAGCTGGTGGCGCTCAATGAATCGCCGCATTTCGAGCGCGGCATATTCGTTCTTCCCCTTCACCTCCGCATCGCGGATCATTGGCGGAGCATTTCCAGTGAGCTTGTGCATCCCGCCGAGGAACACCGGGGTCACGTCGAGTTCGGCGCCGGTGCGCTTCACCACCTCGCGCAACGGCCACCAAATCAGATAGGCGTTGGGGCTGACAAAATCGAAAATCAGCTCGATACGGTTGGCCATAGTCGCGCTCTCCCTTTTATGAAGGAGATGGCTCGCACGCACTTCGCGTCAATGCAAGTCTGATTTGCAGACTGATCAGTGGAAGGTTCGACCAGACGGCAAACCTGAAAGGCGGAAGAGCGGTAAGAACAAGCTAGTGTGGTGCTAGGCCCAACTCGATCCCGGTGCGATCTTCCAGTGCGAATTTGTCAAACAGATCGGCACTGGCGGCATTCAACCCGACAACACGCGTGTGCCGTCCGTTGCGGCGCATCCGATCGATTACCTTCTCAAGCGCGCCGATGGCTGAAATGTCCCAGAAATGCGCCTTGGAGACGTCGATCACAACATTGTGGGCAGCGTCATCATATTGGCTCTCCGGGCCGAGCTTTTCGATGAACTTGTCGACGCTCGCGAAAAAGATCTCACCGGTCACGACATAGACCGCGCTGTGCGGCCGACGCACGCGCTCGACTGTAAACAGACTGCGGACCTTATTGGCGAAGAAGATCCCGGAAAGCAGCACGCCCACCAACACGCCGAGCGCGAGGTCATGCGTCCACACGACGACCACAACCGTCGCGATCATCACCAGCGAGCTGGTCGGCGGGTGACGGCGCAAGTTCGGGATAGAGTTCCAGCTGAACGTGCCGATCGAAACCATAATCATAACAGCGACCAGGGCGGGCATTGGCACCTTGCCGACATAGGAACCAAGCACGGTGAGCAGGAACAGCAGGAATGCGCCCGCAGTGAAGGTTGAAAGCCGACCGCGACCGCCGCTTGCGACGTTGATGACGGACTGGCCGATCATCGCGCAGCCGCCCATCCCGCCGAAGAATGCGGAGGCGATGTTGGCAACGCCCTGCCCCGCACTCTCACGGCGCTTGTCGCTATCGGTGTGAGTCATATCATCGACGATCTGCGCGGTAAGCAGACTTTCTAGCAAGCCCACAGCAGCCATCGTCAGCGAGTACGGGGCGATGATCTGAAGCGTTTCCCAGGTCAGCGGCACGTTCGGAATCGCAAAGAACGGAGGTCCGTCGGGTAGCTTACCCTCGCCCGCAACATTGTTCACCGGCAGGTTCCAGAACACGGCAACCGCGGTAAGCAGCACGATCGCAACCAGCGGGCTCGGTACGACCTTGGTTATACGCGGAAAGCCGTAAATGATTGCGAGCCCCGCCACGACCATTACAAAGGTCTCCAAACCGACGCCATCGCTATAGGGATTGAGCTGCGGGATCTGCGCCATGAAAATCAGGATTGCGAGCGCGTTGACGAACCCGGTTATGACTGAGCGACTGACAAACTGCATCAGCAGGTCGAGCCGGAGCAGCGCCGCAACCCCTTGGAAAATCCCCATCAGGATCGTCGCGGCAAACAGATAATCGACGCCGTGCTCCTTCACCAACGGGATCACAACCACGGCCACGGCAGCCGTCGCAGCCGAGATCATTCCCGGACGTCCACCCGTAAGCGCGATAACCATCGCGATCACGACCGAGGCATAGAGTCCGACGCTTGGATCGACGCCCGCGATAAGGGCAAAGCCGATCGCCTCGGGAATCAACGCGAGAGCGACAACGATGCCAGCAAGAATGTCTGCGCGCGGCTGGGCCAGCCAGTCGCGCCGAAGAGTGGCCGCGAAAGAGCGGTCTGCAATCATGAGAATTCCAATTGTGTGTGTGATGCCGAGTGCGATCTGGCACGAATGCGAATATGGCCCTAGAATGTCATGTTGCAATGCACAATAGCGCGTCTCAATGCACGCTGCGAACTCTCGCGGAGTGTGGTTAAAATGACGTTTCCTTCATTCTTGCCCAATTTGTTAGGCGGTGTAAGTCACACTGTAATTGTCTTCGTCGCCCAAACAGGGGGCAGTGCTCCCTGATCTTGTCGTTCCAAGCGACCCTTTGGCCAACGGCCAATTCGGGAAGCAAATGTGCATGAGGCCGGGATAGCGGGTACCACCGCTATCCCGGCCTTTTGCGTATTGTGACCTATTATATCCCAGCCGCGCTAAGCGCCTGATCCATATCCTCGAAGATATCGGCAATATCCTCCAGCCCGACATTGATCCGCAGTAGCCCCTCAGTGACGCCCATTTCCGCACGCCCCTCATCGTCAATACTGGCATGTGTGGTCGAGGCGGGGTGGCACATCAGGCTGCGCGAATCCCCGATATTATTCGAGATATCGACAAGTTGCAGCGCATCGAGAATGGCAAAAGCGCGCGCACGAGTGCCTACGTCGAACGCGAAGATCGGTCCGGTCATAGCCATCTGCGCAAGCGCGAGATTGTGACGGGGATGGCTAGGCAGACCGGGATGCAGCATGTGTGCCCCCGCTCTGTTCAATCGTGGCTCAAGAAACTCACCTAGGGCGACGGCATTTTCACTCTGGCGGCGGGCGCGCAATTCGAGCGTCTCCAATCCTTTGTGAACAACCCAGGCGTTGAAGGCCGAACAGATTGGTCCGGTGTTGCGCTGAAACGGCATCAGCACTTCGTTGATCCAATCCTCAGACGCGCAGATGGCCCCGGCGAGCACCCTGCCCTGCCCATCCATCAGCTTTGTCGCAGAATACGCCACGACATCCGCACCGAACTCCATCGGGCGTTGCAAGGCTGCTGTGGCGAAGGCGTTGTCGACCACGGTGGTAATGCCGTGCGCCCTTGCGAGATCGCAGACATGTTTGAGATCAACAATGTCCAGTGTGGGGTTGGCGGGCGTTTCAAAGAAAAACACCTTGGTGTTCGGCTGGATCGCTGCTTCCCACGCGGAGTTATCAGCGCTGTCGATCACGGTCGTTTCGATACCGAAACGAGGCAGCAGGTTGTCCACCACCCAACGGCACGATCCAAAGGCCGCACGTGCGGCGACGCAATGGTCTCCAGCAGAAAGCTGGCTGAGCAGCGCGGCAGTCATCGCCGCCATGCCGGAGGCCTGCGCGCGGCACGCCTCAGCGCCTTCAAGCAATGCAATCCGCTCTTCCAGCATCGCCACAGTCGGGTTCTGGAGGCGCGAATACGTCATGCCCTCCGCATCGCCCGCAAACCTGTCGGCGACGGTTTGCGCATCATCATACGTGTAACCCGAGGTGAGGAACAGCGCCTCGCTCGTCTCACCATGTTCGCTGCGCCACGTACCGCCACGCACAGCGCGGGTCGCAGGGCGCCAGTTGCGCGTCACGGCGCGGTCAATTCCGGTGGTCTTCTTCATGGAGGCGAGGACTAGGGTGCGACCGCCTACGCCGCAAGCTGATTAGAGATGGCCGGCTGCAATACCTTCTTCAGCCGTGCGCTCATGGCCGACAGTATCCAGCATGATGGAGCCTTCCAATAGCGTCATCAGGAAGCGCGCGCCTCCCTTTGGATCGGGATCACCCTCTGGCATTTGCTTTTCAAGCCAGGCCAGCTGTTTCGCCATCATCTGCTCGCCAGCCTCGCGATAGCCGGGTATGCCACGCGCTGCACCTGCGACAATCTCCCACCAAAGCACCATGAATGGCTGCATCATCGGGTGTCGTCCCTGTGCGAGAATTCGATCGAAGCACTCCTGCCGCGTCGCCGAAGGCTGCTCGCCGATCGCGGATTCGAGCGCGGCTGAGTAGATGCCAGCAATATGATCCAGCAGGTCGGCGACCAGCTGCTCCTTATTGCCGAAATGGTAGATAAGCATCCGATCACTCGTGCCCGCTGCCTTCGCCAGGGGACGCAGGCTTGCTCCGCCAAGCCCATGATTGAGCACATGCGCAGCCAACTGCGGCAGCAAGGTTTCACGCGAGAGAGGAGGTTTCGCCATTTTTGCCTTGTAGCGATCGCTACATTCAGTTACCAGTGCGTGTAGCAACTGCTACGATTCGAGTCGGAGAATGATCCATGGACGTGCTGCAACTTACTTTCATAGCTGTGCTGATATTCGGTGGAGCCGCTCTAATCTACATTCTTGTTGCCAAGCCTAGCCACGGCAACGCCACGCTCGCCGCGATGCTGGCCGCCGGGTTCGGAGCTTACACGGCAGTGCAGATCGCGCAGGAAGGCGTGATCATGTTCTGGACCAACCACACGGTCAACCTGACAGGCATCCAGGTGTGGTGGGATTTGGTGATGTGCGTGATGATCGCGCTCTTCTTCATCGCCCCGCGCGCTCGCGCTGCAAACATGAACCTTGTGCCATGGGCGCTGTTTGTTGGGTGTACTGCCAGTATCGGTCTGCTTGCGATGATCGCGCGGCTGTTCTGGCTTGAGAATCAGAGCGAAGCCCGCGCCGAAGCCAGCGCCACGCCCGTATCAACCTAAACACCCTTGTCCCGCCGGAGACGCTTTCCTAAGCGCTCCGGCGATGTCTCAGGCCACCGCTCCCACTTTCGAAACCACAATCGAGGACCCCTCAGGTGCACCCGAGGGTCAACGCGATCCGTGGGTCTGGTGCCTTGTAATCCCTTCGATCTTCGCCGCCCTCGCCTCCATTCGCCTGACCTTACCTTCGGCCCCCTACTTCGACGAGGTGCATTATCTGCCCGCCGCGCGCGAGATGCTGGCAATGTTCCTCGAAGGTGGCAGCTACCTCAATCGAGAACATCCGCTGCTGGGCAAAGAACTGATCGCGCTCGGCATCTGGCTGTTCGGCGACACGCCGTTCGGCTGGCGGATAATGCCACTGATTGCCGGGACCGTCGCAGTGGGAGCGGGAATGCGCGCGATGTGGAATGCGGCGCAGGATCGCTTTTCCACCATTGCATTCGGCCTGCTGCTGGCAACCGGGTTCCATCTGTTCGTTCATGCGCGGATCGCGATGCTCGACATCTTCATGGCAGCCTTCCTCGCGATCGCCGCTTGGTTCTTCGCGGCGGCCATTCGCGAGCCTGAGACGGGTCGATGGCGGCTCGCCTTCGCAGGTATCGCCATCGGCTGTGCGTTGGGATCGAAGTGGAACTCAGTGCCGCTCGCAATGCTCCCGGGCCTGACATTTTTCGCCGCGCGCCTGTCTGCCGGACGCAGGCGCCTACTCACTAGCCAGCGCGGCATTCCTGTGCCGGGTATCTCTCTAATTGAGGCATTCGTCTGGCTTGGCGTCGTTCCCCTAGCGGTCTACGCTTTCACCTATCTGCCCGGCTATTGGCTCGGCGATCAGTTCCGCCCCTCGCCTCTCGCCGAGGAAGGCTTGATCAGGCTGCATATCGAGATGCTCGAATTGCAGTCATCAGTGCTGCAACCGCACTCCTATCAAAGCACGTGGCAGCAATGGGTGCTGAACACGCGCGGCATCTGGTATCTCTACGAATTCACCGACAACGCGCAACGCGGAGTGCTGTTGATCGGTAACCCGCTAACGATGCTGCTCGGCTTGCCTGCATTAACTTGGTGCCTGGTGATTGGATTGTATCGCAACGACTGGGCGAAGCTGGCGATGGTGATCGGCTTTGCAGTAAGTCTTGGCTTGTGGCTGATCGCGAACAAACCGGTGCAGTTCTACTATCACTACATGATGCCAAGCTGCTTCCTGCTGGCAGCGCTCGCTCTATCCCTTGGCGATCTTTACCGCAGCCACTATCGCTGGACGAGCTATGCGGTGCTGCTGGGCAGTGTGGCTTTCTTTGCCGGGTTCTTCAAGATCATGACCGCCGCAGAACTCGACACGCCTATGAGCTTCCTTGACTGGGCATGGATCGCAGGGTGGAGGTAGTGTGAGACGAGACACCTGATTGCATGACTAAGAAGATCGCACGCTGGATCGGGCGCGAAAACAAGGACTCCGTCAGTATCGCCCCCAAACAAACCGGCTGGACAGTGCGAAATTCCAAACCGAACCTATCAGGATCCCGCACAAGGCCGCGAGCGCCCAGAACACGCCTTCACTCTCCAACAAAGTCGCAACCGCCACATTTGCGAACCCGCCGACAGCGCAGGTCAGGCAGAATCCAGCCCAACCGCGCAGAACCGCTCCCCATCCGACAAGCCGCTTGTCACGATAGGTCAGCCAGTTGTTGAGCCAGAAGTTGAAGCTCATCGCGGAAAGCACTGCTATACCCTGCGACAGGGCGAAGGCTTCCTCGAAAACGAACAGCAGGCTGGTCAGCACGGTCATATGCACGATCACGCCCAACCCACCGACCGTACCAAACAGCGCAAACCGCGTGGGGACCACCCGACCCAGAGTCTTGTCGTAGAGACCCGCTAGAAAATCGAACAGGATCGCGCGATCTAGCTTGCTTTCCCCTGCGCGGCGCGCGGCAAATTTCAGTGGGAATTCCTTCACTGTCATTGGCGCGTCGGAGGTGGCGAGAAGGTCGAGCAAAATCTTGAACCCGATGCCCGACAGTCGCGGCACCAGCGCCCGCGCAGTGGCAGTGGGCAGCATGAAGTATCCGCTCATGGGATCAGTGAGGTCGACTCCGGTGAGCTTGCGCGCCATCGCATTGGCCATGCCTGACAGCTTCTCACGCTCTGGCTCGGCCCAATCTTCGGTGCTGGCCCCTTCGGCAAAGCGTGAGGCAACGCAGAGGTCGACCTCGTCTGCTTTCAGACTCGTAAGCATCTTTGGCAGCAGCGCCGGGTCATGCTGATGATCGGCATCCATCACGGTGCAGAATGGCGCGGCGGTGGCACAGAACCCTTCGATCGCGGCGCTGGCCAAACCACGCCGCCCAATGCGCTGAATCACCCGCACCCGCCTATCCGTCAGCGCTAGCGCGCGCGCTTCATCCGCAGTCCCATCCTTGCTGTCGTCATCAACGATCAGAACTTCCCAGCCGACGGTCCCGAGTGCCTTATCGATCCGCTCGACAAGGGGCGCGAGATTGCCTCGCTCATTAAGGGTGGGCAGGATTATTGCGAGTTCGAGCATGCCATTTGGCCCGACGTCAGAGGCGCTCGCGCACCGCCGCGCCAATTTCCTCGGTCCCATGATGGCCGCCTAGATCACCGCCGCGAATACCGTCAGACAGTGCTTTTGAAACCGCAGCTTCGATCCGCTCTGCCTCTTCATTATGGCCAAAAGAATGGCGCAGCATCATCGCCGCCGACAGGATCGTCGCCATCGGGTTCGCCTTGCCCTCGCCTGCAATATCGGGCGCGCTGCCGTGGATCGGCTCGTAGAGACCGAACGTACCGTGATCGGTCTGCCGTTCCCCCATCGAGGCGCTCGGTAGCAAGCCAATGGACCCAACTGCGGCGCTGGCAAGGTCGGACAGAATGTCGCCGAACAGATTGCCCGTCAGCACCACGCTGAATTGCGCAGGATTGGCGATGATCTGCATCGCAGCATTGTCTATATACATATGGTCGAGTGAGATATCGGGATGCGCTGTGACCGCTTCGATCACTGTGTCGCGCCAGACCTGACTGGTTTCGAGCACGTTTGCCTTGTCGACGCTCATCACCCTGGCGCCCGACGAGGCAGCAGCGCGAAAAGCGACTTCGGCGATGCGGCGAATCTCAGGGGCCGAATAGGACATCATGTCCCACCCCTCTCGCTCGCCTGCCTCGGTTGTCCGCACACCCTTCTCACCGAAATAGACATCGCCGGTCAGTTCGCGGACGATCAGCACATCAAGATCGCGGGCGATTTCCGGGCGCAACGGAGAAAGATGCTCCAGACCTGCGAAAACCTTGGCAGGACGCAGATTGGCAAACAGCCCAAGTTCCTTGCGCAGGCCCAAGATCGCCTGTTCAGGGCGCAAGTGCCGCTCAAGCTCATCGCACGCCGGATCGCCCACAGCGCCAAACAGCACCGCATCAGCGGATCGCGCAATCTCCAGTGTTTCAGTGGGAAGCGGATGGCCGTGGCGCTTATACGCGATACCGCCGACGTCGCCCTCGAACAGAGTCAGGTGAGGCAGGGCCAAAGATTCCAGCACGCGCAACGCTTCGTGCGTGACTTCTGGACCGATCCCATCGCCGGGCAAGACAGCTACTTTCATCGGAGCAAACTCATGTCAGCATGCGGGCCAGCCGCTCTCCCAATTGAACGCGCGCGGCCATAACATCGCGGTTGCTATCGGCAAGCAGATAGCGCGCCAACAGCTTGTGCAGCGCGCGGAAAGCTTCGAATTGCGTGTCGAAGTCACCCTCCATATCGGGGCGCTCTCCACCATAGCCCAGCTCGCGCAGCAACATCGTCTCGTAGGCAACCATCACAACCAGCCAGCCGCGCGCCGAAGGAGCATGGCAAATTGCCGACAGCAGCGCATCAAGCGCTTCATAGAGCGAGGGATAGGGATTGCGCTCAGGCAGTGCGGTTGCGGTTAGTACGCAAGCCCAGGTGATCGCGGCGGCGGGCAGCGGTTCAGTCATCCAAGGCGCACGGCTTTCGGCGAGTTCCAGCCGCGCGAAAGGCAGTTGGCTGGCCGATTTTGCGCGCAGCTCCAGTTCAACCCGATTGCCTGGGATCATCACCGGGCGCAGCTGCCGCCCTCGCCCGCCCGCGACGTACCCCGCGACAAGGCCATGGTCATGAGTAAGCAACCGCGCGATCGCACCGGTTTCACCATGCGCGCGCGACGCAAGCAGTGTTGCTGGCGCCCGTAGGTTCATTCGGCCTCGGTCAAACCCAGCTGCTGTTCGATGAACTCGGCCTGCTTGCGAAAGTAGAACAGCTGGTTACTCAGTTTGCGCCAGCCATGCCCTTCATCGGGAAAGCGGATAAACGGCGCGTCAACGCCATTGGCCCGCAAGGTCTTCACCATGGTCTCTGTCTCCATGATGTCAATGCGCGGGTCCATGACTCCGTGAGAATAGAGCACGGGCACATTGATCTGGTCGGCTTTGCGAATCGGCGAATTGACTTTGTAGAACTCGCGCCACCGTTCTTCGGTTATGTCGCCATACTCGATCTTGTCAGACGCCTTGAGCGAGGGCGAAGCGATCTCCAGCGCGGTGACCCAGTCAGCGACACCGAATAGCGAGACGCCTGCGGCGAACTCGCCCGGATATTCGGCAAGCACGGCGTTGACAGCGTAGCCGCCGTACGAGCCGCCCATAACCGCCGCGCGGTCGCCATCGATCAGTCCATCCGCCGCCAACGCGTTTTTGAGATCAACCAGATCGCGCACCGAATCGAGCCGCTTCTCCCGATCATCAAGCGTAGTGTATGTTCGCCCAAGCCCTGTGGAGCCGCGTACATTTGGTTCGAACACAGCGACACCGCGTGCCACATGGTATTGCGCGACAGCATCGAAGGTTGCCTGCGATTGGGCGGTTGGCCCGCCATGAACCGAGAACACGACTGGTGGAGCGTTCTCGCCGGTACCAAAGCCCTCGGGCGAATACAGCAGCCCTTGCAACTCAACGCCGTCACGCGCGGGATAGCGCACGACCTTCGGGCGAACCAGCCGGTCCGGATCAAGTCCGGCAAGGTTGGCCTCGAAAACCTTTTCCCCCATCCCTGTAAGCGGATCGATCATCCAGATTTCACCCGGCGTTTGCCAACCGTTCACACGGACCATCAGTTTGGGATTTTCTTCG
This sequence comes from Pseudomonadota bacterium, assembly GCA_039195235.1. Taxonomy (GTDB): domain Bacteria; phylum Pseudomonadota; class Alphaproteobacteria; order Sphingomonadales; family Sphingomonadaceae; genus Erythrobacter. The sequence continues at coordinate 15,967 of JBCCVO010000020.1, forward strand.
CCTTCGCAGTCCAGTTGATAATTGCCTTCCGGCAGTTCTGGCAAATCGCTTAGCGGCCCGTCCCTCGTGTGCAAGACGCGAAGTTGGTCAAACCCATCGTGGTTTTCGGTGTAAGCGACGATGCTGGAATCAACACCGCAAACCTCGAAGTTCTCCATGTCATGGGCGGCCACTTCTACGACCGACATCTCACCGGTTTCCATCCGATACACCGTCAACGCGGCATACTCGCGGTCCAGATTCGTCGAAAAGCCGAATGCAGTCGAATCCGATTTCCACTCAAACCCACCAATCGTGTGGCTGGCGCGAGCTTCGAGGGGCGGCTTTGAGATTGTGGTCATTTCCTTGGTCTCGAGGTCGAGCAAGAAAAGGTTGTCAGCATCCTCACCAACGGTCTCGGTCACCAGAGCATATCTGCCATCGGGCGAGATTGATCGCGGTATAAGGCCGAGCTCGCTTTCGACCAGCAGTTCGCTATCGCCCGAAAGACTGCCGCGATAGATATCGAAAACTCCGGTGCCGCGGGCGGTCGAAGCGTAGACGAAGGTGCCATCCGCCGCGAAATCGCCAAACCTGCGAAAGTCCCCGCGGGCGGCGGGCAGCACTTCGATTTCGGATTTACCATCTGGGGTCAGGGCAAAATAGCCCGGCTGCTCATTCCCGTCGCGGTCGGCAGAATAAAACAGGCGTGAACCGTCCGGCGTCCAGATGGGAGCGAACACTCCCGTCTTGAAAGTGATCTGTTTCGGCTGCCCGCCGGATGCAGGCATCACCCAGAGCTCGCTTTCGCCCGTCACATCCCAGGCAAAAGCGATAGTCTGGCCGTCGGGCGACAGATTGGCCGCGCCGGGACCCGATGCGAGTAGGTAGCGCGCGATATCTGCCGGATATTCACCAGCCCGCCCGATCGTGATGTCCCCGCCATCGGGCTCAATCGCTTCGATCGAGAGGTCAGCCCCCTTCGCCCCGCCGAACGTCTCCTCTTCCGCCTGCGCCCATGCAGCGCCGGGTAGGCTCATCGAGGCAATCGAAAGAGCGGCTAAAGACGAACGGATCATGCAAATACACCTTGGCGAACTGGTAAGACTACCCATCAGCCTAGAGGATCAGCGATGCGTTGCAATCCTGCGCAGTGCAGGAAACCCCCTTACTTGCCAGAGAGTTTGGCCTCCAGTTCGGCGACCTTGGCTTCGAGAGCGTCAGCCTGCTCGCGCGCCTTTTGCGCCATGGCCTTGACCGTGTCGAACTCTTCGCGGCTGACAAAATCAACGCCACCCATTGCTTCGCGGAGACGCTCACGCGCGCTTTCGCGCGCTTCACGGGTCATGCCAGCCATCGTACCAGCGGCGCTGTTGGCGAGTTTGACGAAGTCGGCAATGATCGGGTTTTCGCTTTGCATGGCTGCTATTTGGCGATGGTCCCTGAGCTTGTCCAGCCCATAGCCTCTACAAAGTGACCCGCTCGATTGCCCCGCTCTCACCGGCTGCACCACCCTCTGGATTGAGCACGATGAACTGGTAGTTCAGCACCGTCGCGAAACACACCCACGCGAGGTAGGGCAGCAGCAGCAACGCCGCACCACGACGGACTCGCCAGAATGCGACCATGACCGCAATCAGCGTAACGACCGCATAGCCCAGGACAATAAGCCCACCGGTCATATTCTGCATTCCGAAGAAAACTGCGGTCCAGGCTAGGTTGCCGATAAAGTGCACCGCAAATACGATGATCGCGAGACCTCGTCCAAACGCGCCCCAGGCGCTGATAACCAGCGCCAGGGCAAGGCCGATCATGACGTAAAGCACCGTCCATACGATCCCGAAGGTAGCGGGCGGCGGGAATATCCCCGGTTTTTCAAGACCCTGAAACCATGCCGTTTGCGGACTGCCCAACTGCCCTCCCAGAAAACCGAGCAGCACAATCAACGGTACCAGGAAAAGCGACCAGCGCAGAAAGCTCGCGCGCAGCTGCTTTTTTGATGCCAGAAAGTTCATCGTCTCTCCCGCAGGTGGGAACCGCTCGGCCTCGATATAAGGGCGATTCGCCGTAATTTGATGGTGCGCGCGATACACGGATGCATCTCCATCGCCAATCGCACGCCTCCGAACATGACCGGCTTGGCGCATTCTTGGGTAAGAAACCGGTCGAAACGGTGAAACATGATTAAGGGCATGTGCGGTTCCGTATCATTCTGCTAGCGTCGCCACATTCTTGCCGTGATTCGGGGCGCGAAGCGGTAAGAAATCATCCACCGCGCCTCCGTCCATTGAGGGGCCTCGCTACAGGCCCAATTAGGGGAACGACATAAATGAAAAAGACCAACTTCGCTTCGATGCTGGCTGTTGCCGGCGGTCTTGCTGTCGCCACCGCCGCTTGCTCGGCACCGGCTGAAGAAGGCGCTGATACCGCTGCCGACGAAACCGCTGTAGCTGCCTGTGCCGGCGCTTGCTGTGCCGCTGCATGTGAAGGTGCTTGCTGTGCCGCTGCATGCGAAGGTGCTTGCTGTGCCGCTGCATGCGAAGGTGCTTGCTGTGCCGCTGCATGCGAAGGCGCATGCTGCGCTGCTGCTTGCGAAGCTGCATAAGCTTAACGCTTCAAAAAACGCTGACGGTCGGTCGCAACTTCATGTTGCGGTCGGCCGTTTTGCTTTCTAGCTTTGGCTTATGGACAAACTCAAAGCCGCGCAGACCGTTATCGAAACGATCACTCAGATGGCGCAGGAGCAGCGCCCGTTGATGCTCCGCGTCGTACCAGAAGAGGGTGCAACTTTCTGGGAGCACTACCCTAAGGCCGATGCTCGGGACAAATTCTGCAAAGCGCGCTGGTACTATCACGTCCACGCACCTGGTGATCGTGACCCGAATGAGCACGGCCACTTCCATCTCTTTCTGCACCGTACGCAGCTGCCAGAGGGGTTGGAACCCAAGGTCTGGCCCCCTCAGGGTGAAGATGCAAAGGCGCATGTCACGCATCTGATCGCGCTGTCGATCGATACGCTGGGCATTCCGCGCGCTTGGTTCACCGTGAACCGCTTCGTTACCAACGAATTCCTGTATTCAGCCGATGTGATGATCGAGCATTTGCCCGCCTTCAACGTCGACCACACCAAGGAAGACGACCTCGTCAATCGCTTCGTGACTGCAATGGTCGCTCTGTACAGAGAGGAAATCGAAGAGCTGCTGCTTCAGCGCGATTCCAAGCATGAAGAGCTAGTCGCGGAGCATGGCGACGATGCCTTCAACAAGGCGAGCGGCGTGGATGTACTATCACAAATCCCTATCGACCTTGACGCAAAGATCAACTCGCTCGATTGGCCCGAGGAAGAGGAAGTCGCCTAGCCGCGCGACGCGCTGATCAGGAACTCCACATTGCCTTGCGGGCCGGTGATCGGGCTTTCGACAATTCCTTCAATACCCCAACCAAGCTCTTTCAACCATTGATGAACTTCGTTGCATACTCGTTGATGCAATACCGGATCGCGGACGACGCCTCCTTTGCCCACTTCTTCACGCGCTACTTCGAATTGCGGTTTGATCAGCGCCACCAGTTGGCATGATAGGGCTGCCAGTTCGAGCGGGCGCTTGAGCACTTTGGCAAGGCCGATAAAGCTCGCATCGCACACCACCCAATCACATGGCCGATTGATCTGTTCGCGAGTAAGAATGCGCGCACTGGTCTGCTCCAGCACGGTCACGCGCTCATCCTGGCGCAGCTTCCACGCGAGCTGATTGGTCCCGCTATCCACGGCGAACACGTGTTCCGCACCATTTGTCAGCAGCACCTCGGTGAAACCGCCTGTCGAGCTGCCAATATCCATCGCAACCGCGCCCGAGGGATTCAGCGAGAAATGTTCGATGGCATGCGCCAGCTTGATCCCACCACGGCTGACCCATGGGTGATCACGCCCGCGCACTTCGAGCGGCGCATCTTTGGCCAGTTGCTGACCTGGTTTTTCTATCTTGGCCTCACCGCTGAAGACAGTCCCCGCCATGATGAGCGCCTGAGCGCGTGTGCGGCTTTCAGCCAGATCGCGCTCAACCAGCAGGTGATCGACGCGGCGTTTCACCCCGCTTTGCTTTTTTGAGGAATTGTGCGGTTTGGTCATGGACGCTTCAGCCGTTAGCGCGCATTGAGGGCGTATGAAAGCAGACCCTTTTCAATTGAGCAGCGCACTGGCGCTGGGCCTTTCCAACATCGCGTGTATACCAAGCGCGGATTCGCCTTCGCCCTCACCCGAACCGGCACCGCGTATGGCTCAGGCAAGCACGTCTGAAGCGGTACCAACGCCTGCTGCAACCCAGCCTACGGCCCGGCCAGTGCCGATTGTCCAGGAACCAGTCTACGAGGACTATCTCGACGCGCCGCAATCCGCAGGGGATTGGACGTATTACAAGGACCCGCGCGAAACGCTCGCGTTCTTTGGCACGGCCCCGGATAGCCCGATCCTGATCCTGCGCTGCGACCTCGACACGAAGATGATCGGGATTGGCCGCCCGGGTCAGTATGACGGCACCGCCGTGATGCGCATCAGCACCGAGACGACGACACGAGTTCTTGAAGCGGAGCCGGTGTCCTCAGTGAACCGCCTTGCAGCGGCGCAATTGCCCGCTGGTGATCCGCTGTTCGATGCAATGGCGATTACCAAAGGCCGCTTTGCCATCGAGGTCGAAGGCGCAAAGACCATCTATGTACCCGCCTGGGCCGAAGTGACCCGCGTGATCGAGGATTGTCGATAGAGTTTGGCTGACGGGGCTTGAACGCATTTGCCCATCCCGGCTTCCTTGCGATTCCTTTTTCACTTTCCACAGCTGCGTTGTCCTTGAACCGTTTTCACGACCCAGAAACAGAAACGCCCAAGGTCTCCCTCGGGCGGATAGTCGCTTCGTTTGTGGCAAGACGGCGGAGTATGACGCCGGAAAAGTAAAATTCAAGACTTGTGTCGAGGAATCACATGATTCACAACAGTAGCAGGCCAGCGGTGAACGCAGGGCTCGGCCCCCGGTGATACGATGTGGGTCTTGGCTTTCAAGCGCGAAAGGAGGTGATCCGATGTCTCATGGTTCAGTAGCGAGGTCGGTGAAGATCCCTACGGAGCATATTCGGTAGCATTCTCCTTACCGAGTAAGGTTTCGTGAGCGGCACTTCCGGCCGCTGACCATGAAAGGGCTGTTCCCCGACGGGCGGAGCAGCCCTTTTCATATCTTGCTCTCTTAATCGCTCCATACTACCCGCACCGCATGAAATTCGAGACCACCCCGCATCCTTCACCAACGCCCGATGACGCCCGCGAAACCGCTATTGCTGACCCCGGTTTCGGTACGGTCTTTACCGATCATATGGTTACCATTGACTACGATGAGGCCAAGGGCGGTTGGCATTCGGCCCGGATCGGCCCGCGCGAGGCGATTCCGCTCGATCCCGCAGCCAGCGTGCTGCATTATGCACAAGAGATTTTTGAAGGGATGAAGGCGTTCAAGCATGCCAATGGCGGACTTGCGCTTTTTCGGCCTGAAGCCAACGCCGCGCGCTTCAACAGCAGCGCGCGGCGCATGGCAATGCCGGAAATACCTGAAGAGCTATTCCTCGACGCGGTTAAGCTGGCCGTTGCGACCGACGCAAAGTGGATGCCGCCGATAGAGGGCGGCTCGCTCTACATCCGGCCCTTCATGTTCGCATCCGAAGCCTTTCTCGGCGTGCGACCGGCCAAGCAATACAAGTTCGTCGTGATCCTGGTTTCCTCTGGCAATTACTTCAAAGGCGGCGTCAACCCGGTCAAGATCTGGGTCAGCCAGGACTATGTCCGTGCGGCCCCCGGTGGAACCGGTGCGGCGAAGACCGGCGGCAATTACGCCGCCTCGCTCGTCCCGCAAGCTGAAGCCCTTTCGAAAGGCTGCGATCAGGTCGTGTTCCTCGATGCGGTCGACAAAAAATGGATCGAGGAACTTGGCGGCATGAACCTGTTCTTCGTCCGTGATGATGGCAGTGTCATCACCCCGCCGCTGACCGGGACGATCCTACCCGGCATCACACGTGACAGCCTGATCGCGATGCTGCGCGAAGAAGGGCTTGAGGTGCGCGAGGAGCTCTATTCGATCGACCAATGGCGAGAGGAAGCGGAGAGCGGCAAACTTCTCGAAACCCTCGCTTGCGGCACCGCGGCAGTCGTTACCCCGGTTGGCACGGTCGCCTCACCCGACGGCGAGTTCACTATCGGCATCGGCGGCATCGGCCAGATGGCGACGAAGATGCGCGAGAAGCTGGTCGATCTCCAGCATGGACGCGTCGAAGACCAGCATGGCTGGGTAATGCGATTCGACTGAACAAGGCAATCAGGCAGGCCGTCCACCTATGGTCCAAAGTCGGGCGTTCCGGCACCCTTGTCCCTTTCCAGAACCGGTGCGATGCTCAAGCATGACCCGTCGTGTCTCTGTTGCCAGCGTCGATCAATTTGAATGGCTTGCATTGCATGATCGCAGCGTGTCCCAGGACTGGGTCAGACGCTGCATTATGCTGCAGGAATACCTCGTCCTGGAAGATGATCGGCAAGAGATCGGATTCATAAGATGGAGCAGGTTTTGGGGAGAGATTCCGTATATGGATATGATCCTGATCGAGCCGTCTTTTCGAAATTGCGGTGCCGGCAAGCTACTTTACCAACACTGGGAAGACGAGATGGTCAGACTCGGTGTGAATCTCCTGATGACCTCATGTGAACGAGATGAACCCGCCCCCTTGCGGTGGCACAGGAAAAACGGATTCGAAATCGTCGGTGAAGTCGAGTTTCCCGGGCTTCAAGAGTCCAAGGAAGTCTTTCTAGCCAAGCGGCTTGTGTGAATAGCTCATGCTGGTTTCCTGCTCAAAGCCGCGCTAGACGCGCAGCCCATGTCTGACAGCGAAATGTTCATCCAAGTCGCCGCGCTCTATCAATTCACGCCGTTCGATAATCCTGCGGCGCTGAAGGACTCACTCCTCTCGGCCTGCGAAAAGGCCGACGTCAAAGGCACCATCCTACTCGCAAGCGAGGGCATCAACGGCACCATCGCAGGCACCGAAAACGCAATTGCGAGCGTGCTCGACCATATCCGCACCCTGCCCGGTTGCGCCGAGCTGGAAGTCAAGTTCTCGGCCGCAAACGAGATGCCCTTCCACCGTATGAAAGTGCGGCTGAAACGCGAGATCGTAACAATGGGAGAGCCGAGCGTGGACCCGCGCGAAAGCGTCGGACGCTATGTCGATCCGATGGACTGGAATGCGCTCATTTCCGATCCCGGCACGATCGTGATCGACACCCGCAACGATTACGAGGTCGCGGTAGGCACATTCGAAGGCGCAATTGATCCGCAAACAAAGAGCTTCCGTGAGTTCCCCGATTGGTTCCGCGAGCACCGCGACGAACTGCTCGAAGGAAAAAAGAAAGTTGCGATGTTCTGCACCGGCGGGATTCGCTGCGAGAAATCGACCAGCTTCCTGCGCGCCGAGGGTTTGGATGAGGTCTATCACCTGAAAGGCGGCATTCTCAGATACCTGGAAAACGTGCCTGAGGATGAAAGCCTGTGGCGCGGTGACTGCTTCGTTTTCGACGAACGGGTTACGGTTAAACATCGCCTTGAAATCGGCAAGTACGGGATGTGTCGTGCCTGCCGACGCCCGGTAAGCCAGGCTGACATGGCGTCACCCAAGTTCGAGGAAGGTGTGAGTTGCCCGCATTGCATAGGCGAACGCTCCGACGAACAGCGCCAACGCTATGCCGAGCGCCAGCGACAGGTAGCGCTCGCTCGCAAACGCGGCATGTCGCACGTCGGGGCCGAGCTTTCCGAAGACCAATGAGCACGCGTTGATGTCAGATTTGGCGATCCTCTACAGCTTCCGCCGCTGCCCCTATGCGATGCGGGCGCGTATGGCGCTTTGGATTGCAGGGATCACCGTGGAACTGCGCGAGGTGAAGCTCGCCGATAAGCCGCCAGAGCTTGTCGAGGCGTCGCCTAAGGCGACTGTACCAGTGCTGGTTATTGAGGATGGTGAGGTGCTGGATGAAAGCCTCGCCATAATGCGCTGGGCGCTGGCCCAAAACGATCCCGAAGGTTGGCTGGCGGGCAAGGATGCAGCTCTGATCAACCGCAACGATGGCCCGTTCAAACATCACCTCGACCGCTACAAATACCCCGTCCGGTACAATCATGAGCCGGATCATGGGACAGTCGATCACCGCTCTGAGGGCTTGGCAATACTGAACGAGCTCGAAAAGCGGCTGGTCGATCAGCCCGAGTTATGCGGCGACACTCGCACCTTCACGGACATCGCTCTATTCCCTTTCATCCGCCAGTTCGCCAATACCGACCGCGCATGGTTCGACGCGCAGGATCTGCCGCATCTGCAGACATGGCTGGAGGAACACATCGCCTCCGATCTTTTCGCCAGCATCATGCCCAAATTCAGGTGGTGGACGACGGGCGATGACCTGACCACCTTTGGGCCCTTGGCGCGATGAACGTCAACTCTGTAAAGGCACTCCGGAAAAGGAATCTTTACCATTTCCGTGCAGCTTTCGCCGCATGTCCAACTTCGCGCCCGTTCATTCGATTTCGGTCGATATCGAACACGCCGAATTGCATTTCGCGATCGGTGGCCTCTGGACGTTCGATGCAATGAAGGACTTCCTTTACGAGCTAGGGGAAGCCGCGAAGCCGTTCATGAAAGAGCGAAAGCCGTTCAGCTCTGCAGGCGATTTGCGCGAATTCGTGCCGCAGAACCGCGAAACGGCTGATGCCATTCGGGACACGCTGTTGCTTGGCCAGAAGAACGGGATGAAACGCTTTGCTGTGGTTACGACATCGCCGCTGGTGAAAATGCAGTATCGGCGTCTGACCAGCGGTCTCGAAGTTGAGTTTTTCGATGTTCCTGCCGCGGCGCAAAGCTGGTTGCGCAGTTCCACCTGATCATTCCGGACAGCGGGCAAGCCCTTCCCGAAACGTGTCTATCAGCCAGCTTGTCGCCGGACCCAGCCGTGTATCCCGCCGCCACAACGCGCTGAGACTATAGGCATTCTCACCCGGCTTTTCCGGCAGATCGAGTTCCACCAATGAACCGTTCGCCAGATCGCCAGCAATCATATGCCGAGGCATATTTCCCCACCCCAGCCCTTCCTTAAGCAGCGAGTGCTTTGCGCCCAGGTCGCCGAGCCGCCAGCTCTCCGGGCTCAACACAGAGAACTCGCGCCCGGCCGTAAGCGATGAGCGATCCGAAAGGACGAGCTGAAGATGCTTGCGACTTGTTCCCGGTTGGACCTCTTTTGCTGCCACCGCCATGGCCAGTGGATGGTCTGGCGCGGCAACGGGCACCAACTCGACCGAACCGATCACCTGCCGCTCCAACCCGGGATGGTCGGCGATCACAGGTCCGCCGATCGCGAGTTCAGCATCGTTTTCAAGCAGGCAGGCCGCAACAGCCCCCAAACCTTCGATGTTGAGCGATAGCGCAACGGTTGGGAACATGGCGCGGAAGTTACGCAAAACCTTAGCGGTAACTTCGCCCGGCACCATGACGTCAAGCACCAGCCCGACGCTGCTTTCGAGCCCTGCATGGAGCGAGCGCGTCTTGGCCAGAAGCGCGTCGATCCGATCGGTCACTGCTCGCGCTTCGGAGAGCAGTCCTTCGCCCGCCTCAGTCAGTACGGGTTTGCGCGACCCTTCCCGTTCAAACAGGGTGATCGCAAGCTGACTTTCGAGCTGCGCTATGCCGTAACTTATCGCCGAGACCGCTCGCCCCATCTGCCGCGCTGCGCCGCCAAAGCTGCCCTCCTCGACCACGGAGAGAAAGATACGAATTTGGTCCAGAGTGGGATCGCCAAGTCTCATGTCTATGAATGTTCGGATAATCTGAACATTTTGGCAAGTTTTATCTCACTTATCTGTGAGGCGGTTCGCGCCTACATCCAGTTCCAACAGAGCGCGCTCACTCACGAGCCACTCCGAAACAGGAGAACCGCAATGATCGAACTTCGTCCCTTCAATTCACTCGGCACCGCAAATCATGGCTGGCTGGATGCACATCACCATTTCTCGTTTGCAGGATACCATGATCCCGCGCGAGTTCACTGGGGTAGCCTTCGCGTCTGGAACGATGACACGATCGCCGCTGGAAGCGGTTTTCCAACCCACCCGCACAGCGACATGGAAATCATCACCTATGTCCGCAAAGGGGCGATCACACATCGCGACAATCAGGGCAATGAAGGCCGCACCGAAGCAGGCGATGTCCAGGTCATGAGCGCGGGTAGCGGTATAGCGCACTCAGAATACAACCGCGAAGATGAAGACACCCAGATCTTCCAGATCTGGATCATTCCGGACGAGCGTGGAGGTACGCCGCAATGGGGTGCTCGAGCCTTCCCCAAAGGCGACCGTGCCGGGACCTTCGTTCCGCTCGCAGCCAGCACCGCCAACGACAACGATCTTGCCAAAGGCGCGTTGCCGATCCGCACCGATGCCCGTGTGCTCGGCGCTACAATCAAAGCGGGCGAAAGTGTGACATACAAGCCCAGCGCCGCGCAGCGGCACCTCTATCTTGTTCCCGCCACCGGTAAGGTGCGGATCGGTGATGTGGAGGCCGAAGCACGCGATGGTGTCGCTATCACCCAATTGGAAAGCGTGAAGATCACCGCGCTCGAAGACAGTGAAATCGTCCTGGTGGACGCTGCCTAATACTCCTGAGCCAGCCGCCCCACTCGGCTGGCTCTCTGTTTTGAAGCTTGTTTAGACCTCAAAGGAGCACCTCGGAAATGACCAACATTCTGCACATCAAAGCCAGCATTCGCGGCGACGAAAGCGTCTCGAACAGTCTTGGCGACATTATCGTCGAAGGCCTCACCGACAATGGCGACACGAATGTCACCATTCGTGATCTGTCAGCAAACGACATTCCCTTCGTCGATGCCGCGCGCTTTGAGGCCAACCTGACTCCGCCAGCAGACCGAACGCAAAAACAGGCCGATCTCGCCGCCATCGCCGACTCTCTGATAGCCGAGTTGCAAGCGGCAGACACCATTGTCTTCAGCACGCCAATCTACAATTTCAGCATGCCCGGCGTAGTCAAAGCCTGGGCTGATCTCGTCGCCCGCGCCGGGACAACGTTCAAGTACACCGAAACCGGCCCGGTCGGCCAGCTGACCGGGAAGAAAGCCTACATCGCTGTTGCCTCCGGTGGCACGCCGGTCGGCAGCGATTTCGATCACATGACACCCTGGCTGAAGTTCTTCCTCGGCTTCCTTGGTATCCAGGACATCGAACTGGTTGCAGCCGATGGCATTATGGGTGCTGGCGGCGAAGAAAAGATCGCCGAGGCGAAAGTCAAAACTGCCGACTTGGTGGCGTGATCCCGCTTCCCATCCTTCCCACCTGCCAAATGTCATCCCCAGGAGATTTACAATGACTGCAATTGCCGAAGACCAAACTACACCGCTCACCGCGGTCCCCAGCGCCACCCAAGATGCGCTCGCTCTGGGCGCGAGGCTGCTTCTAGCGGCGCTTTTCATCCTCGCCGGCGTCAACAAGATCGGCGCTGCCGAAAGCACCATCGGCTATATCGGAAGTGTCGGGATGCCATTCCCACAAGTGGTGTTTGCCGCGACAGTGGCGCTTGAGATCATTGGTGGACTGATGCTTGTTATCGGCCTCAAGACCCGCTCGGCAGCCTTGGCACTCGGCGTGTTCAGCATCGCCTCCGCTGTCGTCTTTCACAACGACTTCGCCGATCAGATGGAAATGACGAGCTTCCTCAAGAACCTCGCCATCGCAGGCGGCATGTTTGCCGTCGCCGCTTTCGGCCCCGGCCGCCTCTCACTAGACCGGAGATAACCAGAGCCCTGATACAGGGTCGCGGAGGGCCGGAGCGTAGCGATGCGCTTCGGCCTTCTTGTTTGGCTCATTCGGTGTTGTGAGTCAGTCTTCCGCAAGCGTGCCGTCCGGCAGGCTTTGGCGCAGTTCCTCCAGCCACACATCAGCTACTGCGTCGGATGGCGCACGCCAGTCACCACGCGGGGACAGCGCACCGCCTGAGCTGACCTTTGGCCCATTGGGCAAGGCGCTGCGCTTAAACTGGCTGAATGCAAAGAAGCGACGGAGGAAGTTGTGCAGCCACTTGGCGAGCGTTGGCAGGTCATACTCGTTCTTGCGATGCTCGGGGAAGCCGGCGGGCCACAATCCGCCCCCTGCGTCCTTCCACGCGTGATAGGCTAGAAACGCGACCTTGCTGGGGCGCTGACCATAGCGGATCGTGTGGTGCAGGAAGAAGTCATTTAGCTCATAAGGCCCGATCATGCTCTCGGTATCCTGGATCGCTCCGTCCTCGCCCGCAGGCACAAGCTCGGGCGAGATCACGGTGTCGTAGACCGACTGCAGCACTTCGCTAACAGCAGGACGGAACTGTTCGGTCTCGATCGTCCAGCGGATCAGATAGCGGATCAGTGTTTTGGGCACACCCGAATTGACGCCGTAGTGACTCATATGATCGCCCACACCATAGGTGCACCACCCGAGCGCCAGTTCCGACAGATCGCCAGTGCCGACCACAAAGCCACCGTGCTGCCCGGCGATCCGGAAAAGATAGTCCGTGCGCAGACCCGCCTGCACGTTTTCGAAAGTCACGTCATAGACGGGCTCACCTTTGGAATAGGGATGTTCCATGTCTTTGAGCATCCGGTTTGCAGCTGGTTTTATGTCGATCTCCTCGGCGGTGATCTCCATCGCTTCCATCAGTGTCCAGGCGTTGGACTTTGTCTCGTCCGAGGTACCGAAGCCGGGCATGGTGTAGCCACGAATGGTGGTGCGCGGCATTCCCAGCCGGTCACACGCCTTGGCAGCAACGATCAGTGCATGCGTGCTGTCGAGCCCGCCTGAAACTCCGATAACAAGCACTTTGGCCTTGGTCGCCTGGATCCGTCGCATCAAGGCATCGACCTGAATGTTGAAAGCCTCGTAGCAATCCTCGTCGAGGGCGTGCTGACGATCGGGCACGAACGGGAACCGCCGGACCGGGCGCATCAGACCTATGTTCCCTTGCTTGTGGGCGTGTTCGAATACGATCCGGCGGAAGCTGTCTTCTGGCCGCCCGTGTGCCTCAGCGGCGTCGGTAAAGGTCTGGTTGCGCATGCGTTCACCGGCGATCTTGTCGGTATCGACGTCGACGACGCACAGCTCCGGCTCGAGATCGAAGCGCACACTCTCTTTCAACAACTCGCCCATCTCGTAAATCACGCCCTGCCCGTCCCAGGCGAGATCGGTTGTGCTTTCACCGTGCCCGCTGGCCGAATAGACATAGGCGCAGATCGACCGCGAGGAGGAGCTGCGGCAGTGCATATGCCGGTCCTCCGCGCGCCCGATGGTAATGGGCGAGGCGGAGAGATTGCATAGGATCTGTGCACCCGCCAAAGCCGCCATGGTGCCGGGCGGGTTGGGAGACCAGAAGTCCTCGCAGATCTCGACCCCGAAGGTGAAGCCCGGCAGGTTACCGGCCGCAAAGACAAGATCGATCCCGAATGGGACTTCTTCACCATTTACGCCGATCCACAAATCCTTGCAGTCGCGGCCATGCGCGAAATAGCGCTTTTCATAAAACTCTCGATAATTTGGCAGGTAGCTCTTAGGAACCACACCGAGCAGTTCGCCATGAGCGATCACTATCGCGCAATTGTAGATCTTGCCCGTCCGGCGCAGCGGAGCACCGATCACCAATACGGGTGAAACCTCTTTTGACGCTTCGACCACATCCGCGATAGCGCGCTCTGCGTGGTCGAGCAGTGCATTCTGCAGGAGCAGGTCGTCGATCGCATATGATGACAGAGTCAGCTCAGGATAGACCAGCAGATCAACGTTACACTCACTCGCGCGCTTGGCTTCTGAGATCACGCCTTTGGTGTTGTAGGCGACATCGCCCGTGCGCGAACATGGCGTTGATGTCGCCACCCGGACAAAGCCGTGCGCATGCATGTCGAAAAAGCGGTCGGACGTGGTAACCATGGCTCGGCGCATACTCCCGTTTGCGTATGATCCCCGCCCTAGCCGCTAACGTGCTGACTTCCTAGGCAACACAGCGCATCGGACAAAAGCTGCGCTTTTCTGCATAGCAGTGAAAATGCGCCCTTCCGTTGCTCTCCACTGGTTGCGCTTCGCACATCAAACCGCCACTTGTCCTCGTCAAGGGTCAGAAGGATTTCCACCTCCCAACAAGGAGTTTCAAACTATGGCCGATCTCACCTACACTCCGCCTGCCGTCTGGAGCGCCGACACGGTATCCGGCGGTCGCTTCGCCAGCATCAATCGCCCGACCTCGGGCGCACGCGAGGAAAAAGACCTCCCTGTTGGCGATCATCCGCTCCAGTTGCATTCGCTGGCGACGCCCAATGGAGTGAAGATCACGATCATGCTCGAAGAGTTGCTCGAAAAGGGTCACGCTGGCGCGGAATATGACGCCTACACGGTCAAAATCGGTGACGGTGATCAGTTCGGCAGTGGCTTTGTCGCGCTCAATCCAAACTCGAAAATCCCTGCGCTGGAAGATCGGAGCGGCGACACTCCGTTCCGCGTCTTTGAATCAGGTGCGATTCTTTTTCACCTTGCTGAGAAGTTCGGCGAATTCCTGCCGACCGATCCCGCAGCACGCGCTGAAACGCTGAGCTGGGTGTTCTGGCAGGTAAGCAGCGGACCTTTCATTGGCGGCGGCTTCGGCCATTTCTACGCCTATGCGCCTGAAAAATATGAATACCCGATCAACCGCTACGCGATGGAAACCAAGCGGATTTTTGATGTCGCGGACAAGCGCTTGGCCGACAGCCATTTCCTGGCCGGTAACGACTATTCGATCGCCGATATTGCCAATTTTCCCTGGCTCGCCCCTTTCGTGTTCGGCACGATCTACAATGAGGCCAAGACCTTCCTTTCGATCGACGAATACAAAAATGTCGCGCGTTGGGTGCATGAAATCAACGCCCGTCCGGCGGTGAAGCGCGGCAAGATCGTTAACAAGGTCTGGGGCGATGAAAACGCTCAACTGCCCGAGCGCCATTCGGCCGCTGATTTCGAAGGCAAAACACTCGACTAAGCCAGACCTTATAGGTAGGCGAGATTGGTTGACTCTTGCACCCTCATCCCCTTCCCTCGTCTCATGACAGAGGCTTCCTTTGGCCAAAGCTGATCAGACGCACGTCGGACTGGGCGAAAAGTTCGGTTACGGCATAGGGGATTTGGCAGCAGGGCTGATGCTGAACTTCTTCGGCGTCTTCCTACTTTACTACTTCGTTAATCTCGGTGGATTGGCACCGGCTGCCATTGGGCTGATGCTGCTGCTAACGAAGCTGGTCGACGCCTTCACCGATCCGATGATGGGCGTGATCGCCGATCGCACTCGCACGCGCTGGGGACGTTATCGCCCCTATCTGCTGTTGGGGTCGGTGCCGCTTGGCATCATGATGGTACTGATCTTCAGCGCGCCAGCATCACTCGGCGATACAGCGCTGCTGATCTGGGCCTATGTCACCTACACGCTCTGCATGCTGGCCTTCACCGCGGTCAATGTGCCGTATGGCGGGTTGCTCGGAGTCATCTCCCCTTCGTCCAAAGCGCGCACCAGCGTGACCGCCTTTCGCATGTTCTTCTCGGCGCTCGGCGGCATTTTAGTCGGCGCGCTTGGCACTACGCTTGTGCGAGAGCTTGGCGGGGGTGACGAGGCTTTGGGCATCCTGCTCACGGTGTCCTGCATCGCGGCTTTGGCAGTTTTCTGCCTGCTGACAACGTTTGCAACGACGAAGGAACGCATCCCACCGGCCGAAACGAACGGAGCGCCCTTGGCAGATGTAGCCGTGCTGATCCGCACCGGCCCTTGGATAGCGGTCGCGATCGCTGCGATCCTGGGGGTCACAGCTATTGCTTCGCGGGCGGGAAGCGCGCTGTTCTTCTTCAGATATGTGGTCGGAGACGATGGATCGCCCGCTTTCCTGTTTCTTGATCGCATAGCCCTGTTCCTTACCGCACTGGCGCTTGGTCAGGTAACCGGCGTCGTCCTTGGAAACGTCCTGCAAAGACGGTTTGAGAAATCACACCTTCTCATAGCCGCCGGTGTGCTCAAAGCATCGATGATCACACTGTTTTACTTCCTTCCACTCGACTCTATGTGGCCGCAGACCTTGGTACAATATGCGGTCGGTATCGGGTTCGGCATGCTTATGATTCTGTCCTTTTCGATGTTCACCGACATTGCCGAATTCATCGACTGGAAATCGAACCGTCAGATGACAGCGTTGGTGGTGGCAGCGTCGGTCTTCGCCGTCAAAGCAGGTATCGCGTTCGGATCGGCGCTGCCCGGCTTTATGCTCGACCTCACAGGCTTTGTGAAAGATGCCGAACAAAGCGAAAGCGCACTGATGGGCATCCAGATCGCGTTTGCGGTAATCCCCGCAGCCGTTATGATCCCGGCTGCAGGCGCGCTGCTGTTCTACGGCATCAATCGCGGCACAATTGCACAAATTGAAAGCGACCTTTCTATCCGCCGCGCGGCGCCTGCGTGAATTTGCAAGGTGGGCGATCAATTCCCCTTCACATCCGCGCGAACGGCGCTATACAGCGCGCTCTCTGCTGGGGTGTAGCCAAGTGGTAAGGCACTGGTTTTTGGTACCGGCATGCGCAGGTTCGAATCCTGCCACCCCAGCCAGATTGTTTTTCGCGCCACCGCTTCGCTATCTGGGCGCAAGACGAAGGCGACGCCGCCGCTGCAGGCCGAAAGACCGCCTGAAGCGATGCGATCTGTGATCTAATGAGCTAGGAAATCGTACTCAGGATGGGCTGCGGTAGATCAAACAGTGCCTGCCACGCAAAGATTCTGACCGGTCACCCACTCGCCCGAATTGCCAACCAGATACAGCACGCAAGCTGCGATATCGCGCGGCGTCCCCAACCGCCCGGCGGGCAGGTTCAGTTGTTCGAGTAACGGGCCGAAATCCTCGTCATTCATATCCAGCGCCTTCTTTACCGTATCGGTCGGTACAAAGCCGGGAAGAATCGCGTTCACGCGGATCTTTTGAGGGCCCAGCTCCAGCGCCAGAGTCTTGGTCAGCATGCTCACGCCTGCCTTTGCCGCGCTATAATGCCCACTTCCCGGAAACGGGTCACGGCCCGCCATCGATGACGTGTTCACGATCGAACCGCCATTCGTCATATGCTTGACCGCCGCGCGCACGCCGTAGAACACCGAAGACAGGTTCACCGCGAGCGTCTTGTCCCATTCCGCTGGGTCAAGCTCCGTCAGCGGGGCGGAAATCAGCGAACCGCCAGCATTGTTGATCCAGATATCCAGCCGTCCAAATTCGTCGACCGCGCGCCGAGCAAGCGCGTCCATATCCTTGGCGTTCGACACATCGGTCACCTGCGCAACAGCCCTGCCTGGTGAATTGCTTGCGTTGATCGATTCGGCAACGTGCTGGATTTCTTCGGCGGAGCGCGCCGCGCACACGACATTCGCGCCCGCCTCCGCGAGCAGGGTTGCAATCCCCTCACCAATGCCGCGCCCAGAGCCGGTTACTACGGCGGTTTTTCCCGATAGATCGAACAGGTCTTGCATGCGCCCCTCCCCAACAGGCCTGAAGGTTAGCTAGACTGAGCGACGCGTCTGCGTCCACTAGCCCTAATGGGGGCGCTCAACCTTGCACTAGGACCTTCTCGGCGAGCGCGCATCCCGACAGGAACGCACCTTCGACCCTCGGCGAATGCAGATAATCGCCCGCTATGCCGATGCCGTACGCCTTATCGAACCGCGCCGGCTCGCCTGGAACCGAGCCTGGCATTGCGTAGAGCCAGCGATGCGCAACGAGATGGACCGGATCTGCGGGTCGCGCGCCCGTTTGCGCCAAGAAATCTGAAAGCATAAGAGCCGCAACTTCTTCTTTCGGCAGATCAAGCAGTTCGCGACTGCGTGTAGGCGATGCGTGGAGAACCCAGCATTCTGTGCCCATGCGCCCCGGCTTCGCTGAATTGCGCGCCGCCCAGCTGATCGCCGCACAGGGATCGCGCAGTGCATCGACCTCCAAACTCAGTGGCTCGGAAAAGCCCACCATTACCGCCCAGCAAGGCTCGGACTGCACACCGGCAGCAACGGCGGCAAGATCTGGGACAGGCAATTGAAGCAGGTCATGGGCCTGTTCCGCTGGCACGGCGACGAGCACCGTGTCGGCAGTAAAAGTCGTATCGCCTGCGGAAACGCGCCAACTAGCCCCGTCATTGGCAATGGTGTCAGCCCGTGCGCTCCAACGCAGATCAAGGTTCTCTGCCATCGACCGGATCGGTCCGTTCATACCGGGAGTGCCGACCCAGGCATCATCTCCGGCAGCGGGCCAGCGAGCGACCACACCGAGCGCTTCCCACGCTTCGACTGCGGCACAGAATGCCGGATCGCGCGCAGTGAAATACTGTGCGCCGTGATCGAAGGAGACGGTTCCACCTGCAATCTCGATACGACGTGCGGCCATCCGACCACCCGGCCCACGCCCTTTATCGAGAACGCGCACCTGGCGTCCGGCGTTGGCAAGCCGCGTTGCACAAGCAAGACCCGCCATGCCCGCACCGATAATCAGAATTTCGCAGTGATTTCGATCCATTCGCGCTCAACGCGCCGCACGCCTCGTTGTTTCAGACCTTTTTATGGGGCGCTACGCGGTGGCTTAGCTTCAGCCAAGATCAACGAGAAGCGACCCTCGCTATCAAGCCAGCGCGCTGTCGGCTCCCAACCTCCAGCGAGCAGCAGCATATTCGATGTGCGACGGTTGAACTTGTGGCTGTTCTCGGTGTGGATCGTCTCGCCTGCGCGCATGGAAAAGCTCCGTCCGTCGACGCAAAACGCAATGTCCTCGCCAGCCACAAGATGCATCTCAACCCGTGCACCATCATCGTTCCAGCGCGCCTCATGGGTCAGCGCGTCTATCGGGACATCGCCATCCAACTCGCGATTAATCCGGCGCACAAGATTGTAGTTGAACTCGGCCGTTACCCCGGCAGCGTCGTCATAGGCGGCGACCAAAACCTCCTCGTCCTTAATCAGGTCCATCCCGATAAGCAGCTTCGCGCCGGTGTCCAATGTCTCGCGCATGTTGCGCAACAGGTCTACTGCGGTACGTGCAACCATGTTCCCGATAGTCGATCCGGGGAAGAAACCGAGCTTGGGCAGAGGGACGACTTCAACTGGCAATTCAACCTGGCGCATGAAATCCGCCTCGACCGGATAAACCGGCAGGCCTGGGAATTTCTCTGCCAAGTCGGCTGCTGCTGAACGGAGGAAATCGCCGGAGATATCGAGCGGCACGTAAGCGCTGGGCGCGATTGCCGAGAGCAGCAGCGGCGTCTTGACCGAGCTGCCCGAGCCGAACTCGACCACAGCACGGCCCTCACCGATCATCTCCGCGAATTCCGTGCCGCGTGTCCGAAGGATCTCTGTTTCCGCGCGGGTCGGGTAATATTCGGGCAGCTGGGTGATGTCCTCGAACAACTGCGATCCCGCTTCATCGTAAAGCCAGCGCGCAGGAATTGCCTTCTGCGCCTGCGCTAGTCCATCAAGCACATCAGCGCGGAACGCTGTGTCCACGCCCTCTTCATCACGCTCGACCAGCTTCAAGCCCTTTTGCGTCGTCATAGTCTCAAACGTCCCTTGCGAGGCGGAGGCCAGTGAACTGCCAGCGCTGATGCGGGTAAAAGAAGTTGCGATACGAAGCCCGCGAGTGCCCGCGCACAGTAGCGCAGCTCGCGCCTTTTAACACGAACTGCCCACTCATGAATTTGCCATTGTACTCACCAACCGCCCCGCTTGCGGGCTGGAAACGGGGGTATGGGAGATACGCGGAGCGGGTAAACTGCCAGCAATCACCGAACAGGCTCCCGCCGCCTTGAGGGTGCGGCGCGATGGCGCCGTCGAGCTGATTGCCGCCCGCTCTATCATGCGCTGGCGGAGAGGCCTCTCCGCTCTGACCGCGTGCAATCGCCTCCCATTCGAACTCAGTCGGCAGACGCGCGCCTGCCCAGGTCGCGAAGGCATCAGCTTCGTAATACGAGATATGGGTAACCGGCGCATCGGGATCGAGGGTGTGCCAGCCCTGATGCGTGAAGGCTTGGTCTTCGCGCCAATAGAGCGGCGTGCGAACTTGGGCATCATTGACCCAAGCCCAGCCGTCAGAAAGCCATAGCGAGGCGGTTTTATAGCCGCCATCCGCAATGAAGGCATTCCATTCGCGATTGTTGACCAATCGCCGAGAGAGCGCGAACGGTTCGAGCAGTACGCGATGGCACGGACCTTCATTGTCGAAGGCGAAGCCCTCACCATCGGCACCGATCAAGGCCACACCGCCCGGATGCATATTCCAGCCAATCTCCTGGTCACCGGGCGACATCGCGGCTTCCGGCGCGCCATCCCACATCGCCGAGCCAAGCGGATTCTGGAACAGCGCATGCTTGATGTCGGTAAGCAACAGTTCGATATGCTGTTGTTCATGAGCAATGCCGAGCGCGATTAGATCGGCATGCCTTGGCTCGTCCAATAACGGTGCCATCGCTGCATCGACATGAGCGCGCCACTCGAGCACTTCATCTAGTGTAGGCCGGGACAGCATCCCGCGAGAGAGCCGAGCAATACGTCGGCCTTCGGCTTCATAATAGGAATTGAACAGGAACGGCCATTCCGCATCGAACAGCCGGTAGGCCGCCATATGGTCACGGAGCAGGAACGTCTCCCAGAACCATGTCGTGTGCGCCAGGTGCCACTTTGCGGGCGAAGCGTCTTCCATCGACTGAACTGTGGCATCTGCATCGGAAAGTGGAGCCACCAGAGCTTCGGTCAGCGCCCGAGTGGCGCGGAACTGCCCACAAAGGTCATTTGCGCCAGCGAAACTGCTGTTCGGCATTGATTGGGGCACGCACGCCTCCTCTTATCGGCCGGCCTTGTGTCAGAAGGCCATGCCGCAAAGGCGTGACAATTGAAAGGCATGCGCTGCGATGGCAGGTCGCAATGGACGCTTATCAAGACGCTTGGTTCCGCAGCCATACGGGCCCGATTTCGTCCGGCATGCTTGACCGCGCATAGCGCCCTGTCTGCCCGCTCAAATGGCAAAAGCGACGAATCTCCTTCGGTCAGTTCAGCAACGCCCATGCTTACAGTGACGGCAGGCACAGGCCCCACCGCACTGGCCCCACAGCACTGGCCCCACAGCACTGGCCCCAACGCACTGGCCCATGCGATCGTCCGTAGCAGTCGTTCGGCTATGATAAGTGCGAGCGAACAAGGGTTATTTGGGATTTCGAGGGGAATTGATCGAGTTCCGCCATCACTTATCGACGATTGGTCAGCCCGGTCAGAGCCGGTCGGTAGCGGCAAGCTCGCGCGCCCGAAGCGACTCACGGGCGGCCAATGCGCGATCCTGCTCGAGCTCGAGCTCGCGCTCGCGCACTCGCTGAACTGGATCACTGACATCGCGAACCACCGCAACCACCCTGCTTATTCCTCCGCTGTTGTTCGGCAAATTGCACGCGTGAACGGAGATCTGGCGCGGCACATCGTCATAGCCGACAATATCAAAGTAAAGCTCATACGGCGCGGTTTCGTGGCGGTGGGCTGTGACGTTGCCGATCAGGTCGATGTCGTTCGCAAAAAGCAAGGTTTCGGCATCGCCCTCAACAAATTCGTCGTCATGCTCGACCCCGAACAAGACCCGCATCCCATCCGACCATTGCTGCGTGCCGCTCGAGGGATCGTATTGCCACACCCCTAGCTCGGCTATACTCTCAGCCATCCGGATAGTGCGCAACAGCTCTGCCATCTTGTGCGCCCGCTCACGCGCCAGCCGCGCCGCGAAGCGCGTTTCACGGCGCGAAAGGACAACCGCAACCAACGCCACGAGCGCGAGCAATCCCAGCAGGAAACTGAGGCCGATCAGCGCATCGCGCCCGATCAAATGGTCGAGCGCCATGGAGCCCGACGCGCCGGCGACCGATAGAGTCTCGAAACTGTGAAAGTCGCGCATAGGCCTTGCTATCCATTGAAGCGGCCGCGGTACTTTGAACCACTCAAGGGCAGGCGCATTCCGACCCTCGGGGAACTACCTATACGCGATCATGCAGCGTCGGCGCTGACAGGCCGTTCGTTGACCTCGGTATTGAGCATTTCGGCGAGCAGAAAGGCAAGCTCCAGCGACTGCTCGGCATTGAGACGCGGATCGCAATGCGTATGATAGCGATCGCCTAGCGCATCATCGGTGATTGCAACGGCACCGCCTACGCATTCGGTTACGTCCTGGCCGGTCATCTCGATATGGATACCGCCTGGATGCGTGCCTTCTGCGCGATGGACAGCAAAGAAGCCCTTCACCTCGGTAAGGATGCGATCGAACGGACGGGTCTTATAGCCACTGTCCGATTTGATCACGTTGCCATGCATCGGATCGCAGCTCCACACGACAGGGTGACCTTCACGTTTCACCGCGCGCACCAGCTTGGGCAGGCCTTCTTCGACCTTATCGTGACCAAACCGGCTTATCAGCGTAATCCGACCTGGTTCACGCGATGGGTTGAGCACGTCGAGCAGTTCGAGCAGCGCGTCGGGCTCAAGCGAAGGCCCGCATTTCATGCCCAGCGGATTGCCTATGCCGCGTGCAAATTCGATATGCGCGCTACCCGGGAAGCGCGTGCGGTCGCCGATCCACAGCATGTGTGCGCTGGTCGCATACCATTCGTTCGTGAGTGAATCGCGGCGCGTCAGCGCCTGTTCGTAGGGCAGCAGCAGCCCTTCATGACTGGTGTAGAAACTGGTGCCCTGCAATTGCGGCACGGTCGCCGGATCAATCCCGCAGGCTTCCATAAAATCGAGCGATTCGCCAATTCTGTCGGCGGTCTTGGCGAACTTCTCCGTCCATGGCGTGCGGCCCATGAAATCAAGCGTCCACTGATGGACCTGACGCAGATTGGCATAACCCCCGCCTGCAAAGGCGCGCAGCAGGTTGAGTGTGGCAGCGGCCTGCGAATAGGCCCGCACCATCCGACCAGGATCGTTGCGGCGTTGCACCGGATCGAACTCGATCCCGTTGATATTGTCACCGAAATAGCTCGGCAGGGTTAAATCACCCTTGGTCTCGGTCGCTGAAGAGCGCGGCTTGGCGAACTGGCCCGCCATGCGCCCGACCTTGACGACCGGACGCTTGCTGGCAAAGGTCATAACGACCGCCATCTGCAGCAGCACCCTGAACGTGTCGCGGATATTGTTTGGATGGAACTCGGCAAAGCTCTCTGCACAATCGCCACCTTGCAGCAGGAAGGCATGCCCGTTGGCCACATCAGCAAGATCTGATTTCAGCGCGCGCGCTTCTCCAGCGAAGACCAGAGGCGGATAGGCCTTCAGAGTCTCCTCCGCATCGGCCAGTTCTGCTTTGTCTTCGTAATGCGGCAAGTGCCGCGCTTCGTAGGCTTTCCAGCCTTCGGGGGTCCAGTTCTGAGCCACGTCCAAACTCTCAAATTCGTCCAGTTACAATTCGCTCCATAGGTGGAGCAGCCTCGATCAAGGGATGCGCCGGTACGGAGCATGCTTCGATTTGTAAAGCAGCAAGCAGCCTTACGACAATATTATTTCACGAACGCTGTCATCGCTATGCTCGATATGGCCACGAATCAGCGCCCGACAATCTCTTGAGCAGGCTGCGTAGCGGTGGCCGGTGCGGCACTAGACCCACCACCCTTACCTGTTGCTGCCCCACCGTTGATCGAAAGTGGAGCGACCTCTGCAAGGGTCTGCCCTTCCGGAATGACCGCGAGCCGCAGCGGCGTGCGCTGGCGAAAATAGCGATCAGCCAGGAACTGCATAATCTGCGGATCAGTGCGCGAATAGTCCGCCAGCAGACTGCGCAGCAAGGACACCCGGCGCGGATCGGTGGTCGAACCCTCGAGATTGTAGAGCCAGAAGGTATTTCCGGTCGAGGCGCGACGGATCAGCTGTGCGAGTGGCTCGGTCACCCGGTCAAGTTCATCGGCAGTCGGTGGGTTCGCTGCAAGATCTCTTGCAATCCGATCAGCCTCGGCAAAGAAAATCGGCACGAACTCGGGTTCAAGCTGAGCGAGCGCGGTGATCGTCCCCCCGCTTTCCAGATCGGTCGGCCACTTGGAATAGACCTGCGGCGCATAACTTGCGCCAGCGCGCTCACGCAAAGCCTCGAGCAGGCGGTTGTTGAACAGCTGGGTTAGAATTTCGAGCTGCCGCGATTCCCGGATGCTCGTAACCCCGCCCCCGCTCGGCCAGGCGATCACGGCAGCGGCCTGATTGCCATCGCCGCGGTGAGTTAGCACGGTGGGCACCCTCGATGCGTCTGCGAAGCCAGGCACCCGTGCGGCAACGTCAGCCGGGATCGGCTCACGCACCGGCAATGCGCCAAACGTCTCTGCCAGTTTCTGCGTTATCGCGTCACGATCAAACTCGCCGAACACCAGCACTTCGATTGGTCCCTGCTTTAACAGCGGCTCCCAAACCTGACGAAACCCTTCGGGCGTCACTTGCTGAAGTGCAGCCGGATCAGGTGTCGCGAAGCGCGCATCACGATTAGTCACGAAGTATTCGAGATCACGATTGATCATGCCAGCCGGGCTGGTCGAGAATGTGTTGTAGGCCAGTCCTGCCGCTGCTTTTGCGCGGATGACCGGATCGGCATCCCAGCGTGGCATGCCCAGCTTCGCGGCGAACAGATAAAGCTGGTCCGCAACGTCTTCTGAACGGGTCTGCGCCGTGAATGCGAACACGCCATCGTCAATCTCGAAATCGAAGCCAAGTTTGC
>JBCCVO010000021.1:0-39864 GCA_039195235.1 Pseudomonadota bacterium
ACGGCCAGCACCAGGGAAGCGGCGATGCGTGTCATAACCCGCCCCCTCACTGACAGCTCGCCAGACCAGCCTTGGGCTGGGTCTCAGAGATCCGCCGACCGTTCTCATCATAGCCGTAACAAGTGCGCAGCGTCTGACCGTCTGCGGTCACCGCTGTGCCGATCAGCCAGACATTGCTGCCTTCTGATGTGTTGCCCGCCTGGTATTC
Organism: Pseudomonadota bacterium; assembly: GCA_039195235.1. Lineage (GTDB taxonomy): Bacteria > Pseudomonadota > Alphaproteobacteria > Sphingomonadales > Sphingomonadaceae > Erythrobacter. Next base: position 209 of record JBCCVO010000021.1, read on the forward strand.
ATAGGTGGTCACAACTTCATCACTAGCGCCAGCGCCGCAGTTACCACTCACGTCTGCTGCGCTGGTCCGGCAATATTCCTCCGAAACAAGCACCCAGACCGGTGAGGCAGCCTGAACAAACCCACCACCGGAATTCTTGATCCACGCGTATTTCTGCGCGTAGCTGTACCGGGTCTCAGGGCGAACGCCGCTAGCATCAGCAGGAGCTGTTTGCTTCAAAATACCTCCGTGAGTGGGAGAGTATTCGAAGTCAGTGCGGTTGCCGCTTGCGTCGATTGTCCAAATAGGCTTTGAACAGCTGAGGATGTAGGCGCTAAAGCAATTGTATCCAGCTTGCGTCACTACATCCGGCAAACTGCTGCCCGACTTAGCGACGCGTCGCACCTCACGAACGTTTCGCGTGCGCCAACCATCGTATTTGTAATAGGTGATTGCGCCTTCCGGATCAGTCGAAGATTCGAGCAGTGGGGTGACAAGGCAACGATTTCTGTAGTGCGGAGGATACGCGGCACCTTGCGCGGCATCGCACCAATCCATAACCCATGTTCGACCAAGTTCATCGACGATCCTCGCAGGACCCGTGGTAACTTGGTATTTCTCATCACCGAGTTCGTGCGGAGAGCAGAATAAAGGATCGTCACAGACCCTGTTGCCCGGAACGATTGGAAAATCGAAAAGGACCTTCTTGATCGTCCCGACATTTGTAGTCATCGTCCCGCCAGCGAGCTCGGGTATGCTGGCCCAGCGGGGGTCGGTGCCTGAAAATTGATAAGGAGCATATTCGTATTGATAGGAAACCTCGAGACCATCAGCGCGCACTTGGCGTGTCACAATCTCGTGAGTTTCAAGCTGATCCGTTTGGCGCGACATCCTCGTATTTGTCAGATAGGGCGCAGCTTCTCCGGGGTGGTAAAATTCCATTCGACCGCCGCCGGGATAGCCGTATTGCCAGACGGCTCCACCGGCATCGGTAACCGATCTGAGTGAGCCACCTCCTTGATAACCGTAGGTAACGGTTTGTATTGCTGCAGAACTGCACGAACTCGGCAGGCTCGCGACAGCGAGGTTGAAGACACATGCTTTACTGGCCTTATGCCAACTCCCACTTGCAGTATATTCTAGACGAACGGCGAACCCCAAGCTTGATCGCACATAGGCAAGCCTCGCTCGGTGGCCTGAGATGGTCCCGCCGCCCGTATCGTACGAAAATATAAGCTCTTCACCATTTGCGCGGATGATCTTCGATACGTAAGCGCAACGATAGACGCTGGAACAGTCGCCGCTGTCCATCGGCCGGAATTCGAGGATCGTTCCGTCGCTATAGCTTTGATACCGATAGACCGCTGCGCCAGAGCGCGATCCTATAGCTGAGACCAGCTTGAGTTCACCTGGTGCAGAGCTGGAATGGTTCACCCCTTGAGAGTTGTAGCGGGCATTAAAGACTTGTTTACTGCCACCGTAGTGGACGAACAGTTGATAATCATCACCTTGCCCGAACCCCCCGGCGATCGGCGGAAGATTCTCCGTCATGTTGAACCGCCGTTCGGCGATAAAAATATCCCAGTTGTGCGATAGATTTCCGAAAGGATGAACATGCCCCCGCGCATCGTTGGCAAGCTGGCGCACCAGATTGAGCGAACCAATCTCGAGGTCGGTCTTCGAATACGCGAAACGCCCGGTTCGAATATCAACACCCGTCTCAGTTACCGACAACCTCTCGGGTGGTGGAGAGACGTTGAAAGATGGATCGCCACCACCATCGCCTCCGCCGACGTTCTGGGCGTGTGCCGGGGCAACGAATACAAACCCACATACGAGTGCGAGTGCAACTAATGCGAGCTTTTTTTGCCCGATGGTCTTCTTACAGTTTTTCATTTGCATAAAAAGTTGCTTTCGCGAAAATCTACAAAGTAAGAAAGAGATGAGGTCTTGAAAAATTCAATAGAGGAAGAAAGGTATTACTTCTCCACACTTCAGTCACCCGGAAAGATCGGACCACCGCCGCAATCGTTTACGGTAATGCGCAAAGTGCCGTTACTAGTGGCGCCCAGAGCATCTTGTACCGTGTAGTTGAAGATCCCTTCATCAGACATGTTGGGGCCGAAAGTGATACCGATTAGGCCATTGCCCATGAGGCTCGCCGAGCCATTCCCAGACGACTTTGTAATCGATGTAACGGAGAGGGGTGTGTGACCCTCAGGATCGCTGTCATTCGATCTGACGTCAAATGAAGTTGAGCCATTGCACGCGCCAAAGACCCAATCGTCCGCTGCATCCGGTGGCGAGTTTGGAGGCGGCGGCGGCGGCGGCGGTGGCGGAGGAGGAGGCGGAGGAGGAGGAGGCGGAGGAGGAGGAGGCGGAGGTGGTGCACTCCCGCCTGAGCAGGTCACTGAGCCTGAGCTGTTACTTGCTGAGTATTGAGTGCGATTTCCGGCATCGTCATAGCAAATCGAGCTCTCTCGGTCGTCATTGCGACCACCCACCGTTTCGATTTTAATAAGGCGGCCAAGCTCGTCATAGGTGTATGTTTTTGCGCTTGATTGCGGATAAGTCGCTTGTGCGACCAAAGACAGGCCGATGCCGGTACCTGCCAACAAAACCTTGGTGGATCGCAAGTGCCCCTCCCCATTTGAGTTGTCTCAATGAACATCAATTGGAGTGCATTTGGTCAACGTGTTAGATTGGCAACACCGTCTCCCTTAATCAGCAAACCCACCTATTTCTGCGGGCTTCCGATCGTCACCCTACAGAAGATAGTAAGGGGTACTTCGAGGGCGGGCCTGCCCAAAATCGCAGACCAACACGTCGCTCAAGCGCAACGACTCGACGCGCGACTAACTTGAACCTGTCGACTATGACGAATGACGGCGTTTCGGGCAGGTTGGCCAAAGAAGGACACTGCCGAAGCGGTGTCATCAGGAGCTGGGCTCAATACTCTGAAGCCCGTATGATGGAGAGGACGCGGCGTGTCGCATCTGGGTCTGAGGGGTCTTCGCTTCCTGACATAATGTCCGGACCGTAGTAGTCGATCTTCCAGAAGATCCGCTGCCCGTCATGATCGAATGCGCCCACCTGGGTCGCGAAGACCTTTATGGCTTCGTCGCCAATCTCTTGAATGCCCGACGTCATGAAAATGTCGCCGCCAATTCCTCAACGCCGAAAGCGGTCGTTTGGGCGCCGGATGCGCTCGGTCTTCTCCTTGTCTATAAAGTGCTCTCCTGCAGAAATCCGGCAAAAGAGAGCGCGGCCGGAGCCATACAGGTGGGCGGTGCAGTCTCATGATACCATGACCGCGCTCGTTTGTTTGATGGAAAACACCAAGAGTGCTGCGCTTTCCTTTCCCGATCCCGTTCTTGCCCAAGGGCAGGGCCGATCGCCGTTTTGGCCATCACTCCAAAGGACAAGAAAGGACTAACCCAATGACTATCGCGTCGATAGCTTCTGCAAGTTTGAAACTCTCTCCGCTGGATTTCCGCAAAGCCAAGCGCCAGCATAGCGAGGCTCTGGCCGACCATATTGCGGCGCATGGGATTATCCATAACCTCGTCGCCTACAGGAATGGCAAGGTTATGCCTTGTGGTTGGAGGCCATTCGCTTGCTAAAAAAGCAGCGCCTTGTTGCGCTGCTTTGCGAGAAACAGAAGAGAGACCAGGACTCCATTGGAAACCATGTGGCGACGGTATTTTTGAGATAATCTGAAAGGCTGTCCAGTCCCCTTAGCTCATCCAGTTGAATCACTGGTTCGGATCACCTCGGCGCCTTTCTCCGACCAGATGCATGAGTTCTTTCCGGAGCATCTGCACGACCAACTCTTCGGCAGGCTCTGGATCAGACGCCTCGACAACGCGTGAGGCATAAAGGCCATGTGGCCCACTGGCGTCAGCCAATATGCGCGAGGGAGAGTTCTCGCCGATCATCATCAGAGAATAGATCGGCATGTATCAATCCGCCGTGAAGTGTACCTTCCCCAAGTCGCCCATCCCGACGGTCCCGCTTGCCATCTCCAGCATGCGGTCCAGACTCGCTTTCGCCTTCAGCCGCAGTCCTTCCTCAATCTCGATGCGTGGCTCGAGGTCGCGCAGCGCTACGTAAAGCTTCTCCATCGTGTTGAGCGCCATGTAGGGGCAGATGTTACAGTTGCAGTTGCCGTCCGCACCCGGCGCGCCGATAAAGGTCTTCTCCGGCAGTGCCTTTTCCATCTGGTGCATAATGTGTGGTTCGGTCGCGACGATAAGCGTATCGCCTTCGAAGCCTTTGGCGAAGGTCAGGATCGAGCTAGTCGAGCCCACGTGATCGGCATGGTCGATGATTACCGGAGGGCATTCGGGGTGCGCGGCGACCGGGGCATCGGGGTGCTGTTCCTTGAGCTTGAGCAGCTCGGTCTCGCTGAACGCCTCGTGGACGATGCACACGCCCGGCCATAGCAGCATTTCGCGGTTGAAGTTGCGCGACAGCCAGCCGCCTAGGTGACGGTCGGGGCCGAAGATGATCTTCTGATCGCGAGGAATTTTCTGAAGGATCGTTTCTGCGCTGGAGCTTGTGACAATCACGTCCGACAACGCTTTCACTTCGGTCGAGCAGTTAATGTAGGTGAGCGCGATATGATCGGGATGCGCTTCGCGGAAGGCCTTGAACTTCTCCGGCGGGCAAGAGTCTTCGAGGCTGCATCCGGCATCCATGTCCGGCAACACGACGATCTTCTCAGGCGAGAGGATTTTCGCAGTGTCGGCCATGAACTTCACACCGCAAAATGCGATCACGTCGGCATCGGTTTCGGCCGCCTTTCGCGAAAGCTCCAGACTGTCGCCGACGAAATCGGCAATGTCCTGAATGTCGGGCGTCTGGTAATAATGCGCGAGGATCACAGCATTGCGTTCTTTACGCAGACGATCAATCTCAGCGAGCAGATCGTTGCCCGATGGGATTTTGTTTTCGAAGCTCATAGTGTTGATCCCGCTAAAATAGTTGGACTGGATATAGGCATTTTGCAGCGATTTACGAGCCTCCTTGTGCTACGCTGAGCAAGGGAGAGAAACGCATGTACGAGCTGGATCTGGCGGAGGCCTATTGCCCGGCGCAGTCCGATACCGAGTATCGCGAGCGCACTATCGAACAGGTATTGCGCGAGCAGGCAATGGTGCGCGGTGATGCGATGGCATTACGTGCCTTGCTGGCAGATGGAACCATGGGGCGCGAATGGACCTTTGCGGAACTGCTCGCTGATGCGGAAAGGTGCGGACGCGCACTTGCATCACGACACCCTGCTGGCACGCGGATCGCGATAATGGGCGGCAATTGCCCCGAATGGGTTCTAGTCCAGCTCGGTGCGGCGATGGCCGGGCTGGTGCTGGTAACAGTGAACCCCTCCTTCATAGCGCGTGAGGTGCGTTATGTGCTGGAACAATCGGGCGCGGGCGCGGTCTATTATCAGCCGGCGGTCCGCGGCAGCGCTCTGCGTCCGGTGGTCGACGAAGCTGCAGCCGGTCTTCCTGCTGCGGACTATGTGATTGATATTGAAGACCACGCCGAGCTGTTCGCCGGAGCTAGCGATGGCGAGCTGCACGAGACCAATCCGCTCGACATCTGCATGATCCAGTACACCTCGGGCACAACCGGCTTTCCCAAAGGCGTTCTGCTCCACCAGCATGGTCTGGTGCAAAGCAACGAAGACGTGTTTGCACGGTGGGGATTGTCGGCAGGCGAAACCGTGATGTGCCCGTTCCCGCTGTTCCACACCGCTGGCAGCGCGGTGTGTGTGCTGGGCGTTCTCGCCCAAGGTGCGACGTTGCTATTGGTCTCTGTGTTCGATCCGATTGCGGTCGCCAAGACCATCGAGCGTGAACAGCCCGAAGTTCTCGGCGGGGTTTCGACCATGATCTTCGCCATTATCGAGGCGGCCAAGGCGACCGGGACCGATGTCTCAAGCGTGCAGACGGTGGTCAGTGGAGGCGCGATGGTACCGCCAGAACTGAACCGCGCTGCGCAGGAGGTGTTCGGAGTGCCCATTCTGATCGTTTACGGCCAGACTGAAACTTCACCTGCGATCACCGCCGCCTGGCCGACCGACACGGGTACCGATCTGACCGAAACCATAGGACAGCCATGCTCGCATATGGAAGTTGCAATCCGCTCACCAAACGGCAACTCAGTCTGCGCCATCGACGAGCAGGGCGAGATCTGCATGCGCGGCTATAACATGATGGTCGGCTATAACGACAATCCTCAGGCTACGGCCGAGGCTATAGACACGGACGGCTGGCTGCATACCGGTGATCTCGGCTCTATGAGCGCGCGCGGATATGTGAAGATCACGGGTCGCTTGAAAGAGATGATCATTCGCGGTGGCGAAAACTTGTTCCCCGCCGAAATCGAGGCCGCGATGCTTGAACACCCTGCCATCGCCGAAGTTGCCTGCGCGGGCGTGCCCGATGAAAAATGGGGTGAGATTGTCGTCTGCTTTATGCGTCGTGCGGACGGCACGGACCGGCCTGAGGATGACGACCTCAAGAGCTTCGTCCGCGAGCGGTTGTCCCCGCAGAAGACTCCAGCCCATTGGATCTGGGTGGAGGAGTTCCCGCTCACTGGATCAGGCAAGGTGCAGAAGTTTGCGTTGGCCGAGGCTTTTGAGCGTGGGGATTTTGCCGACTAGCTCAATCGGTGCTCCACGTTTCACCGTTGAGAGCTACTAACCCACGCTTCTCCAGATCAATCAGATGCGCAGTGACGCTCATCTCCGCTGCGGGGATAAGGCGCTCGTCCAATCCTTTGTACATCTCGGGGATGAAGGCGGAGACCTCGCGTGCGTCCTCGCCCAGCAGTCTCAGGATCTGGTTTTCGCGCTGGCGACGGTGCCCGATCATGCCGCGCACCAATTGCTGAGGCTTGGTGATCGCGGCTCCGTGAGCTGAATGATAGACCCGGTCTTCGCGCGCCATCAGCTTTTCGAGGCTCGTCATGTAGTCGCCCATATCGCCATCGGGCGGGATCACGACACTGGTCGACCAGCCCATTACATGGTCGCCGGTGAAAAGGGCGGCGGACTCCTCCAGCGCAAAGCAGAGGTGATTTGAGGTGTGGCCTGGCGTGGCGACCGCCGTAAGCGTCCAACCGGTGCCGAGCATCTGCTCTCCATCTTCCAGCACCCGGTCGGGCGCATAGGTTGTGTCGAAGGCTTCATCAGCGCGCGGCATGTCAGTCTTTAGTACCAAGGGCGCGCAGCCGACGACCGGCGCGCCGGTCCGCTCAGCCAGAGGTGCTGCGGCAGGCGAGTGGTCACGGTGGGTGTGCGTGCACATGATCGCGACAATCTTCGCCTTACCAACCGCTGCCATGATTGCGTCGATATGGTCCGTGTCGTTTGGACCAGGATCGATCACTGCCACGTCAATATGCGTGCCGACCACATAGGTCTGGGTACCGGTGTATGTGTAGGGCGAAGGGTTAGGCGCGAGCACGCGCCGGATCAGCGGGTCTAGCTGTTCGGCTTCACCAGTGGGCCAGGGCTTGGGGGGTATTGCAACCATGACCTTGCATATGGCGTGCGCTCAAGTGCATGTCACGCCCAACACGGGAAAGAACGAAAATATGAGTGACTACATTCTCGTCCTTGATGAAGGTACAACCTCGACCCGCGCTATGCTGTTTGCGAGCGATGGTGAGTTCATTGTGAGCACCCAGGAAGAGCTGACGCAGTATTATCCGCAAAGCGGTTGGGTCGAACATGATGCGAACGAGATCTGGCAGAAGACCCTGCAATGCGCGCTCGAAGTGATCCCAAAGGCGGGTGGGGCGGCCTGCATCGCAGCCATCGGCATCGCCAATCAGCGCGAAACCGTGGTTGCGTGGGACAAGGTAACCGGAGAGCCGTTGACCCGTGCGATTGTATGGCAGGACCGACGGACCGAGCCGTTCTGCATCGAACTGCGTGAGGCGGGCCATGAGGAGGAGGTGCAGCGCAAGACCGGACTGCTGCTCGATCCTTACTTCTCGGGAACAAAGATGCGTTGGATGCTTGATAACGTGCCTGAAGTACGCGTTGCGGCGGATGCCGGAGCGCTTGCTTTCGGGACTATCGAAAGCTGGCTTGTCTTCAAGCTTACTGGCGGCGATCATGTTTCTGACGCGAGCAATGCGAGCCGAACGCAGCTGCTCGAATTGGCCGGAGCGCAGTTTGATGAGGGGTTGTGTGAATTGCTCGGCGTGCCCCGCGTCGCATTGCCCAAGGTGGTCGATATGTCAGGCAAGCTTGGGGAGACAGCGCCCGAGCTCTTCGGAAGTGCGATCCCTATCACCGGGCTCGTGGGCGACCAGCAGGCGGCGACCATCGGGCAGGCGTGTCTCTCACGAGGCGAGACCAAAGCGACTTATGGGACCGGAGCGTTCGTGCTTACCAACCAGGGGAATACAATTCCGCGATCCGAAAACCGTCTGCTCGGTACTGTGCTGACGCAGATCGGTGGGGAACGGACGTATGCGATTGAAGGTTCGGTATTTGTGGCGGGTAGCCTGGTGCAGTGGTTGCGCGACTCGCTCGGGATCGTCGAGGTTGCCAGTCAGACCGAAGAGCTGGCGCGCTCAATTCCCGATTGCGGTGGGGTGACGATTGTGCCCGCGCTCGCCGGTCTCGGAGCGCCGCATTGGCGGGCCGAAGCGCGGGGTGTAATCAACGGTCTCAGCTTTGCCAGCGGCAAGGCCGAACTGGCGCGGGCGGCGCTGGAGGCGATGGCGCACCAGACCAACGACCTCGCCGAAGCCTTCGCTGCTGATGGCACGTCATGGGGAACGCTCAGGATTGATGGCGGAATGGCTGCGAACAACTGGATGGCCCAGGACTTGGCCGATGTGCTGAACGTGCCCGTAGAGCGTCCCGACTTTGTCGAAACGACTGCGCTGGGTGCTGCGATGCTCGCTGCGGCAGGGGTGGGCCTCTATCCCGACCTTAAGAGCGCTGCCGAGGCAATGTGCGGCGAGCTCAAGAGGTTCGAGCCGAACATGGATGCAAGTGTTCGTGAAGAGCGCCTGAGCAGGTGGATGAAAGCTGTGGCCTGGGCTTAGTGAGCTTCAATTCTCTGGCTTGGAAATGATTGCCCAGCTACCGCAAGGTCGACAGTACCTTCGCCGCGACGTTACCTTAGGTAGCGTGAGCAAGTATGTTGCGCGCCGAATGGCGTGCGAAAGAGACTAACGGCCCGCAATCTCGCGGCCAATCCGCTCCTGAAACGCACGCACCGGGGATTGTCGTTCGTAATTCCGCTGCAAAGCCGCATCAAGCCGTGCGATCCGTCCATGCAACTTCTCAGTCTCTGCGATTAGTACGCGAGTCTCTGGTTCCAACAGATCGAGCTGATCCGGATCGGAGGGGCGATCCGGCGGCAGCGCGCCATGGTTGCGCACCTGGCTCTCGCTCAACTCACCTGAGAAATATGCACGCTGGTTCAGCAGCCATGCGAGCACATGCATCACCCGTGTCGTCGTCTTTAGGCCTTCGGTTGAGAGCGCGAGCCGCAACAGCGCGTCATCGCTACTCGCTGGCTCCCTCGTGCCCAAGGCGAAAACGGCGCGCACATCGTCGGCCAGCACAAGCGCTTCGCTGTATAGGTCCTCGATAATCGGGCGGGAAAGGCTGCTTGTTTGAACCATCATGTCTTGAGGTCGCTAGGCCTGCATTGAGCCCGTAGCCAGTAGCGCATGGCCATTTTTCCCGGCAAATCCGCGAAGCGTCCCGTGCCGACACACAATCGCACTGACATTAAGCAGACGGGCCGTGCGGTGATGGCGATGAAGTGTCTTCGGCCACCCGAATGTCAGGCGATAATATCCGGTAGCAGCGTGTTTTCGATGATCGCGATCTGGTCCTTTAAGCGCAACTTACGCTTTTTCAGCCGGGCGATCTGTAGTTGATCGGTTGATCCGGCCTCAGTCAAAGCCGCAATCGCCGCGTCGAGATCGCGATGCTCGGTCTTGAGCAGTTCTAGCCGTTTCTGAAGCTCAGCCTCGTTCATGCGGCCTGTCTGTCCTTTCGCGCTGAAGAATCACCGCGCCGTTTACGCGGAGTCCCCTGATTCGTACGCGCCGCCGCGACGTTTGCCAGACCGAATCCGCCAACCATTCACCGCGTGTGTCTGAGAGGTTACCGATTCACCTGAATGAAGAGGTTTGCAAGTCAATCATCTTATGGTTTGATCCTTTTGTGCGGTTCGTCCGCCAAGGACGAGTCGCTCCCCGGGGGCACCCCCCCCGCTATACAGGAGAACCTTCATGGCATCGTCTGCAGTTTCATCCGCCCCATCTTCCCAAGCATCTCATATCAATGCGCTTCAATTGAAGCACGCCGGGCTAGATGAGCGGTTGCGCGAAGAAATGGCTCTGCCCGCGCCCGATACTGCGACGATACAGGCTCTAAAGAAGCAAAAGTTGCGATTGAAAGAAGAAATCGAGCGCGCCTAGATTTGATCAGGAGACGCTTCGCGGCGCTTGGCGCTGCGTAGCAGCGCGCTACATCTTTTCGAGCATGCTTTGATTTTGGCGTGCGGGTTCTTTAGGTGGTTGCACAATGACAGCAGCTGCTTCCGCTCGCCAGATTCTGACACGACTGCATGAGGTAATGGCCTCGCGCCTTCATGCGCAGGCAAAGCTTGATCGCGTGGTCGAGATTGTCGGTAAAAGCCTGACGAGTGAAGTTTGCTCGATCTATCTGCTGCGCGACGCGATGCTCGAACTGTTCGCCACGCGCGGACTTAAGAAAACTGCGGTGCACGTTACGCGGATGGCTATTGGCGAGGGCCTGACCGGCGTCATCGCCGACAATGTCGAGACGCTGAATCTCGCTGAGGCCAAGGCGCATCCGGACTTCCAGTATCGGCCCGAAACAGGTGAAGAAAAGTTCCACTCCTTTGCTGGTGTGCCGATCGTTTACCGCGAGCGCGCGGTCGGTGTGCTGTGCGTCCAGCATGTCGAGCCGCGCCGCTATGAAGAAGTCGAGATTGAGGCGCTGCAAACGACGGCAATGGTGCTGTCTGAGCTAATCGCCAACGCCGAACTGGTTGATGAGGAAGAGGCCCGTAAACTAAGTACCGGGCAGACCGGCGCGCAAACGGTCGGCGGCTTGACTCTGGTTGCCGGCCTTGGGGCAGGGCACGCGGTCTATCATCAGCCGCGCGTGCAGATTACTCAGGTCGTCGCCGACGATACCGAGGCCGAGCGGCAGCGTGTTTACCGCGCGTTCGACAAGATGCGTGAGCAGATCGACAACCTTTCCAATCAGGCGGAATTTCGGGTCGGCGGCGAGCATGAAGAGGTGCTGCAGACCTACAAGATGTTCGCTTATGATGAGGGCTGGTCGCGCCGCATCAACGAAGCGATCGACAGCGGATTGACCGCCGAGGCAGCGATCGAGCGTGTGCAGCAGCACACCCGGATGCGGATGCGCGAGATCGACGACCCATTGCTCGCCGACCGGATGCACGATCTGGAGGATCTGGCCAACCGATTGCTGCGGATTGTTTCCGGTCAGCTCGGCACCGCCGCATCGCAGGGCCTGCGTCGCAACGCGATCCTAATTGCACGCAACCTTGGCCCTGCTGAGCTGCTGGAATATGATAAACGGCGGTTGAAGGGTGTCATCCTTGAGGAAGGCTCGCTCACTGCGCATGTGGTGATTGTTGCGCGCGCTATGGGTGTTCCAGTGCTCGGTCGCGCGACCGGTATCCGCGGGATCATCCGCGATGGCGACGAAGTGCTGCTAGATGCAAACCAAGCGACCGCAACAGTGCGCCCGTCTTCACAAATGGCCGAGGCGTTCGAAGCGCGGTTCGCCAAATCTCGCGAGCGCCAAGCCGTCTATGCCAGCCTGCGCGATGTTGAGCCGTTCACCCGCTGCGGCACTCGTATTCAGGTGATGATAAATGCCGGGTTGCGTGATGATATCAGTTCGCTGGCGATGACTGGCGCTGACGGGGTCGGGCTGTTCCGAACCGAATTCCAGTTTCTCGTTTCCGCCACGCTGCCGCAGCGTGAGAAGCAGACCCGGCTTTATCGCGACGTGCTGGATGCAGCAGGGGATAAGCCGGTCATCTTCCGCACGGTCGATATCGGCGGTGACAAGGCAGTGCCGTATCTGTCTTCGGAAGTTGCCGAGAACGATGAGAACCCGGCGATGGGCTGGCGGGCGCTGCGATTGGCACTCGAACGCGAAGGCCTGATGAAAGCACAGGCTCGCGCGCTGCTTGAAGGAAGCGCGGCTCGCTCGCTCTACGTGATGTTCCCGATGGTATCAGAACCGTGGGAGTTTGATGCCGCGAAAGCCGTGTTCGACGAACAGCTTGCATTCCTGCGGTCGAAGAAGAAGGTGCTGCCTGAGGCGATTCACTATGGTGCGATGCTCGAAGTGCCAGCGCTTGCCGAAGTGCTCGACATTCTATTGCCCAAGCTCAGCTTTCTTTCGGTCGGCACCAACGATCTTACACAATTCCTTTTTGCAGCGGATCGCGCCAATCCCAAGATCGCGCAGAGGTATGACTGGCTCAGCCCCTCGATCATCCGTTTTCTGCGCCGCGTGGTGCAAACCAGCGTCGGCAGCAACGTAGATCTTGGTGTCTGCGGTGAAATGGGCGGACGGCGGTTGGAGGCGCTCGCGCTGCTAGGCATCGGCTTCCGACGGCTGTCGATCACCCCGGCCGCGGTCGGTCCGATCAAGGAGTTGGTGCGCAAGGTCGACCTTGCCGAACTGACCGAAGCGATGACCGAATGGCTGGCTGATCCAAGCCACGATTTGCGCACCGAGTTGAGCGCCTGGGCCGAACAGCGTTCGATTGAGGTCGATTAAGACGCCACGGTCAGACGCACGTGAAGAGCAGTTTGACGGGCCACATTCGGTTTGGCGAAGCTGTGGGGCGGCTCGACCGCTGAACATCACAACATGATGACTGAATCGTTGACAGTCGGCACCGACGGGGATTTTGTGCGTATATAAATAGCAAGCCACCTTAATCGTGTGGATCGGGTCATGGAAAACGAGCAGGATAGCGCAGTGCAAGAACTGCCCCTTATGGGTGCGGGCGATCTCTTGCGTGCAGCTCGCGAAGAGCAAAAACTTGAGCTTGAGCATGTCTCGGCGCAGACGCGGATTCCGGTCCGCCACCTCGAAGTGCTTGAGGCTGGCGAGTTCGATACGCTCCCCTCACGCGCTTATGCCATCGGGTTCTCCCGTACTTACGCGAGCGAATTGGGACTGAACCCAGAAGAGGTCGTTGATCTCGTTCGTTCCGACATGGCCGAATTGCAGACGCATCGTGCGGTGATGGCTGGCGACATGGAACCTGGTGACCCGGCCAAATTGCCGTCGGCAGGTCTCGCATGGTTCGGCGGTTTTGCTGCGCTTGTCCTTGCTGTCGGACTGGTGGCTTTCTTCACGAACTATTTTGCAGCTGGTACCGGACCTGCTCCGCTAATTGCCGAGAATAGCGCTGCTGAACCTGCAACCGCTGAGATAGCGGTCGCCTCCGATGGTGTGGTGACGTCGGCCGCGAACACGCCCACATCATCGGGCAAGGTGGTTTTCACCGCGCTGGAAGACGGGATTTGGGTGCGTTTTTATGAAGATGGCGGTGAGCGCCTGTTTGAAAGCCAGATGGCAAGCGGTGACCGGTTCGAATTGCCCGCCGGTGCGAGCGAGCCTCGGATCAACACGGGGCGCCCCGATGCGTTCGCGATCACGATCGACGGACAGGCAGTGCCCAAGCTTGCGGAAGAGCCTGTGGTTATTGGCGATGCTCCGATATCCGCTGCTGCTCTGCTCGCCCGGGCTGATGTTATGGCACCGCCCCCCGGCGCATCGCCGAACGGCTCTGCTACCGCGGTGAACTAACCGTCTGCCATAGAGCGTGCGGAAACTGCGCCTTTCCCACCGATTTCGTTGTATCTCACTCTCGACTTAAAGGCTGTCTATGGGCAGAGATTCGGCACGTGTTCATGCATCGCGCTGCAAGCTTGGTATCAAGATCGCGCGACGCCGCGGTCCTCCACTAACGGGCGACGCGGGCAGCATCTGAGAAGGAGCCTGACCAGACATGAAAAGCATCGCTGCAAATGCCACCACTCGCCCTATTCTCGGCCGTTTCATCTGCGGCGCGCTTGCCGCTGTTACAATCGCCACCAGCCCGGTGCCCACAATGGCGCAGGACGACGTGTCCGACGCGCGTATCCGCAAGATCGAGGCCGAAGTCCGCGCACTTCAGCGAAACGTCTTTCCCGGCGGTGAGGGTCGCTTTTTCGAGCCGCAAATCGCTTCGGGTCAGGCGGCCAGTTCCTCACCTGTCAACAACCGACCGTCGACCACCGCGGTCACTGACATCCTAGCCAGGCTGGATGCGATCGAAGTCCAGCTTCAGCGATTGACCGCCGTTTCGGAGGAGAATGCCAATTCGTTGAGCCTGATGGAAACACGGCTGGCCGCGCTTGAGGGCACGGGTGGTACGGGTGCAAGTCTTACCATAGGCGAGAACGCGACGCGCGAGAATGAGGTCGAAGAACTCGCCGCGACCGACAACAACCTGGCGGCGATGACGGGCGGTGCTTCGTCTGCAGCGGCGAACCAGAGCGAAAGTGAAGAATCGAGCCAAACGGCTACCGCTCCCTCACCGGAGCGGCTCGCAGCGGTTCAAGAGATCACCAAGCCTCAGAGCGGTGATGCAGCGGATGATGAGTATTCTTATGGCTTCCGGCTATGGAACGCCGGCTTTTACGCCGAAGCGCGTCAGCAATTGTCGAGCTTTGTTGAGCAGTATCCGGACCACTGGCGCGCCACCTATGGTCGCAATCTGCTGGGCCGGGCATTCCTTGACGATGGTATGGCGGAGGACGCTGCGCGGTGGTTCCTGCGCAATTATCAGGCCGATCGTCGGGCTCCACGCGCGCCTGACAGCCTGCTCTACCTGGCGCAGGCGATGATCGAGATGGAGGATACGCGCCGCGCCTGCATCGCACTGGCTGAGTTTGGCGAGACCTATCCGGCAGTCGCGAGTGGACGGCTGCTTAGCCAATACGAAGCCAATCGCGGCAGGGTCACGTGCGAATAATGTTGGCCGTGGAGTCCAGGGGGCGCTGATTGATACGCCGAAGCACATCGAGGATATCGATCCCGTACTAGCCAGGCGTTTCGCGGCGCAAGTCGATGCCCTTTGGCCCGAATATGAGCGGGCCGGAAGACTGGGCTTGGCCGTTTCCGGCGGTCCTGACAGTCTAGCTTTGCTATTGCTCGCTCACACTGCCTTTCCTGCTGAGATCGCGGTTGCCAGTATCGACCATGGCCTGCGTCCCAAGGCTGCGCAGGAGGTTGCGATGGTCAAATCGGTTTGCGCGGTGCTCGACATCCCGTTCACCGCGATCACCATCCAGATTGCTCCAGGGAACCTTCAGGCCAAAGCGCGAGAGGCTCGCTATGCTGCACTTACCAAATGGGCGAAAGAGAGCCATTTGGGTGCCATCGCCACCGCGCATCATGCCGACGATCAGGCTGAGACTCTGTTGATGCGGCTCGCACGTGGGAGCGGCCTATCAGGCCTCGCTGGAGTGCGCGCGAGAGGGCTTCTGCCGGATGACCAGACGACGCTGCTGCGCCCGTTACTCGACTGGCGTAAGCCAGAGCTGGAAGGCGTGGTCGCCGCCGCTGGTATCGATCCCGTGCGCGACCCCTCAAATGCCGATATCGCTTTCGACCGCGTACGCGTGCGTCAGAAACTCGCCGAACATGACGACTGGCTGCCTGTCGATGCGCTTGCGACCAGTGCCGAGCACTTGGCTGACGCATGGCGCGCAATCGAATGGTACGCTGAAATTGACTGGGAAGAGATGGTCGAACGCGATGACGGCATGGACGGCCCGGCATTCACATACGGTGCAAACGCGCCGCGCGTAATTGCCATCGAGACAATCTGCCGGATCATCGGAGAGTTGGGAGGGATTGCCAGCCGTTCGGAAGCTGGCCGGGCATTCGACCGGCTTTGGCGCGGTGAAAACGCTTCGCTCGGCGGCGTGTTGATCGTGCCGGGTGTCGAGCGAGTAGAGGAAGTTGGAGTGGACATGCGAGTCTGGCGCTTCGCGCCCGAGCCACCGCGTTCAACGCATTGAGGCACAGGATGGAAATCAGGGCGACACGGACCAGTCGCACCCATCCGATGAAGTCCATCAAGCTGAGCCTGTTAGCTGACGATCTTGTCACCAATGCCGATCATCTTGCCACGCGTGATCACGACTTTGTCGCCACGTTTGGCAATCGCGAAGAGCTTTTCGGCAAATGGATCGGGCACACCGATACAGCCGTGACTGGCATAGCCATTGATGACTGGTGATCCGTGGATCGCGATGCCATCCCATGTCAGTCGCAGCGTCCATGGCATCGGAGCGTTATTGTACTTTTCCGAGATATTGTCCTTTTCCTTGGTCAGGATCGGGAATGTGCCTAGCGGAGTAGGGTGCGATCGGGTGCCCAGTAGCGCGACGGCTGTGCCGATTTCGTGACCATCGCGGAACACGCTGATCACCCGGGCGTCGAGGTCGACAGTCACGACCATCTCCCCAGTCTCAGGCGCACGCGATGCGTCCCAGTACCATTCGCCATATCGGATTGTACCTTCGATCGGCAGGATGCTCTTGATTACAAACGGATCGTCACCGGCGATCTCGCGAGTCTGGGCTGGCACCTGGATAGCCGGTTGTGGTGCGGGAAGGCTCTGCACCTGCGGGTTCGAGATCATCCGCGCAGCCGGGGTACGGGCGACGACCGGATCGGACATCGCAGGCACATCGGCATCGGGCGCAGGCATCGTCGGCACATCGGCGACAACCGGAGGGAGCTCTGGTTCAAGGCGCTCAGGCGTTTCCGCCGAAGCGACGGTTGTACCATATGGCTCCGGCAGGCTCGGGTCGACCACTGACGACGCACCGCCGGTGGTTGGATCGATCGCGCGGATCGCGTTCTCAGCCTGTTCAGCGATCTCCTCAGCAGCTCTGGCTGCAGCGTCGGTTGACGACTGACCGATAGCGATGGTCGCGGTGCCAGTTGCGGTGGTAAGGGCCAGTGCAGCAGCGATACGGAACGGCGTGAGTCCTTTTGTCATGTTTCGTGTTATGCCGTGTTAGTCGGTAAACCTCCAGCGATTAACACGGAGGCGTCCCTGCGAGGGACGTGACATGTTTGACGATTAACGGGGTGACTTATTCAGTGGTGTCGGAGCCGGTGGCTCGGCCGTGGTCGACCTACATTTACCCGTGTGCGCCAAAGTAGTTGGCGATCGTGGTCGAAATGCGCAGTGTCAGCTCATAAGCGCGCTCGATCGGGTCGATTAGCTCTCGGCCAATCTGGGCATAGCCTTCGGTAGCACTGTCGGGATAATCTGCGGGAGCATCCATTGCGAAATCTTCGGCTTGCGGGAAGTGCGTCGGGAAAGCGCGACGCATCTGCGCGAGCGCATCCTCGATCCGTAGGCTGAATACCATCTCCAGCACGTCTTCGCGGCTGATATCGTTGGCACGGCTGAAAACAGGGACTGATACAGCTTTCAGGAAGATGTGTTGCATCAGCGCGAGACGCAGCGACTGCGCAGCGCCGATCATCCGCCTGGTGCTCTCCCGATCAGGATCGTGTTCCTCGGCGGGGAGCAGATCGAGCAAGCGGTGGAACTTCAGCGCATCTACTCTCAGACGCGAGGCAAGACGGCGGAACACGCCGGTGCGATCATCTTTGGTAAGATACTCGGCGAGCGTTTCGCAAGCACCCGACAAGTGCTCTTCAGTCCCACGATAAGGGCGACTTGCCCAATAGGCGGAGTTGAACAGCTCGCCATGCGCGGCAACCGTCTTGATGCTCGCCAGTGCGTTGGAAGCGCGTGCCAGACGGAGCAATTGCCGACCACGTGCGCTTTCCTCGATCAGTGCGGCAAGCTCTTCGTAGCTGCCATCCGCCGCGCTGCCGATCCCTGCGATGACATTCACCGGATAGCCGAGCTGCTGGAGGATCGAATTGTGCGGAATTGCGCGGATCTGGCGCAGGTTCATATCGCGATCCGCGGAGATATCGGACTGGCGACGCGAGACGCGGCTGCCGGTTGAATTGAGCAGGCCGAGACCGAACGCCGTGACCGCGCGCGAATAGGTGGCGCTGCGCAGATGCTGCCGTTGATGCGCGCGGATGGCGCGGTAAAAATCCAGACTGATATCGGTGCGCGTATAAAATGGGTCTTCGGCGGCGGATGCGTCGACTGTCGGCGCGCAGGCGATCCGCGTCAGTGTTGCCCGGGCCAGTTCGGGTCGGGCGAAATACAGATACCCATCACCACCCTGAAAGCTAACCTCTGGCTCGAGCGCAATCCCCTTACTGGTAAAGCGGTGCCTTGCCCAATTGCTCATCGGCCAGGTCTGTCGGTCTTCGAAGCCGGACGGGTGTGCGCCGCGGCCCATGCTTTCGCCATGCGTGTTGAAGATCAGTGCCGAGACATCGCTGAGACCGTTTTTGGCCATTGCCTGAGCCAGCCGCCCTTGCAGGCGTTCGATAGCGAGGCTGGCCGGGATTTGGCCCACAAACCGTCCGGCATCTGAAAACCCTGTCTGGATGCAGGCCCGTCCGCGTGTCCGAACATATTCCTGA
The DNA here is from genome assembly GCA_039195235.1 of Pseudomonadota bacterium. GTDB lineage: Bacteria > Pseudomonadota > Alphaproteobacteria > Sphingomonadales > Sphingomonadaceae > Erythrobacter. The sequence goes on from JBCCVO010000021.1 coordinate 18,849, forward strand.
TACTGCTCTTCAGCACAAAGCGCATCGAGAAAGCGGCCACCGTGCTCCAGCGCGCTTTCCGTTTCGAATAGCGGTGAGACGTCGACCTTGGCTTCGATCCCGAACAGCTTCGCAAAGTAAAGCGAGGCGAGGATGGTTGAGGGCTGCTCGCACTCCGCAATCAGCATGCGGATCGGCGTGTCGGCATCGATATGTTCGAGGATCTGCGCCATGGCCAAAAACTGCCGGATCGCGGTCGAGCTTTCGATCGCGAGGCTGGCGAAATTGGTCTTCAGCGGTTGCACTTCGGCGAGCATCTTGCGCAGGGTTGCCATCGCGCCCTTGCTGGCGAGATCGAGTGTCGGAGCATCATGCAATTGGCTGCGGATTGCATTGTGCAGCTGCTTCGCGTTCACCCTAAAATGGATGTGGCCCATCCCCAGTCCATCAGCGCGCATTGCCGCGGCGAGGACCTTAAGCGCGATGGCGCGGTCCGCCTCTGTGCCGAGCGCTTCTTTTTCAAGCTCAGCAATCAAAGGCTTCAGCGATACGAGCTTGCGCGGATCGTTCGCAGTTAGGCGATTGGCAGCGGCAGAAAGATCTTCGGGCGCGGTCAGGTCACCTCCGAAATCCTCAGCGCTACGGGCCGCATGTTCGGCTGCCGCTTGCAAGGTTGCGACGAGATCATGGGTCGCATCGATCGCCTCAATATCGGCAGCATAGCGCGCCAATCGCTCCGCCTTTTCAGCGAGGCGGAACCGGATTGAGGTGTACCATTTGATATCGGTACGCCCATCCATGTCATATCCGACCCAACTTGCGAAACGGAACGGGAGTGGTTGCAATTCGTGATATTTATGAGGCCATTGCTGCGCCGCATGCTGCAGCATTTGCTGCACAATTTTGGACCGCGCATCCTGCGCGTTGGCGAGCGCACGGACGACTTCGCCGTGCTCGTAGTCGAGTGTCACCGCCGATCGTTCGCGGGTGGCGCTGCACACTGCGCTGGTGACCTCGGCATCGCTACTCGCAGCCTCCGCAACGGCAGCGGATTGATCAGGTGTAAGCAGGAATGTTGGGTGAGCGGTGAACACCGCATGCAGGAATGGCTTCTCCCATCGCGTTCGAAATGTTTCGAAATCATTCGCCTCTCCCAATGCGCTGGCCAGCGCGTCTCGATTGGCCTCAGGCACTACCGGGGAGAGATTCCTCTGCAGACGCGTCGCCCGCGCCTGAAGGCTGGCGCACTCGAGTTCCTCGACCAGCGCCTCAAGAGCATCGAGATCGAGTGCATCGCCTTCTAAGGCGCGCGACAGGTCCAGTCCTAGCTGGAAAACCGGGTTGAACAGCGGCGTTTCCTGGGTGCGAACATGCAGTTGCTGCAGGCGATCAAGCAGATCAGGGACGGTATTGAGTGCAAGCGTCTCGTTCACGGGAAATGCTCCCTCGCATAAGCTGCAGCAGCGCCATAAAGGCCGGGTTGGGGATGTACGATCAGTTTAACCGGGATCGACGCCATCAGGTTCGCAAAGCGCCCTTTGGCAGTGAAGCGCGAGGCAAAACCCGACGCAAGCAAAGTGTCGCGAATTCTGTAGCCTAGCCCACCTGCGATGACTACGCCGCTGGCACCTTGAACCAATGCGATATCGCCCGCGACTGATCCCAGCGCGAGGCAGAAGCGATCAACGGCGGCAGCGGCGAGGCTGTCTTCGCCTGAATTTGCTGCCGTCCAGATGGCCACATCATCAAGATCCATAACTGCGCGACCCTCGATCGCGGCAAGCGTTTGATAGATGTCGACGATTGCCGGGCCGGAGACGACTCTTTCATCCGACACGCGGTTGTGGCGCTTGCGCAGGCGCGCGAGGATCGCGTCTTCGATCCCATCAACGGGCGCAAAATCGCCGTGTCCGCCTTCGGTTGCTTGCACCCGGTATTGCTCACCTTCTCCGCGCCAGAAATGCGCGACGCCAAGACCAGTGCCCGGACCTAGAACGCTGATTGTACCGGTGGCCGGCAGGGGTTCATCCGGTCCCGCGAGGTGAAGGAATTGCTCCACGGGCGAGCGCGCGGCGGCATGCGCCACGGCTTCGAAATCGTTGACGATAGTGTGTCGCACGCAGCCGAGCTTTTCTGCAATCAGCGGCGGGCGGATGATCCAGGGATTGTTGGTGAAGCGGATGATCTGATCGTCGATCGGTCCGGCAATCGCCATCGCGAGCGCTGGTGGAAGAGTGCCGCCCATGCGCTGCTGATAGTCTTCCCACGCCGTCTGGAAGCTCGCATGATCCTCGGTATGGAGAGTGGTCGGCTCGCTCAGCTCGATCGCCCCATTGTCGGCGATTGACGCGATCGCGAAGCGCGCGTGCGTGCCGCCAATATCGACGGCGACGATCTCGGTTCCGCCTGCCATGCCTTACAACCCGGCAGTGGCGAGCATGGCCGAAGCTCCCCGTTCCGCGCTGTCGGCGTGGGTTTGCATCATGCGAAACAGCTCGCGCCCGACGCCCAATTCGACCTGCGGATCGTGAGCAGCGGTGCGCGACCTTAGATCGGCATCTGTCGATAGCTCGCCAGTCTCGGCACAGACCCGAACAACATCTCCGTCTTGCAACAGTGATAGCGGACCGCCGCCTTTGGCCTCTGGTGTGCAGTGGATCGCTGCCGGAACCTTGCCCGACGCACCTGACATTCTGCCATCGGTGACGAGGGCAACCTTGTGCCCACGATCCTGGAGCACAGCGAGTGATGGGGTGAGTGCGTGCAATTCGGGCATGCCATTGGCGCGCGGTCCCTGAAAGCGAACGACGACGACCACGTCCTTGTCGAGCTTGCCTGCTTTGAACGCGGCGACCACATCGTGCTGGTTTTCAAACACGCGGCAGGGCGCTTCCACGGTCCAGCGCTCGCGCACGACGGCGGAGGATTTGAAGCAGGCACGGCCAAGATTGCCGGTGACGAGCCGCATCCCGCCATCTGGCTGGAAGGCTTCGGTGACCGGGCGCAGCATGGTGTCGTCGCGCGTCTCGGTAATGGGCGACCAGCCGAGCTCGTCCTCTTTGAGCACGGGCTCCGAGGTATAAGCATCCATTCCGCCATCCGACACCGTCAGGATATCGCCATGCGCCAGCCCGGAATTGAGCAGCTCTCGGATAACATAGGCCATGCCGCCCGCGCTGTGGAACTGGTTCACGTCGCCGGAGCCGTTTGGATAGACCCGCGCGAGCAGTGGCACGACGCTGGACAGGTCGGCAATATCGGTCCAGTCGATCACAATCCCTGCGGCGCGCGCCATTGCGGGAATGTGGATCGCATGATTGGTCGATCCACCGGTTGCGAGCAGGCCGATCACGGCGTTGACGATCGCTTTTTCGTCGATGACCTGTGAAAGCGTACGTTCCCTGGTTCCCGCAAGCTCGGCGAGACGATGGACTGCGGCGCGGTCCAGTGCTTGCCTCAGCTTTGTGCCGGGCGTGACGAAGGCGGCGCTCGGCACGTGGAGGCCCATCATCTCCATCATCATCTGATTTGAGTTGGCGGTGCCGTAAAACGTGCAGGTGCCCGGCGAATGGTAGCTGCCAAGCTCGCTTTCGAGCAGCGCATCGCGCCCGATCTCACCTGCGGCGTATTTCTGGCGGGTTTCCTGCTTTTGCTTGTTCGAAATGCCCGATGGCATAGGGCCGGATGGCACGAAAACCGCGGGCAAATGGCCGAACCGCAGCGCGCCGATGATCAGACCGGGCACGATCTTGTCGCAGATGCCTAGGGCAGCGATCCCGTCATACATCTGGTGGCTGAGCGCGACCCCGGTCGAAAGCGCGATAATGTCGCGGCTGAACAGCGACAGCTCCATGCCGTCTTCGCCTTGCGTCACCCCGTCGCACATGGCCGGTGTGCCGCCTGCAACCTGTGCAGTGGCGCCGACTTCGCGGGCGTAGATCTTCATGCGGTCGGGATACCGGCCGTAGGGCTGATGCGCCGACAGCATATCGTTATAGGCGGTGACGATGCCGATATTCGGGCCGCTCTTGTTCTTCATTGCGTCCTGATCCTCGACCGCCCCTGCAAAGGCGTGGGCGAGGTTGGAGCAGGCGATGTCCTTGTGCTCGGGTTTACGGTCGCCTTCGCGCTTCATCAGGTCGAGATAGGCGGCGCGGCTGGCGCGCGAATTCTCGATAACGCGCTCCGTGACCTTTCGAATGGTGTCGTTGAGATTAGTCATGCCCAATCCTAGTCATGCCCAGTCTTAGTCATGCCAAGTGACTCCATCGCGTTCGGTCAGCGCGATTGCTCCGCTCGGCCCCCAACTGCCGGATGTATAGGTTTTCGGCTTCAATCCCGCGTCTTCCCAGGTTGCGCGGATCGCGTCGACCCATTGCCACTGCGCCTCAACCTCGTCGCGGCGGACGAACAGCGTCTGGTCGGCCTTGATCAGGTCCAAAAGCAAGCGTTCATAGGCAATCCGGCGGTGCTGGCCGACAAAGGCATCCGGCATTGTGATCTCCAGCGGTACTTCGCGCAAGCTCACACCATCGATTCCCAGCCCAGGCACCTTTGCCATCAGCGACAAGGTGATGTTCTCTTCGGGCTGGATGCCGATTACCAGCCGGTTTGGCTGCATGTTCGATCCGCTGCCCTGACCTTCGAAGATCGAATGCGGAACACAGCGGAACTGGACGACAATTTCTGTGACCCGTTCGGGCAGGCGCTTGCCGGTGCGCAAATAGAATGGCACGCCTTTCCAGCGCCAATTGTCCACATGCGCCTTGATGGCAACGAAGGTTTCTGTGTCGGAAGGTTTGCCGAGCTCGTCGTCATATCCGGGTACGGCTTCGCCCAAGATTGCACCTGCGCGATATTGCCCGGTTACAGTTTCGCTGGCCTCGACTTCGCGCAGGGCCCTTAGCGCCTTCACTTTCTCATCGCGTACGGCGGTCGCGTCGAAGCTGGTCGGCGGCTCCATAGCCACCAGCGCCAGCAATTGCAGCATGTGGTTCTGCACCATGTCACGCAGTGCGCCAGCATCGTCGTAGAAGGCCACGCGCCCTTCCAGGCCGACGGTTTCAGCGACGGTAATCTGGACGTGCTCGATATAGTTCGAGTTCCAGATCGGCTCGAACAGTACGTTCGCAAAGCGCAACGCAAGCAGATTCTGAACTGTCTCCTTGCCAAGGTAGTGGTCGATCCGGAAAATTCGATCCTCGCTAAATGCCTCGGCCACCGCATCATTGATCGCGCAGCTACTTTGAAGATCGGTGCCGAGCGGTTTCTCGAGCCCTATGCGCACATGGTCACCGGTTAGTCCTGCGTGCTGCAATCCCGCGATGGTGGGGCCGAACAGGCTTGGCGCAGTCGATAGGAAGATGGCAAGTCCACCCTCGCCGTTATCGCGGGTCGAGGGGCCTACCTTCTCGGCCAGCTTGTCGAAGCCGTCGGGCGTCGTTGCGTCGAGCTGCTGGTAGTGCAGTTTGTTGAGGAAATGCGCCATACCCCCGCGCCGCTCGTCCGGCAGGAAAGCCTCGAGCGCCTCGCGCGCCATCGCCCTAAACTGCTGATCGTCCATCTCGCTGCGTGCGGTACCAATGATAGAGAGCGGTTCAGGCAACAGCCCATCTACATCCAGTGCGCATAGCGACGGCAACAACATGCGTCGCGACAGATCGCCGGTGGCCCCGAAGAGCAGCAGACGATCTGCGGAAATCACAGGTGCAGCCATTTATTGGGTCTCCCACTCGCGCAGCTATGGAACAGTGCGCAAGCGTCCTAGCGCGGTGCGCAATTCTCGGCCATAGTCCTGCATAGGTATTCAAGTTAGCTCCAGCCAAGGGATCAGGGTGTGGACGCGCCGCGCAAAGCAGCACGGGTAACCAGTTTCGAAGTGGCCGAACGGGCGGGCGTCAGCCAGCCAACTGTTTCGCGTGCGCTGTCCGGATCGTCGGTCATCAGCGAAGCGACGCGCGAGAAAGTGCTGATCGCTGCCAAGGAACTCGGCTATTTCATCGACGAGCGGGCCGCGCGGTTGCGGCGAGGGCATACCGGCACGCTGGCGACGGTGGTTATCTGCAAGCCCGGTGGCGGTGCGCGCGATGTAAACCCGTTCTCTTACGCCCTGCTGGGCGGTATCTGCGCGGCGGCGGCTGAGCGTGGGCTTGAAGTCCTGGTCTCGCTGCAGGCCGAGGAAGACAAGTTATTCGGCCATTTCGTCGAGCGCGGTCAGGCCGAGGGGCTGATCGTAATCGGGACAACAGCAAACCATGCGGCGTGGGACTACTTCCGCACGATCGGCGAGACGACCGAGCCCGTGGCTTATTGGGGTTCGCCGCTGGGCGATCTCGACTGGGTGTCCTCCGACAACGAAGCGGGCGCGCGGTTGGCGGCTGAGCATTTGGTAGAGCGTGGCTGCACCAATCTCATCTGCATCGGATCGCGCGGCAGTCCGCAGCGCCAGTTTGCCGAACGTGCGAACGCTTTCCTCGCGCGAGCAAAGGAGCTTGGCGCCTCGGCGGATCTGTTGGAGATCGAGCCGGGCGGTGCTCGCCGCGAGCAAGGATGGCTGGCGGTCGAAGAGCTGCTCGCGAGCGAGACCGCATGCGACGGTATCTTTGCGGTCTGCGATGCGTTGGCATTCGGGGTGATCGAGGCCTTGCAGGATGCCGGGCTAGCCATACCCAAAGATATAAGGCTCGTCGGCTTCGACGCTATCCCTGCGGGAGAACTGACCAACCCGCCTCTTACGACGATTGAGCCGGACCTCGATCAGGCCGGACGCCTGTTGGTGGAAGCAGTAAGCGGCAAGGGCCCGCATCCGAGCGTGCGTCGGGTGCCTGTACGGTTGCTGGCGCGTGGGAGCGCTTAGCTTTCGCGAACGTCCACTTTGCAGAAAAGAAAGGTGTTCGGTCCGAAGCTGGTCAGAAAACTGACATCGGCTGCATCGCGCCCAACGCCGATCTTCACCGTCTGCATGGGATCAGCCATACCGGTGGCGTCAACCAATTGCCACGTACCGCTACCGTCCTGCTCGGGATCGGCGAGAAATACCTCGGCGATCGCATGAAAATCCTGCGGAGTGACGCCCGGTGCATAGCATGCCACGTAGCGTGCCGGGATGGTCGAAGCCCGCGCCAGGGTCACCAGCACATGCGCATAGTCTCGGCAGATGCCTTTGCGCATGATGAAACTCTCGGCAGCGTCCGTATAGGGACCGCTTGCCCCGGGCACATAAGAGAAGTGATCGGCCACCCATTGTGCAATCGTATCGACGCGCGCACCTCCGGATGTGCCCCCAAATTCGGACTCGACGAAGCTTTGAAAGCGGTCGGCAGGACAATAGCGCGAATCCAGCAAGTATTGGACCGCCTCACTCGGAAAGAGGTGCGGCGCAAGAGCGGGCAAGTCTGACAGATTTACCTTTTGCCGATTAAGCTTGATCTCAGCCTCGTATCCAACCTCATAGTCTCCATCGACGCGCAACCAGATGCGTTCGCCGATATCGTCTTGCGCCGCGATCCGGGCGATGTGCAAAGAATCGGTCAGTTCCGTGCTGGCGGACAGTATTTCCTGCTCGGGCATAGCTGCTGCTTCGAACTGCAGCAGCACGTCAGTCGGCTCATCGGTTTCGAAGGCGAAGTGTGAGTTTATGCGGATCGGCATATGACTGATAAGACCATGCCGGACGCGAGGGTTCCTGCCAATCTGCAAATGCGTACCAATGGTCTGCTGCGTTCATGAGAAAGACAACAAAATGCGCCCTTTGTCCCATCTGGGATATTTAGCACGCTGGGCTGCGCTCCTAGCCGGAGGTCCTCATTAACGCACCGCTTGCCAAGGGCAGCGGCCAATTCACGAGGATCGTATCAATGAACAAGATGATGATTGTGCTTGCGGGAAGCGCACTGACTACCGGACTTGTCGCCACCAGCATCGTGGCTCCGGCCCCGGTCGAAGCAGCCGGACCTTTCGACAAGATCAAAAAGGGCCTTAAGAAGGTCAAAAAGAAGAAGCGCGAGGCTGACGAAGTGGTCGGCACGGTGGATGCCGTGATCACCGGTGGCGCTGTTGCATCGGGCGTCGGCGCATCCGCTGATGGATCGCGCTGCAACGCCAATCGTGGCAGCAACTCCAACTCGCCATGCACCGCTCGTGCGCCCGGTCATACGGGCTCTGCTGCGCCGGCCCCAGCCAAGTTCACGAGCCAGCTCAAATGCGCGAATGTCGGCCTTGGCAACGCGTTCATCGGGCGAGATGGAAACTACACTTTCAGTCAAGGCATAAGTACCGAAGAACGATCCGGCCTTCTTGACCGTGTAAATGTGCAGCCAACTAATGGATGCTTCTTCCCCGGCCTTGGGGTCGGCGATGTGCTGTATGTCGAGTTCGACAAGAGCAAGTACAAGAAATACGATTACAAAATCCAATGCGTCTCGTACGATGGCAAGGAACAGCTCGATAACGTCAATGGCCCGAGCGTTGGCAATTTCGGTGGCAAAGCAATCATGCTGCACACCGGCAATTCCACCGGTTACGAGCCAACAGCATCAGGCAGCAATTCGGACCGATCGAACGCCTACAAGGCCTATATGGACAAGCGTGGCCGCACGTTCACAACGTTCAATTTTTCAGCGCTCCACACCGACAAAGCGGGCACGGATTTCTTCTGTCAGTGGTTCGACAAGAGCAATGGCAAAAGTGCTCTTGCGCTGACCTTCCGCCGTGGCCCGGCAGGCTGATCGCGCCCCATTCAATCGCAACCCCAATGTGTCGAAGTGCCGGTTAGCGATCCCCGGCCTCGATGCATGCGGCGGCCTGCCTCAGTCGCTCCGATAGCCCTGAGCTAGGTCGCCGCATCCATTCTTCTGAAACTATAAGGAAACCAACATGCGTATTCGTATCGCACTGCTCTCCGCAGCCATCGCCGTCGGCACTGCGCCCATTATTGTCACCCCCGTCGCCGCACAATCGAGCTCTTCGGAAGTCACCAAAGACGGTTCATGTCCCAAGGGTTTCAAGGCTAGTGGATCAAGCTGCAAATCTTCAAGCCAAGTGGCAATCGTCAAACTCGGCTCGTGTCCGACCGGCTTCAAGGCGTCGGCCAATTACTGCGTCGGCGACGGTGACGAATATGCAGAAGTGCGCAGCGGATCGTGCCCGAGCGGTCTCAAGGCATCCGGCAGATATTGCGTGAAGTGAACGTTTTCTTTCTAAGCCACGGAGCTGGCCGTGTCTTTACGGGACGCGGCCTGTTCTTTGGTCGAAAGACAATTGATTTCACGCGAAAATGTGAGTGAAGGTTGCAGTGCATTGCGCTAGAGCCAGCGCAATTGGAGTCGCAGGGGCGAAATGGCAGATAATCGGGCAGAGGAACGGCTGCAGGCCGTCGTCGCGAAGGCGTATGCAGCGATCGCAGAGCCCGAGACGTTTGTCCCGCTTTTAAGCGAATTGATCGAGGCCGACGAAGAGATTGGCGGCATAGGTGCAACTGCCGATCTGCACTTCGAAAATGCCGTCGAGATTCTTGATAAGATGTATCCGCTCAGTGCGTCGGATTATTCGGCGCTCTACACTCGCGCCAATCTCGACAACGATTGCGATCTCGCCTTTGATCAGGATCTTCGGGTGGTTGCCGTAAATCGGCGGGTGTTCGACGATGAGGGCCTGCAAACCGGGCAATTCGCCCCCGAATGGCTGTTTGATCCGACCACTGAAAAGCAGGATCAGGCGCTGCTCCGCTCGATCGGGGAAGATGCCGATCCGAAGTTCCTCCGACTGCACTCATCGCTGGAGGATGAGACCGGACGCTGGTTCGGAGTCAGCGTCGCAGTGCGAGGCAATCGTCGCCTGATCACGCTGAAAGCCGTACGGCTGCGTTGGAGTGAGCGCAGCGGCGATGTGTTCCAGCAGGCCCTGCAACTCACTGGAACCGAACTGGCACTGACGCGGCATCTGGTCTCTGGCGGGAGCCTGCGCCAGTTCGCCGAAAGGCGTGGGCGGTCGATCGGTACGGCACGCAACCAGTTGAAGGCATTGCAGCGTAAGCTTTCGATCAAATCGAAGGAAGAGCTGTTGCTGCTCTATGCAGGCTTTGTCCACTCGATCGCGCCGCCATCGGACGGGGTCGATTTTGCGCCGCATGAATGCTCGCACCTTTTCGGTGTGAAGGGGCGAGACTGTATTGCATGGGAGGAGTTCGGCGACCCGCAAGGCAAGCCGATCCTGTATTTTCACCCACTCGAAGGCGCGTTGCTGACGCCTGTCACTGACAATAGCGCACGCTCGCATGGCATTCGGATTATCGCACCGTGGCGTCCCCATCACGGTGACACGACCGGAGCCAAGCTGGGCGAGGAGAATATTCGGGAATGGGCTGATAGACTGCCATCGCTACTAGAACATCTGCGGATCCAAAGATGCGTCGCCATCGCCGCCCAAGCGGGCGCGCCCTACATGTTCGGCATGGCAAAGTGGCGCCCGGAATGGTTGATCGCGGCGGTAAGCGTTGGCGGTTTTTTGCCCCTCAAAGAGAAGACGGACTTCGCCTATCTGACCCGCCGCCAGCGCATTCATATCCGCATATCGCGGGTCGCGCCCGCTTTCGCGCGCGTCTACATGCGGGCCATGCTGGCGAGCCTTGGCACCGGCGAGTTTTATCGCTTCGTCGAGGATTACTATGAGCATTGTCCTCGCGAATTGCAGGCGGTGCAGGATCACGACATGATCCGGATATTCCGCCAGTCTGCGGGCTACGCCCTGACCGAGGATCACCAGGGGCCGGTGGACACAATGCTCAACTGGTCTGCCGACTGGAGCGATCTGCTTCACAAACTGCCGGTCCCGGTGCATAACCTTGTTGGCGACGAAGATGCGAATACGCCGCCGTCATTCGTTGAAGCTTCGTGCGAACGCTACGGGCTACCTGCTCCGTTTGTCGTGCCGGATTCTGGCAGCTTCCTGTTGAACGATCAGCCCGATGCGGTGATGCGCTACTTACTGGATTGCCTCGATTAGTCGGTGGGGCTCGAATCAACCCTCGTCGATTACCCCGAACAGATCGTGTGCATCGGCGTCTTCCACAGAGACTGTGACGATGTCCCCAGACGTCAGCGTTTCTGGGACGTTTCGAAGATAAACCGCGCCGTCGATCTCCGGAGCATCCGCCTGTGACCGTCCGGTTGCGCCAATATCGCCGTCCTCGTCAGGTTCGCCGACTTCATCAATGATCACTGCAATATCGCGCCCAACCTTTGCCGCCAGCTTGGCTGCGCTGATCCGGGCGGTGACTTCCATCAAGCGCTGGTAGCGCTCTTCCTTCACCTGTTCGGCAACAGGGTCGGGCAGGTTGTTCGCCTTCGCACCCTCCACCGGCTCGAAGCGGAAGCCGCCGACGCGGTCGAGCTGCGCCTCTTCGAGCCAATCGAGCAGGTACTGGAAGTCTTCCTCGGTCTCCCCGGGAAAGCCTACCACAAAGCTGGAACGCACAGCGATGTCGGGACAAATATCGCGCCAGCTCTTCAACCGATCGAGCACCTTCGCCTCGTTGGCCGGTCGCCGCATGGATTTCAGTACCTTGGGCGACGCATGCTGGAACGGGATATCGAGATAGGGTGTCAACAGCCCATCGGCCATTAGCGGAATGATCTTGTCGACATGCGGGTAGGGGTAGACATAGTGCAGCCGCACCCATGGTGGTATGTCATCACTCGTGCGAAGCTGCCCAAGCTCGCGGGCCAGATCGGTCATATGCGCACGGACGGGATTGCCTTTCCAATTGCGCTCTTCATGCCGATTGTCGACGCCGTAGGCGGAGGTGTCTTGACTGATCACCAGCAGCTCTTTGGTGCCCGCCGCAATCAGCTTCTCCGCCTCGCGCAGGACAGCATCAATCCGCCGGCTCGCGAGCCTTCCGCGGAGATCGGGGATTATGCAGAATGAGCAGGAGTGATTGCAGCCCTCTGAGATTTTCAGATAGCTGTAGTGGCGAGGGGTGAGCTTGATATCCGGCTGAGGGATCAGGTCGACAAACGGGCCCTGTGAAGGCGGAGCGTATTCGTGCACGGCTTCGACAACCGCTTCGTATTGATGCGCTCCGGTCACCGCGAGCACTTGAGGATGCGCGGCGCGGATCGCGTCTGCCTCCTCACCCATGCAGCCAGTTACAATCACGCGGCCGTTTTCCGAAATCGCCTCGCCAATAGCGGCCAGGCTCTCTTCCTTTGCGCTATCAAGGAAGCCGCAGGTGTTCACCAGTACGACATCCGCGCCTTCGTAATCAGGACTCATCGCATAGCCATCGGCGCGCAGGCGCGTGAGGATGCGTTCGGAATCGACCAGCGCCTTGGGGCAGCCAAGGCTGACCATGCCGACGCGCTTTTGGTCGGGGAGAGGGATTCCAGAAGTGTTCATTTCGGGCGCGCCTCTACACGGGTTCGAGCGATTACGCTACTGAATGGTCGGTCGCGCAAGGAGGGAACTCAAATGAATGATTTTGCACTTTGGCCTGTGTTGGCCGGCGCAGCAGCTTTCTTTGTCGTAGGCGCGATCTGGTACGGGGTGATTTTCGGCAAGGCTTGGCAGAAGGCTGCGAGCATGTCTGACGAGGATATACAATCGGGGAACATGGCTGTCATTTTCGGGCTGACATTCCTGTTCGAAATGCTCATTGCGATGGTGCTGTGGCATTTGCTCGCACGGACCAACCCTGCGCCGCATGTGGTAATGATGATGTCGGTTGGGTTCGCCGTTGGAGTGATGGTGCCCGCCGTCGGGATCAACTATCTCTACCAGCGTAAACCGCTATCCTTGTTTCTGATCGACGCTGGCCATTTCATTGTTGGAATGGCGGCGATGGGCGGGGTCTTCCTGTTGTTTAGGTAGGGTTTTAGCCGTCGCCACTCCCGTTCGAATGGCCGTCACCGCTTGAATCGCCAGTCTCTGTAGGGACAATCTCGACGATGATATCGCCAGCCTGCAGGCTCTGGCATTCATCTTCCCAGAACCCGATGGCACGGCCATTGCGATAAATGCGCAAGCCGCGTCCGCCGGTTTGCAGTTCGGTGATCGAGCAGCCGCATTCAGCGTCTTCGACCAACCGTTCAACCAGCTGCACCCTACCGGTAACCGATGCGAGATCCGCGAGGTAATCAGCAATGTGCGCCCCTTGAGCAGAGCCGGCAAGCAGCAGTCCGGTAAAGCGCACAGGGTTGATCACGTTGTTTGCGCCCGCCTGACGGGCCAACAGCTCGTTATCATCGGCGCGAACGACAACGCTGATCGGAACATTGGGCGCTAGGTGGCGCACGGTCAGCACGATCAGGATCGACGTGTCGTCGCGGCCTGCCGAGACCAGCACACTGTCTGACTCGTGGATGCGAACCGCTTTTAGCGTTTCATCACGGGTAGCGTCCGCGGCCATAACGTTGACGCCGAGTTTTTCCGCTTCGTGCAGCCGGTCTTCGCTCGGATCGACAACCACAATATTGCTCGGATCGCTCCCGCGCTGGATCAGCTCCTCGACGCTTTGCGACCCCGATACGCCATAGCCGAGCACGACAACGTGATCGCTGAGTTGTTCCTGGATGCGCGCCATGCGCCACTTCTCCCAGCTACGCTTGATGATAAAATTGTAAGCTGTGCCTACAAAGATGAAGAATACTGCAAATCGGATTGGTGTCACGATAACTGCCTCTACGAGCCGTGCGCGGTCGCTGATCGGGGCTATGTCGCCAAACCCGGTAGTGGTGATCGAGATCATCGTGAAATAGACGACGTCAAGAAAGCTGACCTCACCATCAAGGTTATCAACCAATCCTTCGCGATCGAACCAGTGGATCATCACAACGATAAAGATGAGCAGCAGCGCCAGGCCAAGGCGGATGGTGAGATCGCCCCATAGCGGCAGCCGCACGGCACGGCGCAGCGGCTGGAAGCGCTTCTTACGCCGCTTTGGCGTCTTGGCCTTGAATACCCGCTCGACTTTGCGCGTTGACATGCTCGTGCTGTCCGTTCCGGTTACGCCTCGAACCGCGTGGCGAGCGTGTCGATGGTTGAATAATGGGTCAGGTCGAGCTGCAGCGGCGTGACAGCGATCGAACCTTCGTCGATCGCTTCAAGATCGGTGCCATGGTCGAGTGTATGCTCAATCGCGTGGAGGCCGAACCAGAAATAGCGATGCCCGCGCGGGTCGCGGCCTTCGACAATCGAGCCGCGCGAATAATCATGGAAGCCCTGACGCACGACGCGGACGCCTTTCACTTCGCTGGGCGGGCGCGGGGGGAAGTTGACGTTGACTAGTGTGCGATCGGCAAACGGCGCGTCAAGCAGCGGCTCTACAACCTTCGGTCCCCATTCGCGTGCCGCCGCGAACAGATCGTCGCTTTCAATGGTTTCGCGGCTGTAGACCTGGCTCAATGCGATGGCGCGGATGCCTGCCAGCGCGCCTTCAATGGCGGCGGAAACCGTGCCGGAATAGGTAATGTCGTCGCCCAGATTGGCGCCACGATTGACGCCGGACAGAATCAGATCGGGCGGGCCGTCCATCACTTCGCGCAGCGCCATCATCACGCTATCTGTGGGCGTTCCGGTGACAGCATAGCGACGCTCGCCGAACCTTTGCAGACGCACTGGGCGGTTGAGCGTCAGCGAGTGGCCCGCGCCCGATTGCTCTTCGGAAGGAGCGCAGACCCAGATGTCTTCCGAGAATTGTCGCGCAATCTCCTCAAGCACCTCGAAGCCGGGCGCGTGATAGCCATCGTCATTGGTCAGAAGGATACGCATTAGGCAAGCGGCTCCAGTTTTGTGACGCCGCCCATATAGGGATGCAATGCCTCCGGCACGACGACACTGCCGTCAGCCTGTTGGTAATTCTCGACTATGGCCACCAGCGTGCGGCCCACCGCAAGACCGGAGCCGTTAAGCAAGTGGAAGAATTCGGTCTTCTTTCTCTCGCCGTCGGGGCGGTAGCGCGCGTTCATCCGGCGCGGCTGATAGGTTCCACCGTCAGAGCACGAGCTGATTTCGCGATAGGCACCTTGGCCGGGTAGCCAGACCTCCAGGTCGTAGGTCTTCATCATGGTTGCGCCCATGTCTCCTGCGCACAACGCCATCACTCGGTAGTGAAGACCGAGCGCCTGCAGCAAGCCTTCGGCGATGCCAGTAATGCGCTCGTGCTCTTCAACTGCCTGTTCGGGCAGGGCGGCGCTGACTAGCTCGACCTTTTCGAACTGATGCTGACGGATGAAGCCGCGCGTGTCGCGCCCCGCCGCGCCCGCTTCTGAGCGGAAACACGGGGTGAGCGCAGTGACACGCATCGGAAATTCGCTTTCGGCGAAGATCTGTTCGCGGAACGAATTGCCTAGCGTCATCTCAGATGTGGAGATCAGTAGACGTCCGTCGGTGGTGCGGAACAGGTCCTCGGCGAACTTGGGTAGCTGCCCGGTGCCGTACCCAGATTCTTCGTTGATCAATAGTGGCGGGTTGCACTCAATATAGCCGTGATTGCGAGTGTTTGTGTCGAGCATGAACTGCCCAAGAGCGCGGTGCAGTCGAGCGATATCACCGCGCAGGAAAGTAAAGCGTGCCCCGGAGATCCGCGCACCTGTCTCGAAGTCCATGCCAAGCGCTGGCGCGATGTCGGCGTGTTCCTGCGGGTCGAAGTCGAAGCTTGGTTTCTCGCCCCATTCGCGCAAGTAGACGTTGTCCTCTTCGCCAGCGCCATCGGGAACAGACGGGTCCAGCAGGTTTGGTAGCGCCAATAGCATCGCCTTCAACTCTTCGGCCACGCGGCGGTCGCGCTCTTCCAGTTCCGGCATCGACTGCTTCAGCTCGGCCACTTCCGCCTTCAGCGCTTCTGCCTTTTCGGTGTCGCCCTGGCCCATTGCCTGCCCGATCGCCTTCGAGGCTTCGTTGCGGCGGCTTTGCGCGGCCTGAAGCTGCGTAGTGAGCGCGCGGCGTTCCTCATCGAGCGTTAGGATCGCCTTAGCGACAGGGCCCATTCCCCGCCGCGCAAGCACGGCGTCAAAAGCGTCGGGATTGTCTCTGATCAAGCGGATGTCGTGCATGGCCCGGCCTATGCCCGCTCGGCTCGGCAATTTAAAGTGCTGAAAACGGTTGGGGTCAGCGGCTGGATTTGGAGAGGGCCGCTGACCCCTGAGATATAGAACAAGCAGCGAAGCTTTAGAAATTTATCTCGGCTGTAACATAGAACCGTCGAGGGTCGCCAAAGAAGCCAGTGAGCGTCCCTTCCTGACCTAATGTCGGGATAAATGGTGTTCCGGGCGGCGTGCCGCCCGCGACGAAGTTGTACCCTGCAACGATATATTCCTTGTCGAACAGGTTCTTCACGTGCCCACCGATAGAAAAGAGCCCGCTATGGCTAGTGTAAACGATGCTTGCATCGACCAGCACGAAGCCATCCTGATCAAGGAACGGGTTGGGCGTCTCGAACTGGCTTGCATCCGACCGTAGCGAGGCAAGGCCTATGAAATCGACCATTCCGTCAGCCGCGGGCACGCCGAGATTGAAGCCCATATGCCCGGTAATGTCGGGCGTATTCTGAAATACACGCTGGTCGGCGACGTCATCACCGAATGCATCGATGAAGGTGTTGAACTGTGCGTCGAGATAGCCGACCGACCAGTTGACGCTGAACCGGCTGCCATCGCCTGCGAAGTTGGTACCGACCAGGGCGGTACCTTCGAATTCGAAGCCGTTCACATCGGCGCTTGCTGCGTTCGAAGTGACGCCGACGAAATCATCGTTCACGCCGTCGCCATCGGAATCGAAACCTACGGAGCCCGGGATCTGTACGTTGTCATATTGGCCCAAGAACCCGGCGAGGCTAATATTCAAGCGGTTGTCCAGCAATGAGGCTTTCCAGCCCAGTTCGAAGCTGTCGACCGTCTCGGGCGCAAATCGCAGGAACTCGAACTGATCGTCGAAATCGATGTCACCATCGCCATCCAGATCAGGGGCCGCTGTGGTTTGCCCGCGCGGATCGAACCCACCGCCTTTGAACCCCTGCGAATAGGTGAAGTAGACATTGTGGTCCGGCGTTGGTTGCCAGCTGATCGAGGCGCGCGGATTGAAATCCTCGAATGTCTCGCCACCTTCGAAGTCGCTGGTTACTGCGAACGGAACGGCTGTGCTGTCAGGATCGAACAGGTCGGAAAATCCGCCGAAGAAGGTGGTGCGCAACACCCGGCTGTCACGCCGGTCATTGGTGTAGCGGCCTCCCAACGAAACGCTTATCGTATCGGTGATGTCGTAGGTAAAGTCGCCGAATACCGACCATGTCTCGGTGTCCACGTCGCCCAACGTCTGCGCGTTCAAGCCCGGAACTGTCGTGAACAATGCCACATCGAACGCGGTGAAGGCATTGGCGTTTAGATAATAGAACCCGAATACGCCCGACAGTCGGTCGCCTTCGTAGAGCAGTTGAAGTTCCTGGCTGAACTGGTCGTTTTCGTAAAGCGCCGGCACGTCGAGATCGGCTGCCGGCAGGCTGTCGAAATCGATCGGCGTGGTCGATTTGTCCTCACGGTAGCCCGTGATCGACTTCAGCGTCAGCGTGTCGGTCAGCTCCAGCGCAATATTGAGAGCACCGCCATAGGCCTCGACTTCCTGGTCGACGATGTCGAGGCCGGCGCGCGTGTCGAACACATTGTCGAGCACCGGTGCATCGTTCTCTAATCCCGGTATCAGTCGATGGCCTTGTCGCGCCTCGCTCTTATCGAGCACATAATCACCCGACAATCGAACGAAGAGCGGACCATTGTCGAACTCGATTGTGCCGCGTGCGGCCCACACGTCCTTGTTGTAGTTCTCCGTGCCCAGCGTCAGGTTGTCACCAAACCCGCCGCGCGAAAGCCGCGCGCCGCTCGCGCCGATCTTCAGATTGTCGGATACCGGACTTGAGGCGCTGACGATCAGGTCGGCCTGGTCGAACGACCCATACGTGCCGCGGATGGACACGCTGGTGTCGTCGGGTAGCGCAGCGGTCACATACTTGATCGCGCCACCGATCGTGTTGCGGCCATAGAGCGTACCCTGCGGTCCGCGCAGCACTTCGATCCGCTCGACGTCGTAGATATCGAGCACAGCGGCCTGCGGCCGGTTGAGATACACATCGTCAATATAGAGGCCGACGCCCGCTTCAAAGCCCGCAACAGGATCTTGCTGACCGACACCGCGAATAAAGGCGGTGAGAGTTGTGTTAGTACCGCGGCTTACCTCTAGCGTAATGTTTGGCACCTGTTGTGCTACCTGCGTCAGCTCCAGAATTCCCTGCTGCTCCAACGCGTCGCCGGTGATTGCCGTTATGGAAAGGGGAACATCGACAAGACGTTCCTCGCGCCGCCGGGCGGTGACGACCATTTCCATGTCATATGTCGGTTGCGCCGCATTGTCTTCGGTCACGCCATCTTCAGCCACTGGCTCATCCTGGGCCAGCGCTGGTGTCGAAAACACAGCGAATCCCGCGCACCCAGCCAGCAGCAGCGCACGGCTGCAAAGCACATTTTTCATGATTGGTTCCTCTCCAAACCTTTTTATTTCGACCTCAATATTGAAAGTTGAACCAACTTTCAAGTTTGGACTTGTGTAAGCTCTCAGCACGTCCTAGGCAGCGGTCGAGGGAATACGGCATGGACAAGCCTTTGGGCAGCGAAACGAGAATCGCAGATTCGGCGGTGCATTCGGCTAAGGAGCCGAGGACCGAGAGGGGGCGGCGTACCCTGCGTAAGCTGCTTGATGCCTCTGCTATCGAATTCGGTGAAAAGGGCTTTCACGAAGCCTCGGTCAGCTCGATTACTCTCCGCGCTGGGGTCGCCCTAGGCAGTTTCTACACCTATTTCGACAGCAAGGACGCCCTGTTCCGCGCGCTCGTCGCCGACATGAGCGGTAATGTTCGCCGCAGTGCCCGCTCAGCTTTAGCCGACGATATGAGCGCGCTTGAAATTGAGGAAGCGGCGCTGGCTGCGTTTCTGGAATTCGCGCGAGAGCACAAGGAAATCTACCGTATCATCGACGAGGCTGAGTTTGTCGATCCGGCCAGCTATCGCAATCACTATGAAACGATTGCAGGGCGCATCGAGAAGCGTTTGGCCACCGGTGTCGAGAGCGGTGAATTTCGCGAAGGGCTTGGCGAGTTGGAAGCTTGGGCAATTATGGGGATGAACGTGTTCGTCGGTTTGCGCTACGTCGTATGGGGCGACGAGCATGAGCGGCGCGATGGTACGCGTTCGCCCGCAGGTGTGGCGAAGGGCGTGAACGAATTGCTTGCGAGGGGCATTGCCCGCGCCGACTGACCCTATTCTCTCAGTTATGGGGTCAATCGCGATATCAGCCGACGACCTGGATCAGATCACTTTCATTGTGCGGCCTACGACGATAGGCGGTTCTTCCTGCGGAGATTCAGGCGCTGCATGATCAACTTGGAGACACCATGATCCTGACGATTGCTGCCATAGAGGACAACGTTCAGATTGATAGGCTGCGTGCCGGCGTCGCTGAGCTCTCGTGGCGCGATGGTAGGGCAACGGCTGGCACTGTGGCCAAGCAGGTCAAGCGTAACGAGCAGGCTGTGCTCAGCGACGATACCGGGAAACGGCTATGCAATCAGCTAAGCAAGATCATCTCAGGCAACCCTGTTGTAAAGGCGGCCGCGCGCCCAAAGCGGTTCAGCAATCTGATGATAAGCAAGACTACCGATGGCGGACGCTATGGCCCGCATGTCGATAACGCTCTCATGGGCACGGGCGAGGCACGCTTGCGCACCGATCTTGCGTTCACGCTCTTCCTCACCCCACCAAAGGACTATGATGGCGGCGAGTTGGTCATCCATGCAGCGGGCATGACCCAGCGGGTAAAGGGCGAAGCAGGCGAGTTGGTGCTCTACCCGGCCTCCAGTATTCATGAAGTCCGTCCGGTGAGCGGGGGAGAGCGGATTGTATGCGTCGGGTGGATCGAGAGCCTGATCGCTGACGCTACACAGCGCGAACTGCTGTTTGATCTCGAAAACCTGCGCGCCACCCTGCGGCAGTCGCTGCCACCGCAGTCTGCCGAGCTGCTAACGCTTGATAAGTCGGTGGCTAACCTGCTTCGGATGTGGGGCCAGACGTAATCGTTTCGGTACGAGCCGATCGGGCACGGCGCTTTTGGTTGGTCTGAAGCGTGAAGTAGATGATAAGCCCGACTCCGATCACGCTCGGCCCCGCCCAGATCATCGGATTAAACACTTCCTCCGGCACCCAGCGGATTAGCCCTACCGATAGGAACGCGGTGTAGGCCGAAATGCCCATGCCAAGCAGCGCGCGGAAATGCTCTCCTACATAGGCCGTCGGCGAGGTAGAACGAGCCCGCCAGATAAAGAGCTGTTGCAAAGTCATCGCAACCAAGCCGATTACGGCGACCGCCACCATCAGAACCTCGCCGATGATAAAGCCATACCACCCGCACCACAATGCCGACACAACCACAGAAGCCATCACGGCCTGATATCTAAAACCTCGCAATGCTGTTCGCTTTCGCCCATGCTTCACAACTGCGAGGCCATAATCCGCAAAGCCAATGGTCAGCAGGCCGAGATACAGCATCATCCAGCCGAACAGTCCGGCAAACAGCCTGCGATCTGTAACCGACGGGATGCGTTCTTCTGAACCATAAAGCGATAGCAGCGCCATTGCGACCGCGAGAGCGCCTGCGACCATAAAGCCATAGCAGGCGATACGGCCCCATTTGCGATGCGCTTTCGCCCCTTTACGCGTCAGGATCGGCACCCAGACTGCAATAAGCCCTGTCGCTCCAGCAACAACGTGCAGCACAATTAGGGTCTCGAACAGATGCATTCTCGGTATTTACAGGCAATTGGACAGACGTGGAAGACACCGGCCTGGACAATCGGCTGCGCCCTGCAAGACTGAGATTTGGCGTGGTTTTTAAAGCCAGCAGTTACTTGTTTATCTTTCTGTATTATCACCAATGAAAGGGTTAATTGGGGGCGCATCACGTGCTGTACATGCTCAAGGCGATGGCAGGTGAAGTGCTTGCC
>JBCCVO010000022.1:0-38023 GCA_039195235.1 Pseudomonadota bacterium
AGCCGCTCACGGGTGCGTTCGATCTCACCCACGCCTGGCAGAAAAGCGAGAATATCCCCTTCTGTCTCGCGCCAAGCCGCCATCACTCCTGCCGTAACCTGATCTTCAATTCTTGACGTCGGATCACTGCCGAGCCACCTAATATCAAGCGGAAAGCTGCGTCCCTCGCTCTCTATTACCGGTGCATCGTCACCCAGCAGACGGGCAAAGCGCGCGCCATCAATCGTCGCTGACATGACAAGCACCCGCAGGTCCTCTCGCAGGACGCTGCGCGTCTCCAAAGCCAGAGCGAGACCCAGATCGCTGTCGAGGTGCCGTTCATGCGCCTCGTCAAACAGCACTACCGAGACTCCCGGCAATTCCGGGTCGTCGATCAGCCGATTGACGAGAATCGCCTCGGTCACGACCAGAATACGTGTCTTGGCCGAGACCTTGCTGTCGAGTCGGGTCATGTAGCCCACGGTGTCCCCTGCCCGCTCTCCAAGCAGTTCCGCCATCCGTTCGGCGGCCGCCCGGACCGCGACCCGACGCGGACCGGTGAGGATTATCTGGCCAGCACACCATTCTTCGGCCAGCAAAACAGGCGCAACAGCGGTAGTCTTGCCCGCCCCCGGAGGTGCGATCAGGACAGCCGCGCCACCACTGGCCAGCGCAGTGCGCACTTCTGGCAGAACAGCGTGGATGGGGAGCGAGTCGCTCAATATCCTCGGGCGACAGCGAATTGTGCGGCTTCGGCCATCGCTGCGCGCACTTTGCCATCGGGAAAGATCGAAATCGCATCGATCGCACGCTGGGCAAAGTGCCGCGCGCGTTCGCGAGTGTCTTCGAGTGCGTTGTGCTTGTCGATCAGGCGAATTGCTTCGGTAAGGTCTTCATCCGAAGTCTTGTGACCCAGAATCGCAGCCTTCCAGAAGTCACGCTCGACCTCACCACCGCGCGCATAGGCAAGGATTACCGGCAAGGTCATCTTGCCTTCACGAAAATCATCGCCCTGGTCTTTTCCCATCTCTGCCGCATCGGAATCGTAGTCGATAGCATCGTCGACAAGCTGGAAGGCCACGCCGAGATTGCGGCCATAATCTTCAAGAGCGCGTTCCTGCTCCTCACTGCATTCAGCCACAACCGCGCTGATCTGGCTGGCGGCCGCGAACAGCGCAGCCGTCTTCGCACCGATAATGTGGAGGTAGCGTTCTTCGCTGGTCTCGATCTGGCGTTGAGCAGTGAGCTGGTTCACTTCGCCTTCGGCAATGACGGCGCTGGCATGGCTCAGAATCTTGAGCACTTTCAGACTGCCATCCTCGGTCATCAGCTCAAATGCGCGGCTGAACAGGAAGTCGCCAACAAGCACCGTCGCGGGGTTGCCGAAGATGATATTGGCCGCCGCCTTGCCGCGCCTTAGCTCGCTGCCGTCGACCACGTCATCGTGCAGCAGAGTTGCCGTATGGATAAACTCAACAGCCGCAGCGAGCTTATGATGTCGTGTACCCTGATAGCCGATCAGCTCAGCTCCAGCGAGCGTCAGCATCGGGCGCAACCGCTTACCGCCGCCTGAAATCAGGTGGCCAGCAAGTCGCGGAATGAGCGGAATCTCACTCTGCATCCGATCTAGAATGACGGTGTTGACCGAGTTCATGCCACTTGCGGTCAGCGACAACATCGGATCGAGTGTCGGCCGCTGGCGCGGCAAGGGTACGACGTCGGCACTCATAATTTTGCGGCATTAAGGGGAGGTCCGCGCGCTTGGCAAGCGCTGAATTGTTGCTAGCTTCGGCACAAATGACGGATTCCATGCAACCCACCTCACCGCCAGACACAGTTCTGGCAGGCTTTCGCAAGAGCATCGACAATATCGATGCGGCAATCATTCACATGCTCGCAGAGCGTTTTCGCATCACGCAGGCGGTAGGTGAGTATAAGGCGAAGGTCACCCTTCCTCCAGCGGATCCCGCTCGCGAACAACGCCAGATTGAACGACTACGCAAGCTTTCGGAAGAGGCGGACCTCGATCCGGAATTCAGCGAAAAGTTCCTGCGCTTCATTATCGACGAAGTGATCCGGCATCATGAACGGGCGCGACAAGTCTAGGTCATTCAGAATCAAAAACGAGGGCACACGGGTTGGTCGGGACCGTGTGCCCTCGAGAGATTCCGCGCCGATCCACCATCGGCAGCGGCTGTAGCCGGCAGGTTATAGTTTTTGGGGCCAGTGGCCTGCCGGTTCCTGTGTGATCGTTAGCGCGGTGAGCGGCTATTGCCGCGACGCGGCTTGAAACCCTGTTTGCGCGTTCTGTTTACGTTGCGATTGACCTGACCATTGCTGCGTGTGGTCGTCCGGTCGCGGGAGTAGACCGTATCGCCCCCAGAGTTGGTGACGCGCTGACTGGCGCTTGAGTTGCCCTGTCCATCGCGACTGCGGCTGCCGGAAAGGCCGAACTCGTTGCCGCGCCGGCCGATGGCGGTGCCTTCAAACGTGGAACCATTATCGCTCCGGACTCGCTCGCCGCTAAGACTGCGGGAATTGGCCTGAGGCCCGGTTTGCGTGCGACTGACAGTCGATCCAGTTTCGGTGCGCTGACGGTTGAGATTGCTCGACGCGGTGTTGCCAGTGTTGGTGTTGGTCACTTCGCGGTCGCGATTGAAGGTTCCCGCTTCGCGATCGACCGTGGTCGTCTGCGTGGCCGTGCCGTTGGGTCCTTCGAAGGTCTTGGTGCGGACCTGCTCCTGCGCCATGGCTGCAGGAGTGATGGTGAGAGCTGCGATCGCAGCGAGTATCAGGGGCGTTTTCATTTGTTCGTCCTCGTTCTTGCGAATGTCGATTCTACGGGGTCGATCCGATCCCAAGTCCACCATTTCGGGGCGGTGACATTCACTAAAACGGGTCAATGACATCTACCCTTCGCACTTTTGCAAAAAAGTTATTCGCCACCTTCTGGTTCAGTCGGTATTTCAGGAGTTTCAGCCTGTTCGGGCGCAGCCTTCTCAGGCTGAGCATCGTTGCCGGTTGTTCCTTCTGCTTGAAGCTGTTCGAGGCGCTGCATTCGGCGCTCGCGGAACTGGCGCAACCGTTCGCGTCGTTCGTCGGGCGGCAATTGTCGCAGCCGTTCTCTCCGATCGCGCATGCCGGGTCGTTCGATGACCTCCCTCTGCTGACGGATGAAGTCTTCGCGCGATAGTTCCTCACCGCTATCGACGCTTTGCCGCATCTCCTCGCGCCGCCCTTCGAGCCGTTCGCCAACCCGGCTATCGCGCCGCGCGCGGAACTGATCAATTCCTTCGCGAAGGCGCGATTCCTGTTCGGGCGTGGGCGCGGGCAAGCCTTGTTCGCGGCGTCGCTCGATTACACTATCGATCCGACGATCGATCCGGTTGCGCCGAGCTTCCTGACGGTTGGAACGGACCTGGTCGATCCGCCGAAACGCTTCTTCGAGCTCCTCTGGAGTATCGATCGGGCCTTCAATTACCACAGGTTCGCTGACTTGCGGGATAAACGCGGGGCCGGACGTGCCTGCCGCAGGCGCGGCGGGTTCAGGGGGCTCATCCTGACCTGTAATCGTCGCCCAAACCTTCTCAGCCGAAGGCAGGGTGATTGGAAGGTTATCAAGCGCTCCCGTCGCAGCAGCTGCAGTCGCGAGAGCTCCCGCTGCCAGCGTACCGAAGGCGAGCCGACGCGTTGTACGCCAACGTTTTATGCCACTGGCATTCCGCAACTCCGGAAGGAGCTCTGCGCGATCCTGCGTCTTGGCAATCACGCGGTCGGCGAAACCGTACGGCAAATCGGGCACTTTGTAGCTGTCGAGTGACTTTGCGAGAGCGCTATCGGATGTGATTGGTTTATGGTCGTCCATACCGCTCCCCTTCTGCTTCGCGCTCACCAAAGGCCTTGCGCAGTGCCACTCTTGCCCGTCGCAGCAGCGACTCAAATGCCTTGATGTTCATATCGAGCGCATCTGCGGCATCGGCATTCGACAGCTCTTCATAATAGGTCAGCACGATCGCAGCGCGCTGACGGTCGGGCAGCTTCGCGATTAAAGAGCGCGCCGCCGCGCCCTGCTCATCGGCTTCGATCTGTGCATCGGCCAGCGGCGCTTCATCGGCGCGGTCAGGCACTTCGCTGTCCGAACTGCGCTTGGTAACCCGCAGCCGATCGATCGCGAGATTGATGGCGACGCGTTTAAGCCAGGGCGCAAGCCGTACCCCAGCACTTCCACCTCTCGCGCTCAAACGCGGCGCATGGTCCCACAGTCTTAACATTGCTTCCTGCGCAATATCCTCGGCCTCGTGGGCATCGCCCATCATTCGATAGGCGATCCGGTGAAGCAGCCGCGCGTGCTCTCCAATGACCGCACGGAATGCAGCCTCGTCACGGTCTGCGATCCGCGCGACAAGCCGTGCCTCGCCAGTTAGGCCATCAGAGCTGTGCTCAGCGGTGGTCGTCATTTTTCCGCGCAAATGGCCCCGTTTGCGTGTCTTTCGGACTGATCAATCACCCCTATAACGACGTTCACCGACCAACCCTTCGCGCAATCGCGAATAAGTGCCGCTCAAGCCCTCGGCAGGCTCAACTCAACCAGCAACCCGCCCAGATCCTCGCTCTCACCAATAGAGACGCTGCCGTCGTAAATCTCCGCTACATCGCGCACGATAGCCAGACCGAGCCCGGTGCCAGGCTTGCCTGTATCGAGCCGCGCGCCGCGATCGAAGATGCGGATGCGTTCTTCCTCAGGAATCCCGGTGCCGTCATCTTCGATCCAGATTTCGCATTGCTTACTACCGGGATCGTTATCGACGGTCACGAACACGCTTCCACCGCCATACTTCGCCGCGTTCTCGATCAGGTTACCGAGAATCTCGTCGAGATCCTGACGCTCGACGGCCACAATAGCCTCCTTGCTGCCAGCAATGTCGAGCCGACCATTCGGATAGAGCCGCTCCACCGCTCGCTGCACAGCTTCGGCGCTCTCGCGCACATTTGTACGAGCATGACCGACAGCACGACGACCCACTGCGCGAGCTCGGGCAAGGTGGTGGTCGACATGACGCTGCATCGTCCGAGTCTCACGGAAGACCGCTTGGTTGAGGTCGGGATCACGCGCGGTCGCGGCATTGGTCAACACAGTGAGGGGCGTCTTGAGCGCATGGGCGAGGTTGCCGGCATGCATTCGTGCTTCCTCAGCCTGACGTTCGGAATGGTCGAGCAGCCCGTTCAGTTCTTCAACCAGCGGTTGTACTTCAGTCGGCAGCGGTTCGGTGATGCGGTTTGCTCCGGTAGTACGCAGCTTCTGGATTGCGGCCCGGACCCGTCGCAAGGGTGACAATCCATATCGGATTTGCAGCAGCGCCATCACTAGCAGGCCCAGTCCGAGAACCGCGAAACTCCAGATCAGGATCGACCGGACTCTCTGAAGTTGCGCATCCATTTCAGCGGTCGTCGATGCCACGGCGAAGGTCCAGCGCGTCTCGCTGCCCGGCAGAATCACGGTGCGCTGGACGATCCTTAGCGGTTCGCCTGCAAACTGCTCAGAGTTGTAGAAATAGGGTTCGCTGTCGAAGCTGTTTGCATCGCCGACTGTCCCGTGAAGCTCAAGAGTGCGATCCCACAGACTGCGCGAAGGCCAGGGCTCCACATCGCTGCCGTCGATTTGGTAGTAGAGGCCGCTATTGGGTTCGAGAAAACGTTGATCGCCAAGCGCCCGGTTAAAACTGACCTCGCCGCCGGGCATGATCTCTGCCGACGCGATCATCGCGGTCAGGATGTATTCGAGCTGCTCGTCATAATTCTGCTCAACCTGTCTGGTGAGCGTACGATCGAGCGCTATCCCTCCAACGAGCAACAGGACGATAATCCAACCCGCGGCGATCAGGCCCATCCGCCGAGCAAGGCTGCCGCGCAGTGGCGCGGGTTTGGCTTCTTCCGTTTCGGTCAGATCCTCGACATGCGCAGCTTTGGTCCCGGCGCCGGTCTGGCTCGGGTTTGCCGCTTGGCCCGGGGTATCAGGCCCGGGGTGCGTCGGCGGGGTCGTCGAGGCTGTAACCGAGGCCACGGATTGTTGTTATCACTTCTGCGCCAAGTTTCTTGCGGATACGGGTGACGAAGACT
Source organism: Pseudomonadota bacterium (assembly GCA_039195235.1). Classification (GTDB taxonomy): domain Bacteria; phylum Pseudomonadota; class Alphaproteobacteria; order Sphingomonadales; family Sphingomonadaceae; genus Erythrobacter. The sequence continues at coordinate 6,097 of JBCCVO010000022.1, forward strand.
TCGATCGTGTTGGAATCACGATCAAAGTCCTGATCGTAAATGTGTTCGATCAGCTCGGTCCGGCTTACGACTTTGCCTTTGTGGTGCATAAGGTACGACAGGAGCTTGTACTCTTGCGCTGTCAGCTTGACCGGCTCCCCACTCAGCGTCACTCGTCCTGAGCGTGTATCCAGCCGAACCTGCCCAGCAGTCAGCTCGGACGAAGTGTTGCCTGAGGCGCGACGGATCAATGCGCGTAAGCGGGCAATCAGCTCTTCGGTCTGGAATGGCTTAGCGAGGTAGTCGTCGGCACCTGCATCCAGCCCTGCAACCTTGTCGGACCAGCTGTCGCGCGCGGTCAGGACAAGGACCGGAAAGTCCCGCCCTTCCTTGCGCCACATGCCAAGTACCGAAAGCCCATCGATCTCAGGTAGGCCGAGATCGAGGATTACCGCGTCGTAATCTTCGGTCGAACCGAGGAAGTGCCCGTCTTCGCCATCGGTCGACAGATCAACGGCATAACCCGTCTGCTCAAGCGTCGATTTCAACTGTTGGCCAAGAGTGGGTTCGTCTTCGACGATCAGAATGCGCATAAACCACCAATCTGCTGCGTGTGAGCCGCTCGTCTGGTGCGCTTTTGCGCCCGACGCGTCAAGGAAGCTGCGGCATGCATATCAACGGATTTCCCCCGCCCTTTGTCCAAACCTGTGCTGTTTTCGATCTAGCTCGAGCGGTTGATGATGCGACCAGTGCGTGCATCGACATCGACATAGGTGACACGGCCATCCTTAATAAACTTCAGGCGATAGGCGCGGGCCGTGGAATCGTATGCCGGGCCGAGATACTCGCTGCCCTTCATACGCGGAAGAACGCGTCGCTCAATTTCGCGCAGCGAAAGTTGATTGCCGGCGCGCATCTCCTTTCGCGCCTCACCCTGATCACTGCGCGATTGGTCTTGCGCAAATCCGCCAGCATTCGCTGGTACGGCCATGATCAGGCCGAGCGAAAGCGCCGCAAGAATACCGGCGAGGAAAGAGCGAATGCGTTTCATGATGGTGTCATGCCTAGAGTATATGCGTTGAACAAGCTGTGAATAGTGAGGTTGTGGGACATTCAGCGATCGGCCTCACTCTTCTTCCACCTCTTCGTCCTCGCCAGAGATCACTTCGAACTTCATCGTGACGGAAACGCCCGTGCTGACCATGCCGGGTTGAACCGGAGGTGCGGCCGCCAACTCGGCATCCGCCGTGCTGCGCAGCGACTGTTCGATGATCGGTTCACGCCCCTGGATACTCTCGCTTATCTCGAGCACGCGCACTTGTTCGAAACCGAGCAACTCAGCGTAGGCCTCTGCTCGATCAGTCGCGCGTTCGAAGGCTCTTTCGCGAGCCTGTTCTTTTGCGGCCGTATCGTCTTCGATCGAAAAGCGCGGCCCTGACAGATCCGTCGCACCAGTCGCAACCAAAGCGTCGAGCACACGACCCGTCTCTTCAATCGCGCGCAGTTTGACACTTACCCGGTTCGATACCTGATAACCGCGAAACTCATTCTCTTGTGTGGTGCGGTTGTAGTCGTAGCGAGGGTTGAGATTGATACCGGTGGTCTGGATATCCCTTTCATCCACGCCCAGCGCCTTGATCTGGTCGATCACCCGGCGCATCTCGACCGCGTTCTGGCGCATCGCCTCGACTGCAGTGGGTGCCTGCGTGGTCACTCCTGCGCCGATAGTAGCCATATCGGGTTCGGCGGTGACGCTTTCGTAGACAGATAGTTCGATCACCGGGCCTTCGGCTTCGATTTCAATCTCGGCAGCGGTGATGGTGGCCGGAATGGCAAGCGCGCCTGCCGCAAGCGTGGTCGCGATAATACGAAACATGGATGACCCTCCTTGATGCTCCAGTGCCTCGCCAGAGCTTTCAGCGCACTGAACCGCCTTGTGGGCTGACACGCAAGCCCCTACGTGGCTCATCCGATGGCACAACCACCGATCCTCTCGCTTGAAGGGCTTGGCCTGCAACAGGGCGGCCGCTGGCTTTTTGGCGGGCCCAAACCCGATGAAGGCGCCGAACCGATCGACCTGCATATCCTTCCCGGCGATCGACTCGCGCTGATCGGGCGCAACGGTGCGGGCAAGACGACGCTGCTGAAAATAATCGACGACCGGATCGAGGCAGATCGCGGCATGCGGCGGGTGAAACCGAACACACGCATCGTCTTTCTCGAGCAGGAACCCGACTTCTCCAGCCACGCGACACTCATGGACTTCGCCCTCCACGGTGCAAACGCGCCAGCCGCACACGAAGTCGAGGCCATCGCCGGCCAGCTCGGCATCGACATGGCGCGCGAGGCCTCCACCGCTAGCGGTGGCGAGAAGCGTCGAGCCGCCATCGCCCGCGCGCTTGCACAAGACCCGGATCTGCTGCTGCTTGACGAGCCGACCAACCACCTCGATCTGGGTGCCATTGACTGGCTGGAAGACTGGCTGACCCGCTACAAAGGCGCGTTCATCACTATCAGCCATGACCGAACCTTCCTCAAGCGCCTGACCCGCGCGACCCTTTGGCTCGACCGCGGGACCATGCGGCGCAAGGAGGTAGGCTTTGGCGGCTACGAGGCATGGGAAGAGCAGGTCTATGCCGAGGAAGCCCGCGCCGCGGAAAGGCTCGATGCCAAACTCAAGATCGAAGCGCATTGGCTCGAACGCGGCGTCACCGCGCGGCGCAAGCGTAACCAGGGGCGCTTGGAAAAGCTCCACCAGATGCGCGCCGCGAGGGCGGCGATGATCTCCGGCAGCGGCTCGGCCAAGCTCAAGCTCGCCAATGACGAGGAGTTCAAATCCAAGTCCGTCATCGTCGCGGAAGGCATCTCCAAATCCTATGATGGCCGCGCGATCATCAAGCCCTTTACTCTGCGCATCCAGAACGGTGACAGGATCGGCATCGTCGGAGCAAACGGAGCCGGCAAGACCACCCTGCTCAAGATGCTCACCGGGGAGCTGGAGCCCGATAGCGGCACAATTACCCATGCCCGGACGCTTTCAGGGGTGATGATCGACCAGCAACGCAAGCTGCTGGAGCCGAACGCAAGCGTGCGCGACATTCTCGCCGAGGGTGGCGACTGGATCGACGTTCGCGGCGCTCGCAAGCATGTGCAGGCATACCTCAAAGACTTTCTGTTCGATCCCAAGATTGTGGATACCAAGGTCGGCATCCTGTCGGGCGGCGAGCGTTCGCGGTTGTTGCTTGCACGGGAGTTTGCCCGGACGGCGAACCTGCTGGTGCTCGACGAGCCAACCAACGATCTCGACCTCGAAACGCTCGACCTGCTGCAAGAAGTCATCGCGGATTTCGATGGCACGGTGCTGATCGTCAGCCATGATCGCGACTTTCTCGACCGCACGGTCACGGTCACCCTCGGGCTCGACGGGTCTGGCAAGGTCGATATCGTTGCAGGCGGATACGAGGACTGGGAAGCCAAGCGTCGCAGGCAGGTGGTCGGCAAGTCGCGCTCGGCAAGTCCAGACCGTAGATCCAGCGCTCCGCAACCAGCTCCGCCGCCAGCCTCGACCAAGCTCTCCTACAAAGACCAGCGCGACTACGAGATCCTGCCGCAGCGGATCGAGGAACTCGAAACGGCGATCGAGAAGGGCGAAGCGATCCTTGCCGACCCAGACCTATTCAATAAGGATCCGCAACGTTTTGCAACCATCTCTAAGGGGCTGGAGAATGCTCGCGTAGAAAAAGATGCAGCGGAAGAGCGTTGGCTCGAGATTGCGGAGCAGGTGGAAGGGTGAGCGACACCAGGGCCATCGATCTCCATTGCGAGATCAAGGCCTGTACCATCTGCGCCGAACACCTCCCGCTTGGCCCGCGCCCGATTGTTCAGTTCTCGTCGCGATCGCGCATTCTCATGATCGGACAGGCCCCAGGCACCAAGGTTCATGCGAGCGGCATTCCGTGGGACGACGACAGCGGCGATCGCCTTCGCGAGTGGCTCGACCTCGACAAACCCGCTTTCTACGACCCGGACACTATTGCCCTGATGCCGATGGGATTTTGCTATCCCGGCAAGGCCAGCGGCGGCGATGCCCCTCCGCGCAAGGAATGCGCGCCACAATGGCACCAACCTATCCTCGACCTGCTGCCCGAAAATCGTCTGACATTGCTTATCGGAGCCTATGCTCAGACCGCCTATCTCCTCCAGACCAAGAGGCTGTCGATGACCGAACGCGTCCGGCGCTTTGAAGAGTTTGCTCCTTTCTTCCCGCTTCCTCACCCAGCGTGGCGTGTCCGCCTGTGGGCTGCAAAAAACCCCTGGTTCGAAGCCGAAGTGTTACCCGAACTGAGAACATCAGTCCGGGCAGCTCTCGATCAATCATGATCACGCCTGCGGGTTCGCCTTCGCAGGCAGCACTTTCGGATTGCGCAGCACCAATGCCGACAACAGGGCGACAACCGCGCCGACTGGAAAAATCTCGATAAAGCTAATGGGTATTCGGAACATCGGGTTGGCATACATGGCCTGTCCCTCATCAATCTCGGCCAGCTTGGCCGCCTTGTCCGTCTCGCTCAGATTTTCCGCCTCGACTGCTGCACGAAGGCTGTCTGAATAGGTTTCCATGAACGCAAAATCGGTCGCGTGGAGAAAGAACTCCCAGCTGATTGCGTAGAACACCGCCGAGACCACAGCGATGCCCAGACCAACTCCCGCAGCGCCGGTAAACTTGATCACGCCTCCATGTTCCACATCACGGAATCGTTTGATCCCGACAAACACCAGAGACAGTATCGCGAGCATGATGACATAGCCCGCCAACTCCGATGCAACCAGGTTGTCAGTGCCAATCACCAACAGCACGGCACACATGAACGCGATGATGACGACGCCGATAACCCCGCCATAGATCAGTGAATATCGCAGCATTGCATTTCTCCTATCGCCAAGCCGCTACGGACATCACGGATCAGCGGGTGGGAAACCATCACCCAAATGGGTGATTTGGGCGATTTCACCCTGATGGAAACCAATTAGGGAATTAGCGAAAGCCGTCGTGCGGCTTCCACTGCCTTGCCGCGACCGCTGACCTCGAGCTTGAGATAGAGGTTGGCTATATGCGTCTTTACCGTGTTCGGCGAAACGCCCAGTTCGCGCGCGATCTCCTTATTGCTTGCGCCCAGAGAGAGTTGATCAAGTATCTCACATTCGCGCGGCGTGAGGCCGAGCGACTCGATTGCCTTTTCATTGCGCTCAAACTGTCTCGATGACGGCGCAGACGTCAGCCGCATCCCCACCCAGATGCCGATCCCCACGAACACCAAAGCCACAACCGCGACGTACGCTTCGCCTGGCATGCCAAGCACCACATAGCGGTACTCGACCCATTGCAGCAGCATTGCGACCAAAGCGAGCGCCGTGCCGTAGAGCAGACCATAGCGAAGGGTCGTTCGGTTCATGAGACACATTCGTGCCAGATCGCGCTCGATTGTTCCAGACTGCACCGCCTTACCGGCGGGCGAATGACAAGCCGTCGCGACTTCGCCATATTACCAAGGCAGAATTCGCCTTGCACAAGAGGGAGACAACACATGCCGATCGATCAACTCGCCAAAGACTTCACCAGAGCGGTCGCCGAGGACGATACAAAGGCCTATCAGTCCTACTGGTCCGACGATATCGTCAGTCTTGAACCCCAGCAGGATAGCCCGATGGCCCGCGTCGAAGGACGCGAAGCTTTGCTGCAAAAGCACGCCTGGTGGGAATCCAATGCCGAGATGCACGATTCGACGACCGAGGGACCCTATGTTTTCGGTGATCAGTTCGCGATCCGATATTCCATGGATGTTACGATGGATGGCGAACGCTCGCAGATGTCGGAAGTCGGCGTCTACACGGTCAAGGACGACAAGATCGTCGAAGAGCGGTTCTTCTACGGTTCCGGCCCCGAGTAGCCGAACGCGGAAGGAACCATACGAAGTTGACACACTTGACACTCGGTCACCCATCCAAATCGCCCGAAAGCCCGCAGAAATCCTCGGCTTTCGGGCGTTTCAGCGAAGTTGTCACTTTGCAAAGCAATCATCGAATCCGATAGAAGTCGGCGACCCGCTCCAACGCGAGCTTGAGCACCAGCTTGCCGCTGCGTGCGGGCCAGCCGAGTGCCTTTTCCGCCTCGGGCAGACCTTCGCCAGCGCAGGCGACACGCCATAGGATATCGTCCAGTCCCTTGCCCGCCTCGGCCAGCGCACCGTCAAACCGTGCCTTGGCCGCAATCTGCTTTTCGGTTGACGACAGTCCAGCCTCGCCGGTGGTCTTGATGCGCACCGCATCCCACCGCATCGTCACATTGGCGGGCAGCTGCGCGCGCTCATAATCACGACGCAGAGCCTCACCTGCATCGAACAACCGATCCTCCAGATGTCCACGCGAATGGAGCCACGACAGCGGGGACTCGGCCACATTCACGGTCACCGTCCTGCGCTTGCCCTTCGCATCCGCTCCCCGACGCGGACCTTCGCTCGTGAGCTCTTTTTCCACCAATTTGCGTTGCATGAATTGTCCTCCCTAACCGAAATGGTGTAACGATCTTTGCATCGCATCAGGTGATGTAGGAAAGTATGAATTGCCAATTTGGTTCAAAAATGGTTTGACCAACGTTCAGTCACTGGGAGCTATCCACATGATCAATCGTATTCGCGACATTCGCAAAGCCAAGGGGATGACCCTCGCGCAGCTCGCCGAGTTGTGCGATCCGCCCACCACTGCGCAGACGATCGGACGGCTTGAGACAGGCATGCGCAACCTCTCGACCAATTGGATGGACCGGATTGCGGCCGCGCTCGGCGTGGATCCGGAGACGCTGGTGCGGTCGGAACAGGGTGCGCAGCCTCAGATCGTCGCCGAGTTGGGCGCTGGCGGTGTCGACGCGCTGGAGCACGCGCGTGAGGCACTGTTACCGACCGAACTTGCAACGCAGGATGATAACATGCCGCTGATCGTCATGAGTGTCGGCGAGAGTGTCGGCGAGTTCCGACCCGGCGATCTTTTGTGGCTCCGACAGCTGCAGTGCGAGCAGGCAGGCGAAGCAATTAACCGTGACTGTCTTATCCCGCGCCCCGCTGGAAGGTTTGCTTTCGGACGTCTGATCGACCGCAAGGGCACGCTGATGGGCCTACTGCCTCCTGGCATTGGGCAGAAGCAGCAGGTGGTCGACAATCCACCCTGGATCGCGGTTGCCACGATGCTTGTTAGGCCGCTCTAGGTCGTTTTAGTCGTAACCTTTACCGGTCAGCCCGCCTTAACCAACTAACACTAACTTGACCGAAACACAGGAGAAACGCCCCGCGTGAAACACGTCCTGTCCATCAGCACGCTCTACCCCAACGCGGCGAAACCGCGTTTCGGGGGTTTTGTTGCGCGCTCGTTGGAGGAACTGGCGGCGCGCGGAGACTGGCGGGTAACCGTGATCAATCCGATCGGATTGCCGCCAATTGCGGTGGGGCGGTATCGCGCGTTGTCTGAGCTGGAACTGGTGAAGAATGAGGGCGGCATTACGGTGTATCGCCCGCGTTTCACCCTGATCCCCAAGGTCGGCGCAAAGCGTAATGCAGGCGCGATTGCCAAGGCCATTCTCCCTTTGATTGAGCAAATCCATGCCGAGGAACCGATCGATGTGATCGACGCGCAGTTCTTCTTCCCGGATGGTCCGGCTGCGGCGACAGTCACCCGGGCGATGGGCCTGCCGCTGTCGATCAAGGCGCGCGGTTCCGACATTTCCTTCTGGGGCGAACAGGACTTCGCGCGCGAGCAGATTCTCGACGCTGCGGAACAGGCAGACGGATTGCTGGCCGTAAGCGAGGCGCTCGCCACTGATATGGCCGCGATGGGCATGGATCGCGAGAAAATCACGATCCACTACACTGGGCTCGACCGCGACCGTTTCCGCCCGCTCGACCACACACAATTGCGCACGCAGCTTGGCAAGGCGCTGGGCTTCGCGCTGCCGGATAACGCTCCTATGCTGGTGTGTGTGGGCGCGCTGATTGAGCGAAAAGGTCAGGACATCGCCATTTCAGCCATGTCCGATATTCCTGGAGCGCGACTGGTGCTGGTGGGCAAAGGCAATGACGAAGCCCGATTAAAGGGTATCGCGCGCGATTCAGGCTTGGCTGACAGAGTGCATTTCGCCGGTCTGGTCGATCACGATGTCCTGCCGTTGATCCTGTCGGCCGCCGATGTGATGGTACTGCCGACCGTCAGCGAGGGGCTGGCCAATGCCTGGGTCGAGGCGATCGCCTGTGGCACGCCGGTCGTCACCAGCGATGTGGGCGGTGCGGGCGAGCTGATCGTGAATGACACCGCCGGACGTTTGGTAGAACGCACCGCAGAGGCGGTTTCCGCAGGGATAACTGCCGTGCTCAACAGTCCACCCGGGCGAGAGGACGTCGCCGCCCTTGCAGACCGCTTCAGCTGGGAAAACAACGCCGCCGAACTGGCCGCGCATTTTGAGCGTCTCGCCGCCCGCTAGGCGCTAGGCTGGCCTACCCGCGCCGCGGGCGATCTTCTCCTGCCGGTCGGCCGCCGTTTCCTGCGGCACGAAGCTGTTCGAAGTAACGCCCAACCAGATCAGGATCGGCGAAGCGAGATAGACGCTCGAATAGGTCCCGATGAACAGGCCGGCAGTGATCGCCGCGACCAGCCCGAACAAGCTCGCCGGGCCGAACAGCAGCAGCGGCAGCAGTGCCACCAGCAGCGTCAGTGACGTCATGACGGTGCGCGCAAGTGTCTCGTTCACCGATACGTCGAGCAGCTCAGGCAGCGGCATCTTTCGATACTTCTTGAGGTTCTCACGGATCCGGTCATAGACGACGATCGTATCGTTCAATGAGTAGCCGATAATCGCAAGGATCGCGGCGATGATCTGCAGACTGAACTCCATCTGTGTCAGTGCAAACAAGCCAAGCGTGACCGAAACATCGTGGAACAGCGCGAACAACGCGCCTACACCGAACTGCCATTCGAACCGGATCCAGATGTAGATCGCAACCGCGATCATGGCCGCCAGCAGGGCCAGCACCGCGTCTTGCCGGAACTCGCCTGCAACCTTGCCGGAAACGGTTTCGTTGCCGTCTGTGCGAACGCCGGGGAATTCCTCGCCGATTGATGCGATCACCTGATTGCCGATCTCGGTCGCGGCTCCCGGAGTCTCCTCAACACTCTCCGGAAGCGGAACCCGGATCGATACCACGTTCGGCGCGCCGAATTCCTGCACCACGGGCGAGCCATAACCAAGGCCCGCGACGAGTTCACGCAGTTCTGGCACCGGTGCCTGATCCCGCTCTTCAAAGGTCAGACGGACTTCTTGCCCGCCAGCGAAATCGACGCCATAGTTGAGGCCGTTCACAAGCACGAGAGCCCAGCTCGCCACGATAAGCAAGAGGCTGAATACAAAGAACGGCACCCTGAGTTTCAGGAACTTGATGTTGGTGTCGGCGGGGACGAGTTTGAGCAGTTTCACCGGTACGTCCTCCTCAAATACTGATGTCGCTGGGGCGTGTCTTGCGCAGCCATCCCGCACCCCACATCCGGGTGAGAGTGAGCGCAGTGAACACGGATGTGAACAGGCCGATGATCAGCACGACTGCAAAGCCGCGCACCGGCCCCGATCCGAAAAGGAACAGCAGCACACCGGCGATGAAGTTGGTGATGTTCGCATCGTAGATCGCGCGGCTGGCTTCTTTGTAGCCATTCTCGATCGCTGCGACGACGCGGCGCCCGCGCTTGCGCTCTTCGCGTATACGCTCGTTGATCAGCACGTTCGCATCAACCGCTGCACCGACGGTCAGCACAAACCCGGCAATGCCTGGCAGCGTCAAGGTAGTGTTGAGCCCGGCCATAATACCAAGCAGAATGAGCACATTGAAGAACAGTGCGATGGTGGCATAAATGCCGAACCGACCATAGGTCGCGATCATCAGCGCGATGACCGCAAAACTGCCGATCAGCATCGCGATCATACCGCGCTGGATCGAGTCCTGCCCAAGCTCTGCGCTTACGGTTCGCTCCTCGATCACCGTCAGCGGCACCGGCAGCGCGCCGGACCGCAGCGAGATCGCCAACTGGTTCGCACTTTCAGGCGTGAAACTGCCGGAGATCTGCGCTGCTCCTCCCAAGATCGGGGATTCGATGTTTGGCGCAGACAGCACTTCGCCATCAAGGATGATCGCGAAAGGTTTGTCGACGTTTTCGGTGGTCAGCTTGGCGAACTTCGCTCCGCCCTGTGTATCAAACTGGATGTTGACGACATTACGGTTGTTCTCCGGATCAACACCTGCCTGCGCACCGGTCAGGCTATCCCCGCGAATGCCACCAAGCCGACGGACCGCCTCGAACTGCCCTTCGCGCAGCGTGCCGGCGGCATATGGGAAAATCTCACTGCCCGGCGGCGCGATTCCAGCCTGAACGTTCTCCGGCAACGCGTTCAAATCGACCAGTTTGAATTCAAGCTGCGCTGTCTGGCCCAGCAACTCCTTCAGCGCTTCGGGATCCTCCAATCCGGGCACCTGCACTACGATCCGTTCCGAACCCTGGCGGATGATCGTCGGTTCGCGCGTGCCGAGTTCGTCGATACGGCGCCGGACAACCTCTGTTGCGCTTTCCATGGCATCGTTAAGCGCCTGATCAACCCCGTCTGACGTCGGGTCTAGCACCATGCGCTGGCCATCGACCACTGACAGGTCCCATTCGCGCGTAAGCCCGGTGCCCTGCATAAGCGGCTCAAGAATGCCGCGGGCGCGGTCCACGTCGCCTGCTTCGTTCAGCAGGAACGACAACTGATTGTCAGCAGTCGATACGTCACCGATACGAATGCGCGGATTGGCGTTGCGCATCGCCGAGCGGACCGCTTCTTCCATGTTTTCCAGCCGCTGGATACGGACGTCCTCAGGATTGGCCTCGAGCAGCAGGTGACTGCCGCCCGCAAGGTCCAGCCCCAGATTGACCTGCGGTGACGGGAGGGCATCAGGCCAGTCAATGTCAGCCGCTCCGAACAGCGAAGGCATCGCCGCTACAACAGCGATCAGGGTCAGGCCCCACAGCCAAAACTTCTTCCAAAGTGGGAATTCGAGCATTGCCGCTAAATCTCAATCCGCTTGTCTGGTGGGTCAGCCCCTGACGCTCGACGCGTCATCGTGCCTTGCCCGTTTGCGCTTAATCGTTGGCCGGAGTTCCACCGGGCGGGATGATATCGCCGATCGTGTGTTTCACCGCTTTTACGCGCACATCCTTGGCGATGTCGATCTCGACATAGGTGTCGTCCACCTTGGCAACCTTGCCCACGAGCCCGCCGGCGGTGACCACCTGGTCACCCTTTTTAAGGCCCGACACCTTCTCCTGATGTTCCTTTTGCCGCTTCATTTGCGGGCGGATGATGAGGAACCAGAAGATTACCACCATACCGAGGATGGGGAGCCAGTTAAGCCAGGCCGGTGGAGCATCGGCAGCGCCAGCCCCAGCGGCGGCAAGAATATCAAACATGATTGGTTATGCCCGTCAGAATTCGAGTGTTGATCCGCAAAAGGCGAATTGAGTGACTACCACAAAGCCACACTATTTCCCGCCCTTCTTCATTCAAGTGGGCGCGGTTAGCAGCAATGCAAGTCCGCCGCAATCAGGCGGCGCGGAGGCGCATGTGGAACTTTCGCGAGCGCACAAGCCGATCGCGCTTGCATGCCCGAACCCCCCGCCCTATAGCGCGCGCCTCCACTGGAACCGGGACGTAGCGCAGTCTGGTAGCGCATCACACTGGGGGTGTGGGGGTCGCTGGTTCGAATCCAGTCGTCCCGACCAGTGGAACATTCGTCGATTAATCCGCAACTCTGCTTGCCAAGCGGCAATGATCATTCAAGGCCCAGCACGGAACTTGCGCGGGGTGAACACGTTTCAAGCGGGCTTATGGATCGTCGAATATGTCTTCTCTCAGTCGCGCTGGTTGCGCCAGCGGCAGTGCCCGCAGCGGCTCAGGACAATTTGGAGCCGGCGCCCACCGGGACGGAGATGGGCGAGCCGTCGGCTGACACCACGACGCGGCGCACATTCGATCCGGAAGAGTTCGCCCGCTTCGCACCGCGCAGCGCACTCGACATGGCACGTCAGGTACCCGGTTTTTCAATCCGCGAAGGAGACGGCGCACGTGGCCTGGGTCAGGCGGACACCAACGTCCTGGTCAATGGCCGCCGCATTTCCGGCAAATCGAATGGCCCGGTTGACGCGCTCCAGCGGATCCCGGCGGAAGAGGTTCTGCAGCTCGAACTGGTTGACGGCGCCAGTCTCGACATTGGTGGCCTTACGGGACAGGTGCTGAATGTCGTCACCCGCAACACCGGCAAGATTTCCGGCCAGTTTCGCTATTCTCCGCAGTTTCGATCAATGGGCACGCCTGCGCGCTTGCTCGATGGCTCCGTTGCGATCGCCGGAGGCGGCGAGAAGGATCAGTGGACCCTCGAACTCGAGAACGATTCCGACCGCCGCGGCGATGAAGGAATCGAGCAAGTGTTCGACGGTGCCGGTAAGCTAATCGCCCTGCGGGACGAACAGGCCAACTTCAACACCGACAATATTGGCCTGTCAGGCTCATACACTCGGGTCGCTTCGAATCAGAATGTCCTCAACCTGACAGGTGAAGTGAACGGATTCATTTTTCGAGAGCGGGAGATATCCGATCAGATCGGTTTCGGTGCCCTGCCCGAAGGTTCGCGGACATTCCGGTTTGAGGAGAACGAATACAATTTCGAACTCGGCGCGGATTACCAGTTCGCAGTCATAGGCGGGCAGCTCAAACTGATCGCCTATCATCGCTACGAAGACAGCCCGACCGAGAGCCGGGTGCTGACCGAGTTCGCCGATGGCAGCGTCGCACAAGGCAGCAGGTTTGTCCGCGACGCTGACGAGGCCGAGACCATACTGCGGTCCGAATTCAGTTTTGATGCGCTGGGCGGCGATCTGCTGTTCGCTGCCGAGGGCGTACGCAACTTTCTGGACATTACTTCGGCACTCGAAGTGCGCGACGACACCGGCGTTTTGCAGCCCGTCGAATTGCCCGGTGCGACGGCGCGGGTGGAGGAAGATCGCGCGGATATCGGCCTGACCTACAGCCGCGCGCTCGCCAAGGACCTGCAATTTCAGGCCTCCGCCGGCGGTGAGTATTCGCAGATCAAGCAGAGCGGCGAGTTTGGCCTGACCCGCAGTTTCGTCCGCCCAAAGGGATTCGTCTCTCTCGATTGGAAAGCCAGCGATCGCTTCAGTCTTTCCGGGCGGATCGAGCGGCAGGTCGGCCAGCTGAGCTTCTTTGATTTCATCGCGTCGGTCGACCTCGATCAGGAACGCGAGGATGTGACCAACGCCAATCTCGTCCCTCAGCAAAGCTGGGTGTTCGAGCTTGAGGCAAGTATCGGTCTAGGGGCGCTCGGGTCACTCAATCTGCGCCCGTTCTATGAAGACATCACCGATATCGTCGACCAGATCCCGATTGAGGGCGGCGGACAGGCACCGGGCAATCTGCCATCGGCGAAATTCTACGGCGTCGATGGCGATCTGACGCTACTGTCGGAGCCGCTCGGCTGGCGCGGGACGCGGCTCGATGTTGGCTTTGCGTTCGCTGGCAGTTCCGTGGACGATCCGTTGCTCGGTTTCTCGCGCGAGCTTTCGGGGAACGATCTGGTCGACATCGAAGCCGATCTGAGGCACGATTTTCCGGGCTCGGCCTGGGCTATTGGCGGATCGGCGAACTGGGAGGACAACGCCCCCAACGTGCGGCTCGACGAGATTGCGCTGCGTACCGAAAGCTTTGGTTTCGTGTCTGCGTTTATCGAGAACAAGGATGTCGCCGGGCTGACCTTGCGCGCCACGATCGGCAATTTGATCGACCGCAGCAATTTCTTCAAACGCACCGTGTTTCAGGATCGCGCAGCCGGACTGGTGGACGTTACCGAGGACCGCACGCGAAGCTTCGGCACGATCTTCTCCCTAGCGGTCGAGGGTTCGTTTTAGCGAACGGCTTTACGCCGTCGATCTGCCTTCGTAATCGCGCTCCATGAACAGGAGTATCGCCGTGTCCGCATCACCTAAAGAGACCGCTCTTCCCCGCATGCGCAGCTGGCTGTTCGCGCCGGGCGACAGCACAAAGAAAATGCGCAAGGCGATCGCGAGCGAGGCCGATATCGCGCTGCTGGACCTCGAAGACTCGGTAACACCAGAGAACAAAGCTTCGGCGCGCAAGACGGTAGCAGAGGCCTTGAGCGAAGCTCCCGACCGGAGCCGTGTTTGGGTGCGGATCAATCCGCTGTCGAGCGGCTGGACTGAAGAGGATCTCGACGCAATTGTGCCTGCCGCACCCGGCGGTATCTTCCTGCCCAAGTCAGCGGGAGGACATGATGTCGAGACGCTCGACACAATACTGACAGAGCGAGAGAAAGTTGCGGGGCTTGAGGTCGGCGCCATCAAGGTTGCAGCGCTCGTCACTGAGACGGCTGCGGCAATGTTCACTACAGGTACCTATGACGGAGCACCGCGACTGGTTGCCATGAGCTGGGGCGCAGAGGATCTTTCGAGCGAACTCGGCGCCAGAGAGCAGCGCGGCCCCGATGGCGAATACAGCCATGTCTACGAAATGGCTCGCAGCCTGTGCCTGCTTGGCGCGGTCAAGGCAGGCGTGGCCCCGATCGAGACGGTGCAACCCGAATTCCGCGATCTCGAAGCACTGGAAGCCCGTGCGCGCCATGTCCGTGCACAGGGTTTTCGTGGAATGCTGGCGATCCACCCGGCGCAAATCGCTCCGATCAACATCGCCTTTACACCCAGTGCGGACGAGCTCGCGCATGCTCGCGCAGTGATTCAGACCTTTGCCGACAATCCCGGTATGGGAACGGTCGCGCTAAATGGAAATATGCTCGACCGCCCGCACCTGGCGCTGGCGAAGCAATTGCTGGCCGAAGCAGGTGAGGTGTTTTAGGTAACGTCATTTTCCTACACTAACCATATCGGTTATACCATGTCCAACGCAACAGTTGGAGCACGAATATGGGCCTTCTCGAAACTCTTATCGGACCGATCACCTCGATCATCGACAAGGTAATCCCAGACAAGGAAGCGCGTGCAAAAGCAAAGCTTGAACTGATGAAGCTCGAAGGCACGCAGGAAATGAACCTGATCGAAGCGCGCCTGCAAGCAATCGTTGCAGAGGCCGAATCGAAAGACCCGTGGACAAGCCGTGCGCGTCCCAGCTTTCTTTATGTGATGTACGCGCTGATCCTGTTTTCGGTGCCTATGGGAATCATCGCCGCCTTCGATCCCATCACAGCACGCGCCATCGGCGAAGGGATGACGGCATATCTCAGGGCGCTGCCCGAACCGCTTTATGCACTGTTTGGCACAGGGTATCTGGGATATACGGCAGCGCGTCAGTGGGGGAAGGTGAAGGGGGTCGACAAATAGGCTAGGCTGATGGGTTGGCTTTGCTGAGCCGATATCGGGCGGTCCACAGGAACAAGGCATAGCACGCCGCGCAACAGAGCAAAGCCATGATCAGAGGCGCGGTCGGCGAGATCGCATAGATCGCTGTTCCCGCTAGCGGTCCGACCACAAATCCGCCAGCCGTCGCCGCCTGAACATAGCCAGCTGCATTGCCTTGAGCCTCGGCCCCGGTTGCAAGCGAAACGATCGCGCTAATCCCTGGCTGAACCAAGCCAAATCCGGCGCCCATGAGCCCAAAACCCAGCACAATCACCCAATAGCTCGGTGCAACTGCCATGGTTGCTACACCAATCGCAGCGAGTGGAAAACCGATAGCGAGCATCGTAATCGGAGGCGGTTTCAGCTTCTGCACGACCCCGCCCTGCACCACCAGCATTGCGAGCGCTAGAACGACAAACGCATTTCCGGCCAGTCGTGTGGTCTCGATCGCATCGCTGCCAGTGAAATCCTGAATATAGAAAGCCGTCGTCTGCTGGATTGCCGAAATGGCAATGAAGGTACCGAGCGCCAATGCAAGGAAAGGCGAGAGAACCGGAAGACTTATAGCGTCGTTGTGGGCCTTGGCATTGCTCTCACCCTCTATACGAACAGGATCCTGTACGAACAGTCCTGCGAGCACCGATATTGCAAGCGCTGCGCCGGCAGCCACCAGAAGCGGCACCAAGAGGCCAAATCCGACAAAGGCATAGGCGACACCTGGCCCAACCACAGTTCCCAATCCGAACGCGGCACCAACTGCGGCCACACCCGCAGAACGGTCTTGCTTGCTGGTCAGGTCGGCCATCATCGCGACTGCAGCGGGCTGAATCCCACCGGAACCGAGAGCATAGAGCAATCTAGCCGCCACCATCGAGCCGAACGCCATGCCGGTCCCGATCGCGCCATCAAGCCCTAGACCAAGCAGCCACGCGAACAGGCCTGTGGCCAAAGCGTAGGAGCCGAGCCCTGCTACAATCACATTTTTGCGCCCCCAACGATCGGCCAGCTTACCCCACAAAGGTGAGATCAACACAAACACCACCGCAGAGGCGGAAATGATCGCTCCGACCTGCCATTCGGCGAGGCCAATATCGCGCGCAGCGGGACCAAGCAGGGCGAAGAGGATAGTCTGCCCCATCGCAAAGATCATCAATCCGGCAAAGATAATCGCGCGTTGCATAATCAGTGATCCACCGACAGTTATTGATAATCGTTCGCATAAATGGATTCAAACTGCAACGGGCATCGGGGCAACGTCGACAAGCGGGCCCAATGCACGCTAGAGGCCGCGGCCATGTCCAATGCCGCCGCGAATTCCATCTACGTCCTCAATGGTCCAAACCTGAACCTGCTCGGCCTGCGCGAGCCGGAGATTTACGGCTCCACGACGCTCGACGAGATTGCCGGGATGCTTGAGGATCGCGCGCGCGAGCTTGGCCTTACTATCGACATGCGTCAGACCAACCATGAAGGCATGCTGGTAGACTGGCTGCATGAAGCGCAGGCTGAGGGTGCTAAGGCAGTGCTGCTTAATGCGGCGGCCTATACCCATACCTCGATTGCGCTTCTCGATGCGATCAAGGCGATAACCATTCCGGTTATTGAAGTTCACCTATCTGATCCAAAAACGCGCGAACCCTTTCGTCACCTCTCCTACGTCGGCATGGCTGCGGCCAAGACTGTGGAAGGCTATGGAGCCGATTCCTACCGTCTCGCACTGGAAGCTGCTGCGTCGGGCGAGGTGTGAATCTCCTCATTGGCTGCAAGAATCACGCGCTTTGCCACTTGCCAGCCGCAATTGGCATGAATAGTCACGACCAAAATTATATAAGGGGCATGCATGGCTACCAATAAGCCGGCAGCCGGAAAAAAATCCGGCATGAATATCGATATTGCTTTGGTTCGTGAGCTCGCCGAACTCCTTAGCGAAACCGGGCTTACCGAAATTGAAGTTGAAGATGACGATCGCAAGATCCGCGTTGCGCGCGGTGGCGTTGCGGCCATGCAGGCCACGATGCCGGCGGTTCCCGCTCCTGCAGCACCAGCGCCGTCGGCTCCTGCTGCTCCAAAAACGGCATCCGCTGAAGCAGAAGGCGCAAGCCACGCCGATGCTATGAAGTCGCCAATGGTAGGCACTGCTTATCTCGCCCCCGAACCGGGCGCTGCGAACTTCGTGAAAGTCGGCGACAGCGTGAAGGAAGGCGATACACTGCTGATCGTCGAGGCAATGAAGGTAATGAACCCGATTCAGGCCGATCGCTCCGGCACAGTCGACGCGATCCTGATCGAGAACGCCCAGCCGGTCGAATTCGACCAGCCGCTGGTCGTGATCTCGTAAGCTAAGCACAATGGCCATCACCCGCATCCTGATCGCCAATCGCGGCGAAATCGCATTGCGTATTCACCGTGCGGCGCATGAAATGGGGATCGAGACAGTCGCGGTGCATTCCACCGCTGACGCCGATGCCATGCATGTGCGCCTGGCCGATCATGCGGTGTGCATCGGTCCGCCCGCAGCGTCTGAAAGCTATCTCAACCACGCTGCAATCATCTCGGCCGCAGAGGTCGCGGGCTGCGACGCGATCCATCCGGGCTACGGATTCCTCTCGGAAAACGCCAAATTCGCCGAGATCGTCGAAGCGCATGATATCGCTTGGATCGGGCCGAAACCCGAGCATATCGTCACAATGGGCGACAAGGTGCAGGCGAAGAAGACCGCTGGCGAGCTTGGCCTCCCACTGGTCCCCGGATCAGACGGTGCGGTTTCTGACCCCGAGGAGGGAAAGAAAATCGCCGCCGAAATCGGCTACCCGGTGATCATCAAGGCGGCATCGGGCGGCGGCGGGCGCGGAATGAAGGTCTGCGAGAGCGAGGACACGCTCGAGACGCTGATGCAGCAGGCCGGCAGCGAGGCAAAAGCCGCGTTTGGCGATGCGACGGTCTATATCGAGAAATATCTCGGCAATCCGCGCCATATCGAGTTTCAAGTCTTCGGCGATGGGAAGGGTAATGCGATCCACCTGGGCGAGCGCGATTGCTCGTTGCAGCGTCGTCACCAAAAGGTACTTGAAGAGGCGCCCTCCCCGGTTATCACCGACGAAGAGCGCATGCGTATGGGCGAGGTCTGCTCAAAAGCAATGCGCGACATGTCGTATCGCGGCGCGGGCACGATCGAGTTCCTGTGGGAAGACGGTGAGTTCTACTTCATCGAGATGAATACCCGCCTGCAGGTCGAACACCCCGTGACCGAAGCGATAACTGGGGTCGATCTGGTGCGCGAACAGATCCGCATAGCGGCGGGCAAACCGCTCTCGGTCGCGCAGGACGAGCTGGAATTTCGGGGCCACGCAATCGAGTGTCGGATCAACGCCGAAGACCCCTTCACTTTCGCACCGTCACCGGGCGAGGTGACATATTACCACGCCGCTGGCGGCCTGCACGTGCGTGTCGATTCAGGGCTCTATGCGGGCTACAGAATCCCGCCCTATTACGATAGCATGATCGCCAAGCTGATCGTCTACGGCCGCACTCGTGAAGGCTGCATAATGCGTCTGCGCCGGGCGCTGGAAGAGATGGTGGTGGAAGGGGTAAAGACCAACATCCCGCTGCATCAGGAACTGCTCCGCCAGAACGACGTGTTGCACGGCGACTACTCGATCAAGTGGCTTGAGCAGTGGCTGGAAGACCGCGAAGGGTAAGCGGCGGCTCATGACCCATTGAACGACGGCAAACCTGAATCGGGGATCTGGCCGTTAGTCCCAATCGGTTGCCCACGGCCTTGTGAGCCGATTCGGGCTTCAAGGCGCGTCTTGTAACGGGCAAAAGCGAACCGGAAAGCTGAAGTGATTACCCGAATGAGCACCAGCTGAATCAAACTCGATATCAGCTGACTTAAGGTGCGATTCTTCCATCCTCTGCCAAATGGATCAGGCGCCCGGACCCCACATGAGCCACACGAACGACAAGGGCTCATCGTCCGAGGCGTTCCAGAACGTCACCGGGATGTTCGGAGGCGAAATCACCATCTCGCCTTCTTTCATGGTGAAGCTCTCCTCACCCATCACACCTTCGCCCGAACCGCTGATAATGAGCACCATCCTCTTGAATGGCACAGTGAGCGTGGGCGCTTGATCTCGGCCCAGGCCTGGTGGAACGTGATAAACCGCACTTCGGAAGTCTCGGTCGTAGTATAGCCCAATCGCCGGCGCACCATGAACTACGCGGGTGTTCGTTGCAGAGAACTGGACAACTTCGGGTGCACCTCTGGTCCAGAAATGGAAGATCAAGGGTCGAATGGTCGCGTCGTAATCGGGGCCGCGCTCATAGCCATCAGTTGTTAGAATATCGAGCGGTGTTAAATCCGCTGAGCTGGCGGCTCCCATCGCGGTCAGGCCGTTCCAAACGCCTTGATCCAACAGGTTGAGGGTCTCACGGCTGGCCTTGAAATACAGTATGGGTTGGTCGGCGAATCCGTCCTTCAGTTCAACGACCCGGCCTTGATCGGCCATGCGTGAGACGACATGCCACCTCATGCCATCAATCTCGACACCAAAAGTGATGTTTTGCGCGAGCGGATCGTCCTTGTAATCGGACACAAAGCGCTCAAGGATTGGCTCAATGACAGCTTTGGGAGCAGGCTCGCGGTTTTGCGCTCCAAGGGGCTGTGCGAGGGCTGTAGCGGCAGCGGCAAGCCCCAAAAGCCGTGTTGCAATTGTCATGTGTCGTCTCCTTTTCTATTGCGTGGAACGACAAGTGCCGGAGCGATCAATTGCCTCAATCGAATATGAATGAGTGGCCTTCTCTTTTGCGTGAACCGCAGGAAAATACCGTTCACGATGCGCGAACGACAGGGCTAGCTGACAAGCCAATCGTGTCCTGGGCGATTACTATGGCTCTCGGTGGGCTCTTCCTGGCTATCATCGGCGCGACCGATTCCTATCAGTATTCGCTGACCCTGCGTCTCACTTTCTGGCTTGGACTATGCGCTGTGGCTGGGGTGATCGCCGTGACGATAGAGCGTGCTTTTGTCGGCTTTGGTCTTCGCCCGCAGAAAACCCTGATTTGGTGGGGTCTGCTCGCCACGGCCCTTGCCGTCGCGATGGTACCGATCATTTTCCTGGTGAATTCTACCGGCACCTATTCACCGATCGCCGATTTGCCCGTTTTTGCCGTCAATTCCTTCGCAATCAGCGCCGCATTGTCGGCCTTGCGTCTGCTTATCGGAACGCTCTTAACGAACGCGGTTTCAACAGCGCCGGCCCAGACGAACACAACGGTTCGGCCGGTCGATACAAGGCCTCCTTTGCTGGAACGACTAAAGCCCGGATTGCGATCCGCTGAATTGTGGGCGCTTAAGTCTGAGGGGCACTATCTCAAAGTCATCACTGACCAAGGTTCCGAGCTCATCCTGATGCGGCTCAAAGATGCCATCGCCGAGACTTCTCCAATAGAAGGGATGCAGGTCCACCGGAGCTGGTGGCTGGCTCGTCGCCAGGGGATTGACCGACGGATCAATGACGGTCGAATTGAGCTAACGCTGGATCAGGACACCTGGGTTCCGATCAGTCGCACGTACCGGGCCGCCTGGGTAAAAGAAGACTGGTAGGCCAAGGCTACGTTAGTCTTGCCTGGCGATGAAGAGCACAGATACTCCCGGCTGCGAAGTGATGAGACGAGGGTGTAACTGTTCCTCGACACTTGCGGATATCCGCTCTCCATCATAGCGCCTGGACAACACAGCACTCAAAAGTCGATCTTCACTCGCACTTCTCCACCTTGCGACGTGAACCCGCCAACGCCGGTCTGCGTTGCGTTCGCCTCTGCTGTTGCGTCGTCTGATAGGCGAACCCCTGCGCGAGGGATCGCGCTGCCGAATTCTTCCTCTTCAGTCGGCCCCTGGTACTCACCCAGCCGTTGTGACGGGATTGTATTCCGGCAAACCATGATCTCCGGATTGAACGGGTCGGGTTCGGGTGTGATGCACTCGTCAGGCGGCGGCTCTGCGAGGGGCATGAGATCGATAATGACAGATCCGTCCTCCCGCTCTTCCATCGGCAAACGCAAATGCAGTTCCGCTTCGTTGTCCACCGGGGAAAGGACGGCAGGTGAATTCAACTGCAGATCGGTCGGTGGAGGATCCATCATGGCCAATTCCTCCAATCCCCATGCACCTGCGCTCAGTCGAAAGTTATACCCGCCGCCTCGGCCTCTGCAATGATTTCAGCCCCTGTCTTCATAGGGCTTTCCTGCGCCAGATCGTACCAGTCGGGCTTCTCGTCGACAAAGATTTGCTGCTTGATCGGCAACCCTTCGGGAAGGTCGAAATGGCCGGCGGCAAAGCTGTAGAAGTCTGTCGGTATAAAGCGATACCATAGCGCACTGCCGCATTTGCTGCAAAAGCTGCGCTCAGCCCAGTCGCTCGATTTGTAGGTGCCGACGCTGTCTTCGCCCGAAATGATGAAGTCAGCGCCAGCAACCATGGCGGCGAAGCTTCCATAGTTACGGCGGCACATTTCGCAGTGGCATACGTCCACTTCGCGCCGCATCGCGTTCAAAGTGATCGAAACCGCACCGCAAAGGCATTTGCCGGTGAGCGAGGTATCCAGGCTTTCAACCCCGTTACCGTTCGGGCTGTCCTCGAACATCTCACTCATGGCGCTCCCCTCTCGATAACTCTGAGTGCTAAAGCGGAACCCCCGGTTCATGCTTCGCCGTACGGATTGTCAGGGAGGTTTTCACGCTTTCGACATTGGGTGCCGGGGTCAGCTTGCCAGTCAGGAACTCCTGAAAACTCTGAAGGTCCTGACTCACGATCTTGAGAATGAAGTCGATTTCGCCATTCAGCATATGCACCTCGCGCACTTCGGCGAGTTCACGCATGGCCTCTTCGAATTCGCGCAGCGCGCTTTCGGCCTGGCTCTTGAGGCTGACCATCGCGAAAACCGTAATCGCAAATCCCAGCTTCGATGGGTCGAGATCGGCATGATAGCCGCGAATGACCCCGTCTTCCTCAAGACCGCGAACGCGGCGGAGACAGGGAGGCGCGGTAAGCCCAACGCGATGGGCCAGCTCCACATTGGTAACGCGGCCTTCTGCCTGCAATTCTGACAGCAAACGTTTGTCGATTTCGTCCAAGTTGGCCATGTGGCGCTTGCTCCTGATGAGATTTCAATGGCGCAGCCCAATCGGTCACGCTTTAGCAAGACAATGTAAGAAGATGCGTGATCAAGACCACGCATCGCTAATAATATTATGTCTGACAGCAATTGTCCCGCTTTGCAACGCACTCGAAGTGGTACGCTGTGACATTGGCCAAGTCCTGATACAGGGAGTGTGAGTCGTTGCGCCCTGCGCACTGGTTCGGCTTACACCCGATTGATTGGAGCCTGAATGTTTTTCGACGATCGCCTTGCTACTGTGCTGCGCCAGCGCGGCGACAGCGAGGCGAGCGTGCGCACACAATACAGGCAGTTGCTGGATATTCTCGGCAATCGCAAATACGGACCCAGCGAGATACGCGACAACAGTCTGATCGCCGCGGCCTGGCTTCGGATGGACGCGCTGGCGCAGCGTATTCCGGCCGAAGAACGCGCTGCGATGATTCGTGAACGCGGTTGGCGTTTTCGCAGCGCCGATCTGGCGGCGCACCTTTCTGATTTCGAGCCCGAAGTGGCCTCTGCAGCGCTCAATCGCGCTGATCTGACAGCCCAGGATTGGGCCGTGCTGATCCCGCGACTGCCGGTGCGGGCGCGTGGATTCCTGCGCTTGCGCCGCGATCTGCCGGTCGATGTTGAGCAGCTGCTTGAACAGCTCGGCGTCTACGATCGCGGCCTCCCTTTGCCAAGCGCTACCGGTCCGCGCAGCGAAACTGTCAACGAAGAAGAAAACACGCCCCCGACGCTCGATCTAACCGATGAAGTGCTTGAAGCCGATCCTGACGAATCGCTCAGCAAGGATGTCGATCAGGTGTCGGCCGGCGTTGGGGACACTCAACCAGAAGATCCGAACGAAACAGGCCGCAGCGAGATTTCCGCGCTGGTTGAGCGTATAGCTCAGTTCCGCCGCACCCGCGATAATGAGGTTTCCGAAGCCGAACTCTCGCCACGTCTTCCATTGGACGAGGACGCTCAGCTTTCACCGCGCCGCATCGCCAGTTTCGGGTTTTGCGCGGATGCAGCTGGCCGGATCGAATGGGCCGAAGCCGAAGTCGCCGCTATGCTGATCGGGACAAAGCTTGTCGCGCCGCGCCGTCTTGGCTCACCCGAAGGCGAATCCGCTTTCGAACGCGCCTTCTTCCGTCGGCAGCCGATCAAACAAGCTGCCGTGACGCTGAACGGAGCAGAAGCCATCGCCGGAGGCTGGGTCGTCGATGGCCAGCCGCGCTTCAGTGAGGACGGCAATTTTTCCGGCTATTTCGGTCGCTTTCGCCGTCTGACCGAAACCGAGGGAGCTGGCACCACACAGGCAGTCCGCGAAGCCGATCGAATCCGACAGCTGCTGCATGAATTGCGTACCCCGGTGACAGCGGTTCAGGGCTATGCCGAGGTGATACAACAGCAATTGTTCGGCCCAGCCCCGCACGAGTATCGCGCCCTCGCCGCCGCGATTGCGGCCGATGCCGCGCATATTCTAGCGGGTTTCGAAGAGCTAGACCGGCTGGCGCGGCTTGACACCGGAATGGCGAAAATCGAGAAAGGCGACACCGATCTCGCGGCTTTGGCGACCGGCATGGTTTCGCAATTAGCGACCGTGCTTGGTCCACGCATGGCAGGGATCGAGCTGGATTATGCGGATCAGGCACCGTTGCTCGTCGCGATTGATCAGGAAGAGGCGGAGGCGATGATCTGGCGCTTGCTCGCCACACTTGGCGGCGGATGCGCCTCCGGAGAATCGCTGACCTCCACACTGACGATCGATCGTGGCATGGCCCGGTTGACCTGTGAGGTGCCCAAACAGTTGATGGTGGAAGGAAGTATCTTCACCGCGGAGGCCAAGCCAATCGCAGCCTCTGTGAACGCCGGATTGTTCGGTGCCGGGTTCACGTTGCGACTGGCACGGGCCGAGGCCCGCAGTGCTGGCGGTACGCTAACGCATGAAGGTGAGCAGGTGACCTTGCTCTTGCCGCTCTTGACTGGGGAAACGACGCTCCGTAGCCAAAGCGAAGGAAGCGTGGCCTGAGGTAAGGCTGGACGGGCGAGACGATCCCGCCGGGCGTCGAAGACTACAACTGGCCTCGGGAGACGGGCACTATTTCAAGCGGTTCGATGCTTTCCCCTCCCCCGCGCGAAGCAACCGCCGGGTTCGCTTCAGACTTCGGCCAGCGCGTTCTGCTCACCGTCGATACCGAAGAGGAGTTCGACTGGGGTGGTCCGTTCCGGAGCGAGGGCTATGGCCTCGAACATGTCGGCGAAATCGCGCGTTTTCAGAGCTTTTGCGAAGGACTTGGCGCGAGCCCGGTTTATCTGGTCGACTGGCCCGTCGCGACCGATACCAAAGCCATCGAGATTATTGGCGACGCGGTAAAACGCGGAGCGGCCGAAGTTGGGGTGCAACTCCACCCCTGGGTAAATCCGCCGTTCGATGAAGAAGTGACTGCGTTCAATTCCTATGCGGGCAACCTGCCGCGCGAGCTTGAGGCAGCGAAATTCATCGCGCTGCGCGATCAGATTGAAAAGGCCTTCGGCACCTCTCCGCAGATCTATCGCGCAGGCCGATACGGGCTCGGGCAACACACCGCCGAACTGCTCAAACAGGCGGGGATCACGGTCGACACATCAGTGCGCTCGCTGTTCGACTACAGCGCGCAGCATGGCCCGGATTATTCGAAACACCCGTTGAGGCCCTATTGGGTCGATGAAGAGCGCTCATTGCTCGAATTGCCCGTAACCAGCACTTATTGGGGCGTGCTGCGCCAGCTCGGCATCCCAATACAAAGATTGCAGCGGCACTTGCCGACTTTCTATTCGGCCTTTTCAAAGTTCGGTCTGCTCGAACGCATCGCCTTCACACCAGAAGGTGTAACAGCCGACGAGGCGATCAGAGGCATAGATATCGCGCTGGACACCGGATTGCCGCTGCTTGTTCTGTCCTTCCACAGCCCTTCGCTTGCACCTGGACATACACCATATGTCAGGAGCGCTGCCGACGTCGAAAACCTCTACGACTGGTTCACGGAGATTTACACTTATCTTGGCAAGCGCGGCGCTCGGAACACCAGCGTGGCGGAGATCATTGCAGCAGCGCAAACCTAGAATGCGCATACTGAAGCATTTCCATGCTTGTTTCCGTCAAAGCGTGGCTGTAGGGGCGTCACCGGTCTCCCGCTGGAACGAGCATTTGACTCTAGGGCCTGTAGCTCAGTTGGTTAGAGCTGGCCGCTCATAACGGCTAGGTCGCGGGTTCGAGTCCTGCCGGGCCCACCGGCGGTGGAGACTGTATGATGCATGGCGACAGTCATGCATTTGGAAAAGTGTCGGGGAGTGGCGCAGCCTGGTAGCGCACCTGTTTTGGGTACAGGGGGTCGCTGGTTCGAATCCAGTCTCCCCGACCACTTTTTCATCTGGCCCGAATCGGTCGTCCAGGACTCGCCATGTGATGTCGACCTTTTTGACATGCGCGAAGGGTTTCCCGTGCTCATACGTCCTTTGTCCTGAATGCGACAATTCGCGACGCAGCGCGACGTGACTTGTTAACGTTCGTGGAGCAGTATCGTCGGGGACAGAATATCATCATGGGCAGGACGCGGTCATGAGCGCACAGACGAGCGTAGCGAGTGTCGCACTCAATCGGTTCGGCTATGGAATCAGGCGGGGCGCAGAACCCCCTGGCGATCCCATGCGCTCCCTCCTCCGCCAGTTCGATGCCTATGATCCATCGCCCATTGCGCTCAAAGATCGCGAGGACACATCCTCCGAAGCGGGGAAAATCCTGCAAATGATCCGCGAAAATCGTCGCAACAGAAAAGACTCCGCGTCCGAAATGTCGGAATCGATGCGAACGAGTAACCCGATCACCGGCCTGCCGACAGACGTGAAGCGCGCTTATGTTCGCGGCGGTGAAGTATTACGGCACGATATTGCGCTGCGCACGAATATCGCCGTTACCAGTGACGCCCCGATGGTCGAGCGGCTGGTGCATTTCTGGTCCAATCATTTCAGCGTCTCAGCCGGTAAGCCGGGCACCCAACATCAAGTCGGCAATCACGAATTCGGCGCAATCCGGCCATATGTGCTCGGCAAGTTTAGCGATATGCTCAGGGCTGCGGTCCTCCACCCGGCAATGCTGCTCTATCTCGATCAGTTCCAGTCGGTCGGGCCCAACTCGCAATTCCAGAAGCGCCGTCGGGGTCGGAACCAAAACGGGCCGCGCGGCCTCAATGAGAATCTGGCACGCGAGATACTCGAACTGCACACGCTCGGCGTGGACGGAGGGTATTCGCAAACTGATGTGACCGAGTTTGCCCGCGCGCTGACCGGCTGGACGATCCCCGGTCTTTCGCGCATTGAGCGCTTCAGCGAGTTGCAACCGACCGGCGCTGCGTTTGTCCGCCTCGCGCATGAACCGGGATCGCGCAAAGTGCTTGGCAACATCTATCGCGATAACGGCCCCAGTCAGGCCGTTAACATCATCGATGATCTCGCTACGCATCCCTCGACGGCGCGCTTTGTCGCGACCAAGCTGGCGCGGCACTTTGCTGGAGACGACCCGCCGGCGGGTCTTGTAACAAGACTGGAAACGGATTTCCGTCGCACGGGTGGTGATCTCGCCAGCCTCTCCCGCACGCTTATCGAAGCGCCGGAGGTCTGGACCGAAGAGCCGGTCAAATTTCGCCAACCCTATGAATGGCTGATCGCGGTTCTGCGCATGACGGGTGTCGAAGGACTCAGCGCGCGGCGTGTTTCGGGTGCCCTGCGCGAACTTGGACAAGTACCATGGCGTGCACCCTCACCGGCTGGCTATGACGACAAGGCTGGCAGCTGGGCAGGACCCGACGCGCTGTACCGTAGAGTCGAACTGGCCGAGCAGATTGCCCGCAACGCCCCGTCCGAAAATCTGATGGCTCGCGCCGAAGCAGCCTTTCCCGGGGCGCTATCCGATAATACTAGACTTTGGCTCTCACGCGCTGAGAGCGGTGCGCAAGGTCTCGGCCTGTTGCTGGTCGCGCCAGAAATGATGCGGAGGTGATGCGCATGCTGACCAATCTCGATCGTCGCTCGCTGATCGCTGGCTCTCTGGCATTGGGCGCGGGCAGCTTTGCCGCGCCGCGAATGGCGTTTGCGCAAGCAACAGGATCACAGAACTTGTTGCTGGTCTTGCTGCGCGGCGCTGCAGACGGTCTTGCGACGCTTGCTCCCGTTGGTGATCCCGATTTTGCCCGAATACGTCCCGACGCGCTTGGCGACTACGAAAACGCTCAAAAGGCATCAGGTTTCTTCGCCATCCATCCAGCGTTCCAACATGTCGGTAAGGCCTACTCGCAGGGCGACGCGCTATTCGTTCACTCCACTGCCACCGGCTATCGCGAGCGTTCGCATTTCGACGGGCAGAACATGCTCGAAACGGGGGGAGCAGAACCGTATAGCAAACGCGACGGTTGGTTGAATCGACTTGTAGGGTTGATGCCACTCGATGAAAGTGGGGTGCCGCCAAGAGCGCTGGCCATCGCCCAGACCATGCCGCTCGCCTTGCGCGGCCCCGCCCCTGCCTCCAGCTACGCGCCGTCCGCTCTGCCCGAGGCGAGCAGCGCCTTTATGGAGCGGGTTTCGCGGCTCTATGCGAGCGACGAGCAGCTTGGCAATTTGTGGATGCGCGCGCTCGAGACGCAAGAAATGGCGAGCGATGACGGCCTCAGAAACCTGCGCGATGCCAAGGCCGCAGGCGAACTGGCCGCTTCATTAATGCGCGAGGAAGACGGCGCGCGGATCGCCATGATCGAGCTGAGCGGTTGGGACAGCCATGCCAACCAGCGCGGCGTGTTCAATCGTCAGGCGAGCGGGCTCGATACACTCCTCGGAGCCTATCGAACTGCGATGGGCAGCGCCTGGGGCAACACACTGGTTCTGGTCGCAACAGAGTTCGGACGCACGGTGCGATACAACGGTACGAAGGGCACAGACCATGGCACCGGCAGCGCGGCGATAGTGATGGGCGGCGCGATCCGCGGCGGTCAGGTAATCGCCGATTGGCCGGGCCTTAGCGACGGCGCGCTTCATGAAGGGCGGGATCTGAGGCCCACGGTGGCGCTTGAAAACGTAATCGCGGGGGCCACAGCCGAACATTTCGGGCTTGATCCTGCGGAGTTGATGGCAGGTCTGTTCCCCGGTCGCGGAACCGCTCCCTTGACCGGGATAAGCCGCGCCTAGGCTTACTCTTCCATTACTGGTGGCGCGCTCTTGGAATTGGCTCACCGGTCTGGATCGAGCGCCCTTCATTGGCGAGGATGCCCGTAACCGTGGTCCATACTGCAGCATTCTGAAACTCGTGCTTGCGTAGCCACGCCTTCGCCCAATCGCGTGCACGAGCCTCAGTCCCGGCCTGGCGCGGTCCGACTTCAGTCGTGATCCACTCGACGAAATCCCAGGCGATCGTATCGCCGGAGATCGCCATGTCGGCTGCCTCTTCGAGATCGGGAGCAGCCTGTAATGCGGCAGGGAGCGAAAGAGCGACAAGTGCGAGCGTAAACGTTTTCATGTGACAAGATGGCTGGTCGTGCCTCTGCCCGGTGTCCAGCGGACCATCAATTCGCCGCCGCGGCGCGCTTCACTTCAATCAGCTCAGGCTTCAGGTTGGGCGGCACATCATCCAGACGCTGCTGTTCGGCATTCTCGACACGGTTGCGACCCCTGGACTTCGCCCGGTAGAGCGCTGCATCGGCCCGTGCGAACAGTTGCTCATAGGTCTCCCCTTCGCGGGCTGTAGCTACGCCGAAACTGGCAGTCAGGCGGA
This sequence comes from Pseudomonadota bacterium, assembly GCA_039195235.1. Taxonomy (GTDB): domain Bacteria; phylum Pseudomonadota; class Alphaproteobacteria; order Sphingomonadales; family Sphingomonadaceae; genus Erythrobacter. Next base: position 35,524 of record JBCCVO010000022.1, read on the forward strand.
CATCTTCGTTGAGTGCCGAATGTTCGAGACCTGTGAAAGCCAACCTGATCCTTTCGGCCAACCGCTCAGCCGGTTCGTTTTGGCAGTTCCAGACCGCGATGCAGAACTCCTCCCCACCAATCCGACCCGCCGTGTCGCATCCTCGCACCATTTTACCAACAAGCTCACCAAAGCCCGAAATCGCCATGTCGCCGGCCTGATGTCCCCAAATGTCGTTCACCTGTTTGAAGTGATCGATATCGGCCACGACCAGGCTGAGTGGTCGCCTTTCCGTCTGCGCACGAGGGAGAAGGTCTCGCATGGTTTGCTCAAACGAAGCCCTGTTTTGAAAGCCGGTAAGGGCATCGCGCGAACTGCTTTCACGCAAAGAAGCAGTCCATTCGACGATGGTCGCACCGATTAGAACCATCGCGCCGATGACCGATTTCACTCCAAGCACTAGACCGATCAGGGAATAGTAGATGGAGTCACGATAGACGTCTGCGGGAATTGTCTTTTCGAACATCAGGGTCAAGTTGGGTCTGACCAGGAAATCAATGGCCTGGAACGCCACGACCGCGATGATCGCCATGTCGATCACACTTCGCCGCCGTGCTGTAAGGAGCGTCGTCAAACCCATGGCAAACATGGCCCCGTAGCCAACATTGACGATGATCAGCCGTGGAGCGACATCGCTGGAAAGGCTCACCGCCAGAGCCAGCACCAATGCGCTGATAATGTAAACGCCTACAAGACTTCCCAGATGCACCCGCTGCCCGGCGCGTTCGCAGACCGAGACCAGATATACAATCGTGCCAAGACTGTAGAACGCTTGTGTTGTGTGAAAGAGGTAGAATGCATCCGCTGGCAGAAAATGAGTGATAAGGAATCCCAATGCGAACAGCACATAGCTTATCGCAAAGCCGAGCACGTGACGCTTCATGCGCCCCGCCCGCCAAAAAACCGCAAATGTCACCGCGAAAAGCAGCGCCATAAGCGGCGTCAATAGTCCAAGTATCTGCGTTTGCATCGACCCGTTGCGCCCCCTTGCAAGGGGGTTAGGTCGATAAGGTTAAGGGCGCCTTTAGGAGAAGCGTATCGCTGCTGGTTCGTTCAGCCGCCTCATGATTGCCTATCTCATCGAACCGACCTAGCCCCGCGCATGCTTGCCCTCTTGGGATGCGCCGCCTATCTGCGCTTCAGAAACAGTTTCCCATACTCTCGATCCAAAGGACGACCCGATGGCCGCGCAATACGCCTTCGTCATGAAAGGCATGACCAAGACTTTTCCCGGTGCCCCCAAACCGGTGCTTTCGAACATCAACCTCCAGTTCTACCAAGGAGCGAAGATCGGCATTGTCGGCCCGAATGGCGCGGGCAAATCGACCCTGATCAAGATCATGGCGGGGATCGACACCGACTTCACCGGCGAAGCATGGCCGGGTGAAAATATCACCGTCGGATACCTGCCACAGGAACCGCAGCTTGATGAGAGCAAGACGGTGATCGAGAACGTGCGCGAGGGCGCGGGCGAAACCGCTGTCATGGTCGAGCGCTTCAATGCCATCTCGGCCGAAATGGGTGACCCGCAGGACGACACCGATTTCGACGCCTTGATGGAGGAGATGGGTGTCCTTCAGGAGAAGATCGATGCGGTTGATGGGTGGACGCTCGACAACCAGCTTGAGATCGCAATGGAGGCTCTACGCTGCCCGCCTTCCGATGCGTCGGTCGAGAATCTGTCAGGCGGTGAGAAACGCCGCGTCGCACTCACCCGACTGCTGATCCAGAAACCGTCGATCCTGCTGCTGGACGAGCCGACCAACCACCTTGATGCGGAGTCCGTGGAATGGCTCGAAAACCACCTCAAGGAATATGCAGGAGCGGTGCTGATGATCACCCACGATCGCTACTTCCTCGACAATGTGGTGGAATGGATCCTCGAACTGGATCGCGGCTCCTACTACCCATACGAAGGCAATTATTCGACCTATCTCGAGAAGAAGGCCAAGCGTCTGGAACAGGAAAGCCGCGAGGAATCCGGGCGTCAAAAGGCGCTGTCTCGCGAACTCGAATGGATCAAGCAGACGCCAGCCGCGCGCCAGACCAAGTCAAAGGCTCGTGTACGCAAGTTTGAACAGCTGCAAGACGCGCAAAGCAACCGCAAGCCGGGCAAGGCGCAGATCGTCATTCAGGTTCCCGAGCGCCTTGGCGGCAAGGTGATCGAGGCCAAGGGCATCTCGAAAGCCTATGGCGACAAGCTGTTGTTCGAAGACCTTTCCTTCATGCTGCCCCCGGGTGGGATTGTCGGCGTGATCGGCCCGAACGGCGCTGGCAAATCCACTTTGTTCAAGATGATCACTGGGCAGGAAACGCCCGACAGTGGCAGCATCGAAATCGGCGACACCGTGCATCTGGGCTATGTCGACCAGTCGCGCGACGACCTGACCGCATCGAACAATGTCTGGGAGGAAATCTCCGACGGCTTGGACTACATGCAGGTCAACGGCCACGACACCTC
>JBCCVO010000023.1:0-37966 GCA_039195235.1 Pseudomonadota bacterium
CATAGCGATCGCCGCAGTTGACCGTTTGCCGGTGATTTCGACGACGTCGCCTTCGGTAATCCCTAAAGCCTGAAAGGCTGACCGCGGCATGCGGGCGATGCCCTGCCCTGATTCTTCCTGCCGGGCCGGAGCGACCTGTAAGCGCGTGGTACGGCTGGGGGCGGCGGCTTCGGCGTCAGCCATGGGCAATCCTCTGGGCAATTTGAGTCGCAGGTTTGCGTTCTGAAATAGCTAGGGAGCGAAGCCCGTGAATGCAAACACACATCGCCTCAGCTAGCGGGAAAGCGCAAATCGTTGCGGAAACCAGTCAGAAAAAAGCCCGGCACTGGGCCGGGCTTGGAAAGTCTGGGAGAGGATGCCTGAAAGGCACGCTCAGATATGCTAAACCGATCATTTTTGTGCAAGTGCGAAAGCCGCACGTTGAGTTGCATAGAAATCAACTTATTATGCAATATTCGGCGGAATTATGCCGTTTCTTGCAAATATGCTGCATTCTAAATATGCAAATGCCTAAAATTTAGGCAATTTGTCCTTCATAGGGATTTTGCGTTGCAGCAAATCCCTCTCATGACCGCGCCTGCGCCAGGGGACGGGTGACACGCACGGCACTACCTATTAATCAGGCAACCGAAACAGCTCTCACCGGCTCGACCTTCGCAGGACCAGGACGATTTCATGAACAAGCTCTACCCCGATGCAAAGTCGGCGCTCGAAGGAATACTGCACGATGACATGCTGATCGCCGCCGGGGGCTTTGGCCTATGCGGCATCCCCGAGCGGTTGCTCGACGCGATCCGCGACAGCGGCGTTACCGGATTGACATTCGCCAGTAACAATGCCGGGATCGACAACGAAGGGATTGGCAAGCTGCTCCGCACCAAGCAGGTTAAAAAGATGATCAGCTCCTATGTCGGCGAAAACAAAGAGTTCGAGCGGCAGTATCTAGCTGGCGAGCTCGAGGTCGAATTTTGCCCGCAAGGTACCTTGGCCGAACGCATGCGTGCGGGCGGCGCAGGCATTCCGGGCTTCTACACAAAGACCGGCGTTGGCACACAGGTTGCCGAGGGCAAGGAAAGCAAGCATTTCGGCGGCGAGGACTACATTCTTGAGCGCGGCATCTTCGCAGACCTCGCGATTGTTAAGGCATGGAAAGCGGACGAGACGGGCAACCTCATTTTCCGCAAGACCGCGCGCAATTTCAATCAACCCGCGGCCACCTGCGGCAAGATTTGCGTGGTCGAGGTTGAAAAGATTGTCCCGGCGGGCGCACTCGATCCGGATGGCATTCATCTGCCCGGCGTCTTCGTTCAGCGGATGATCGAAGGAGCACCCTACGACAAAAAGATAGAGTTCCGCACGACGCGCGAGAGGGAGGCTGTGTGATGTTCGGTAAGAAATCCAATCCCAATGCCATTGATATCGACGGGTTCGACTTCCTCGACAACTCCACCGAGATCGCCCGGATTTGGGTCGAAGATAAGGGACCGGCGACATGTCTGATACAACCGGATCGCCTGGAAAAACCAGAGATGTTCGGGATGTTGATGGTCGACACCATTCGCCATGGCGCACGCGCCTATGCTCAATGCTATGGACTTAGCGAAAGAGACGCGCTCAAACGGATTTGGCAGGGTGTCGACATGGAACGGGCCAATAGTACCACGGAGCTCGACACCATCCAGGGCTTTGACCCAAACGACTAGGTTCCGTGCGTACAGTCTCCACCATAGGGCTGCTTTGTGCAGCACTCCTGCTCCAAGGATGCGTTGTAGCCGCACTTCCAGTGATAGCTGGCGGGGCAGTGTTGCGCACCAGTACCGATGGCAAAAAGCCGGGTGATGAGGAGCGGGCCGAGGTGAAACGGGAAGCATCGCTAGCCGCAGAGACGCGTCTGTCCGAACTCTCGGAAACTCCAGTCGATGCAACAGGCGAAGTCATCATCGATGGCGATATGACAAATTTTGCCAGCAGCGGCGCTTATGCGGATCTGATCAGATATGCGCGTGAACATGCCGGCAGCAGCCCGAGTGGTGATCTGCCGCGCTCAGCAATCCTGCGCGACCCCGCCGCACTCGATGGCAGGCGTGCAGATTGCAATACCGCCAAGCCAACGGTCGTTGTCGACCTCGATCCTGCTGACGCCGCGATAACGCCAAGTGGTGACGCCACTGCTGATCCATCATTTGCACATGGCCTTGCCACTCTCCGGGATCAAAATATTGAAATCACCTGGATTTCAAGCAATTCGGCGGCAGTCGCAGACCAGATCAGAGCAGCGCTGAAGCAATCCGGCCTCGATCCGGAAGCGAAGGACCAGCTGTTATTGATGCGATATCCGGGTGACCGGAAACAAACTCGACGCAACGACCTTGCTAAGACCAGTTGCATCATCGCAATCGCTGGCGACATCCGCAAGGACTTTGACGAGCTGTTTGGCTACCTCGTGAATCCCGAAGCGGCGCTTGGCCTGGAGCTCCTGATCGGCGATGGCTGGTTTATCGTTCCTCCAGCGCTGATTGCGGCGCCATCACAGACTGCCCTTTCCACTGACCGAAAGCAGACCCCATGACCGAAGAAACCACCGGATGGACCCGGGATCAGATGGCCGCCCGCGCCGCGCGTGAGCTACAAGATGGTTACTACGTCAATCTCGGTATTGGCATCCCAACGCTGGTCGCCAATCACATTCCCCAAGGCATGCAGGTCACCTTGCAGAGCGAAAACGGGATGCTCGGCATCGGCCCGTTTCCATTCGATGACGAGGTCGATCCCGATCTTATCAACGCTGGCAAGCAGACGATCAGCGAGCTTCCCCACAGCGCCTATTTCGACAGCGCAACAAGCTTCTCAATGATCCGGGGCGGCCACATCGACCTTACCGTTCTTGGTGCAATGGAAGTTGCTGAGAATGGTGACATCGCCAATTGGATGATTCCGGGGAAGATGATCAAAGGTATGGGCGGCGCGATGGATCTGGTCGCCGGCGTCAAAAAGATCATCGTCGTGATGGATCACAACAGCAAAACGGGCGAGCCGAAATTCATTCCCGAATGCACCCTGCCTCTCACGGGAACCAATGTGGTCGACATGATCATCACCAATCTTGGAGTCTTCCACCGCCCCGATCACAGCAGCTCCTTTCGCCTGATAGAACTGGCTAAAGGAGCCACAGCAGATGAGATCGCTGCCAAGACGACGGCCCGATACGAAGTTGCCCTGGAAACGGCATAGTCGGCCATGTGGCTCGATCAGCCTCGCAATCCGAACGCGCCGCTAGCAGGTCTGAAGGTGCTCGAGCTGGCCCGTGTTCTTGCGGGACCCTTTGCCGGGCAAATCCTCGCAGATCTTGGCGCAGACGTCATCAAGGTAGAAAGCCCGGAGGGGGATGGGACACGGCTATGGGGCCCGCCTTGGGTCGAGCGTATCGGGTCGGACGGCGAGGTGCGCCGCGAAGCCGCATACTACCACGCCTGCAATCGCGGAAAGCGCTCGATCGTGGCCGACTTTCGGTCGAAGACTGACCTAAAGATAGTTCGCGGTCTGTGTCTTGAGGCCGATGTCGTGATCGAGAACTTCAAGACTGATGGGCTTGCCAAGTTCGGGCTCGATTACACGACTTTGGAAGCTGACAATCCAGCGCTCGTCTACTGCTCGATTACTGGGTTCGGCCAGACAGGACCGCGTGCGCATGAGGCAGGCTACGACTTCGTGATCCAAGGAATGAGCGGGTTCATGTCGCTCACCGGTGAGCCTGATAGTGTACCGGTAAAAATGGGTATATCGATCTCGGATCTGTCGACCGGTGTATGGGCGGCAAGCGGTATCCAGGCGGCGTTGCTTCATCGAGAGCGCACCGGAAAGGGCCAACAGGTCGATATCAGTCTGCTCGATTGTTCTGTCGGGCTGCTTTCCAATCAAGCGAGCTATCATTTCAGCACGGGCGAGAACCCGCCGCGAATGGGCAATGCACATGCGCAGGTTGCTCCATACGGTGTGTTTCCGGTGCAGGATGGCCATGTGATCCTTGCGCCAGCGAATGACCGTCTGTTCGCGAAGCTTGTCGATATGCTAGGCCTGCATGACTTGGCGCAGGACAAACGCTTCATCGATAATGACAGCCGAGTGCAACATGCCGAAGCCCTCGATGCCGAAATCGCTGCGGCTACCGCCAAGTGGACCAAAACTGGATTACTTGCTGATTGTCACGAGTATGGCATCCCCGCTGGTCCAATAAACGGGCTGGACGAGGTCTTCGCCGATCCGCAAGTGACCGCTCGAGGGATGCGCATCGACCTTGGCGGGATGCCAGGGGTACGCACCCCGCTCACGTTCTCAGACGCAGAACTCGCGCTCGACCGACCTTCACCAATGCTTGGCGAAGACGGCTAAGCGAGCCTCGCCGTCGTCAAGCGCGACAAATGCTCAAACGGCCCCGAACCGACACGCTTTACCCAGATCGGTGACCAAATCAGCATCGCCGCTATTGGCACGAAGCTGATCAGCAGCGCCTGGCTGCGGCTGACCGTGCCGAACAGCCCAAACCCCCAGCTTGCAAAGATTGCCGCCAGGATGACACTCGTCATGACATAGTTGGTCAGCGAGAGGCGCCCGGTATCTGAAAGGAGGCGAACAGCCCTGCTCTCACGTGCGGCCGAGAAAACAGCCACCGCCAATGCCGCATAGCCGAAGCCCAACAGCAAATCGAAAGGGACGGACAGGAGGAGGGCATTTTCAGCGATTGTTTTCCCTGCATAGCCCGAAGCGCTGGCTTGGGACGCGAAATAGAACAGCGCGAAAACGGCTGGGAACACACACAGAGTTGCAGCCGCTAGCAGGCGCGCCGTGCTCCATTTGCCTTCGAGCATGCCGGATTTCCATGTCGCCAGACCAACTAACATCGTCGCTAGATTAAGCGGAATGCCAGACAGGATAACCACCATCGTTCTGGGCAGTCTGGCTATACGTCGATCAACGCGCTCGCCGAGGGTCTCTTCGCCGCGCGCATATGTCACCTCAAGCCCGAAAGCGTTGGTCCCGAAGTTCATCTCCCAATATTGCTCGCCCTGCGCAAAGGCAAAGAAAGATCCGGCGACGACATGTATGGCAATTAGCGCGATAGCGAATGCCACGAGAAAGGTCGGGCGTAACCGCATAAAAACCGGCAGTAGCAATCCCGCTACGGCGTAAGGGCGCAGAATATCGTTGTCGGTGAGCAGAACGCCGTGAACCGTACCGATAGCGAACAAGACAAGTATTAGCACGATGTGCCTGCGGATCGGTCGTTTGCTGGCGCGCTCCATCAAGATGGCGATGCCAACGCCAAACATCATTGCAAAAAGCGTGCTGAACTTGTCTTCAATGAAGACGAAACTCAACCACCAGACAGTGTAGTCGATATCGCTCTCGGCGCCCCAGGGAAGCGGGTTATAGTAAGCCTGTGAGGGGAGGGCGAAGCCATAGATGCTTATCCAAACGATTCCGATCACGGCCAGCCCGCGCAGCGCATTCAGTTCGATGATTCTCTCGTGACTCTTGCCTGATAAACCCATGGCGTATGGCTTTAGCAGGGAAATACTATCGAGTTGTTATACCAGCGCTGACTTGGGATCGACGCAAAGCGTGCGACGAAACTGGAAAATGTTGGCCGATACTCGGCTGAAGCGCCAAGTGAATGTCAGCTCAGAAGCCTGGATATTGTGCGCCAAAGCCGTTCGAAGGGCCCTTGCCCAAGGTTCGCGACCCAAAGCGGCGACCACAACAGAATCGCGGCAATAGGAACGATACACAGCACCAATGCCTCCACCCGGCTTACCCGACCAAACAGACCAAAACCCCAACTTGCAAAGACTGCGCTTAGGATAACGCTGGTCATGAGGTAGTTCGTCAGCGAGAGCCTGCCCACTGCCGCAAGGCGCAGCGTGATCGCACCACTTCTAGTAAACAGAGCCATCGCGAGCGCCGCATAGGCAACGCCGAGCGCCGTATCGAATGGCGCGGATACGATCAGCGAAACAGGGCCGATAACAATACCCGGAAAGCCGAGCTCCGCGACCCAGCCCGCTAGCCAAAGCAGTGGCAGGACCGAAAACACTCCACACAGAGCAGCGACGCGTTGCAATTGAAATGTCCGCCACTCTGCCGCCAACATGCGCTCCCGCCATAGCGCGATGCCAATCGCCATGGCGGCGAGATTGATCGGAACGGACCTACTGATGGTTGCGATCTGCGCTGGGACATTTGCTGATCGCCGCAAGAGCCGCTCTTCGAACCCTTCCCGCCCCTGCTGCAGCGAGAACTCAATCGCGGCCGGATCGGTGCCGAAGTTCCTATCCGCAAACACAACCAGGTCGCTGTGCAGCCGCCCCTGCGACCAGTCATAGAAGCCCGAACCGAAGGCTATAATCCCACCGCCAATATGCACCGCAACCAGCCCTACTGCGACTGCAATCAAGGCCCGTGATGAAAGCATAGCGATAAACGGAAGAGCGAGGCCCGCTAGAGCATAGGCCCGCAAAATGTCGTTGCTCGCAAACAGGATGGAGTGCGCCAAGCCGATAGCAAACAACACCGCCATTCTAGCGAAATGCGCTCGCCAAGGATTTTCTCCACCTTTATCGAACAGAATGATGCATCCAGCACCAAACAGCATCGCGAACAACGTGCGAAACTTGTCCTCGATAAAGACGAAACTGATCGCCCAAACCAACCTGTCAAATGGTGTGTGAACGGCGGCGGCATCGGGATTGTAGTAGCCTTGCGCCGGTAGCGCGAAGACATAGACGTTCATCCAGACGATGCCGATCACAGCTAGCCCGCGTAAAGCGTCAAGCTCGATGATCCGGCCGGATGCCAGCGTTGTGGTTTGTGCAGGCGTCGTCATTACCGACGCCCTAGCACCGAATTAGGCGAGAGCTGCCTTGAGATCATCGATCAGATCGGTGCGTTCCCAGGGGAAAAAGTCGCCGTCCGCCGTGCGACCAAAGTGACCATAGGCCGCACTCTTGCGGTAAATCGGCCTGTTCAGACCGAGATGCGTGCGGATTGCCCGTGGGGTCAACCCGCCAAGTTTGCCGATGCTGCTGATCGCATCCTCGATGGCTGCATCGTCAACACCGTCAGAGCATGTCCCGTGCGTGTCAACATATAGCGAAAGCGGCTCCGAAACGCCGATGGCATAGGCGATCTGGATTGTGCAGCGGGTAGCAAGACCGGCTGCGACCACGTTCTTTGCAAGGTAGCGGGTAATGTAAGCGGCGCTGCGATCCACCTTGGTCGGGTCCTTGCCGCTAAAGGCGCCGCCGCCATGCGGGCTGGCGCCGCCATAAGTGTCAACGATGATCTTGCGACCGGTAAGGCCTGCATCACCGTCGGGTCCGCCGATTACGAAGCTACCGGTCGGGTTGAGGTGCCAAGCCGTTTCGTCCGACACGAAGCCATCAGGTAGAATGTCGGTGACGATGCCTTTTACATAGGTCTTCAGCTCGGCTTCCTTATCGCCCTCATCGTACCCTTCGGCATGCTGAGTGCTCACCACAACGGCGGTGCAGGCGACTGGCCTTCCGTCCTTGTAGCGCAGGGTCACCTGGCTCTTGGCGTCGGGCTCAAGAAACGGCGCAGCGCCTGAATGACGATCAACCGCGAGACGTTCGAGGATCTTGTGGCTGTAGTCGAGCGTCGCGGGCATGAGATCGGGCGTTTCGTTGCATGCGAAACCGAACATGATCCCCTGGTCGCCTGCGCCTTCATCCTTGTTCGAGCCATCTTCGCCCGCATCGACGCCCTGTGCGATGTGCGCGGATTGGCCGTGCAGGTGGTTTTCAAAGGTCAGCGTTCTCCAGTGGAAGCCATCTTGCTCGTAACCAATGTCGCGCACGGTGCTACGAACGGCTTGTTCGATCTCTTCCTTTGCCCCTGGTGCCCAACCACCATTGACAGCCCACTCATCATTGTTCTCGTCATACATCGGTGCGCAGCGGATTTCGCCCGACAAGATTACGCGCTGCGTGGTCGTCATTGTTTCGCAAGCAACGCGCGATTCTGGGTCCTTAGCCAGCATCAAGTCGACGATCGCGTCGGAAATCTGATCTGATACCTTATCTGGGTGCCCCTCAGAAACGCTTTCAGAAGTGAACAGATAGTCGCTGCGCATCGGGACCCCCGGGGCTGGTTTGTCGGATAAGAGGTCTCCAAGGAGATATAAGGAAACCTTTATGTGTGACTGCCGCCCTAGCCGTGTGAGCGGACCAGCGCAAGCAATCTTGGCAGGCCAAGTCCCACCAATATCAGCAGCGCCGCCCACGCCAGCGCAAGTCCGTTACCGATCCGCGCAAACAGTGTCGGCGGCTTCGCGCCGGGAATGAAGCCGTCGAGCCTTCCGGCCTCGCCCGAACCAATCGCACCTTGCACAATTCCGTTCGCGTCAACAACCGCACTGATACCTGTTGTAGTCGAGCGCAGGACTGGAAGCCCCTCTTCCATCGCGCGCATCCTCGCCTGCGCAAGATGTTGCGGCGGACCCCATGATCCGAACCAACCATCATTCGACGGATTGAATATGTAGTCAGGTCGTTTGTCACGATCGACTATCTGACCAGAGAAAACGATCTCATAGCAGATCTGAATGCCAGCGCGGCCATGTTCGCTAAGGTCAAGGGTTCGTGGACCTAACCCGGGCTCATAATCGATTGTCCCGGCAACCAGTCTTGAAAGGCCCAACGGCTCCAACAGCCCGCGCATGGGCAGATACTCACCGTATGGGACGAGATGTGACTTGGCGTAGTGAGCGCTGATTTCGCCGGCGCCGTTGAGGCCAAGCACGGAGTTGCGCGCACTTACCGCGCCAATGGAACCGTCCTCGCGCTCACCGATATCGAGATTGACAACGCCGGTAAGCAGAGTCGACTGATCACCGACTATCGCACCGATCCTGCGCCGTGCGAACGCCGGATCACCTGCCGCCGTCATGCCCGTATAGTATTGCTGCGGATAGCCATCCTCGAGATAGTCAGGGATCGCGCTCTCGGGCCAAAGCAACAATCGCGATTGTTCACCGCCAGGCCGAGACAGCTCGGCAATACGCGCAAACTGATCTTCAAACTTGGAGCGATCATTGATCTCCTCTTGCCGGATGAGCGGTTGGATCAGAGCATAGCGCATGGTGGTTTCGTCGGGCTTCGCTAGCGGAGGCGTAAGCATCGCCAAAGCAGTGACAGCTAGCCCGCCGCCTGCTGCGATCCACCCTCGCCATTGAGCCAGCCCTACTAGGCTGGCCGCCAAAATGACCATGAAGCCAGAAAGGGCATAGGTGCCAAGCCAAGGAAGCAAGATGCCGAACCCGGGTTCGTCCCAACCGCCTATCAGCGTAAGCCCTAGGGGTGGCCAGGGATAGCCGGTAAAGGCCCAGCTTCGGACCCATTCGGTAAAGATCCAGGAGGCCGCCAACACGGCTCCGAATGCAAGGGATCCAGCACTCCGAGCGAGCAGATGCGCTGCCAGCGTGGCCAATGCCGGATAGACAGCGAGATAGATACAAAGCAGCGGCACAGCCACCCAGCCCAAGGACTCGGGCATCTTGGCCTGGTGTGTGAAAGCGGTCGCGATCCAGCTGTTCGCAAGTGTCAGATGCGCCCAGCCAAATAGCCAGCCCTGCCACCCCGCTGCGCGCCAGTTAGCGGCGGAATGGATAAGCGCGATGAACAGCGCCAGCGCAGGAAGCGCGATCCACCAAGCATGCAACGGAGGAAACCCAGTTGCAGAAATCGCTCCAAGGAAAAGTGCGCTCAAGCCGGGATGAGCGCGGCCCATCGCCAGAAGCTTTTCCAATCGCTCAGGCACAAGCATCAGACCGTCTGTGAACGTGCCCGAACGCGTCTATTCAACCCACCGCTTCAAGTGTGTCGTCGCCATCGCTGTCGGAACTGCCATCGGCTCCGATCGCAGGCGGCAGAACCGACGAATCTATCTCGCCACCCTTCTCACCCTCGGCTGCGCCGTTGCGGTCTTCACGTGGCTTTCGACGAGGTTTGCGGCCTGCGCCTTTTTCGCCACTCTTTGCCTCGTCCTTGGGCTTGCGTGCTCGGCGCCTAGGCGCCTCGGTTTCCTCCGACGCCTGACCGATCTCAATGGCTTCGCCCTCGTTTCCGGTTTCGCCCTCGGCAACTTCTTGCTCGTCGCGACGCCCGCGCGAACGGCGATTGCCACCGCGACGATTGTCGTTCCGGCGATTGTCGCCGTCCTCGTTGTCATCCGAATCGTCGTTTGCCTGATCGCGCTCTTCATTGCGCTTGGCACGAGCTTCTTCCTGGCGTGCCTTGTTATCGGCGATGACGCGGAAATAGTGATCGGCGAACTGCAGGTAGTATTCCGCCTGCACCCTATCGCCATTATGCTGAGCGTCCTGTGCCAGCTTTTTGTACTTGTCGAGCAATTGCGGCGCGTTACCCCGCGCGCGACTGTCGATCCGGTTTAGCTGGTTGCCGCCGCCACCCTGATTGCGATTGCCGCGACCGCGGCGACGATTGTTACGATTGTTATTCAAGGAAAGTGTTCCTCATCCGCGACCTGCTGCGCGATCCAATATCGCGCCTATGGCCTGTGGACCCCTTGCACCTGCGCCCAAACTGTATGAGCGCGCCCCGCACTGCACGGACCGGGGCATTGACCACGCGGTCTATTCGAGCGGAAGTTAGGAGCTTGACCTGGCGATGTGCCCTTAGTGCTCATCGGCAGCTCTGATTCGGAGGTAGCGACGCGCAGCCGTTTTGCCAAGCCCTACACGAATTTTCGTCACCGAAGGATCACACAGCGTGGCCGATTTGCCAGATCCTGACGGATTTCGACCGCGAATCCGGCGGTTTGGGCGATTTGCGCGACAGATTCGGCTTGTGAGGCTCCGATCTCAAAGACCGCAACACCCTCCAGATTCAAAAGCCTGTGCATTTGCGGGATCAGCACGCGATAGTCGTCAAGCCCCTCCGGCCCGGCGAACAAGGCCTCCGCTGGTTCGTATTCGCTGACGTCAGGATCAAGTGCAGCGTCGGCTTTGACATAAGGTGGATTGCATAGGACGAGATCGAAAGACCCTAGTGCGTCGGCCCAATCGAGTTGATGCCAGTCTGCCAACTCGAAAGAGACGGTCCGTCCTTCGCAGTGCCGTGCAATGTTGCGGCGAACGATAGACTCTACAGCAGGCGAACGATCAGTCGCCAACCCGGTCGCTTCGGGAAAGACGGACATGGCGGCTAGTAGCAATGCACCGGACCCAGTTCCCAAATCCAGGATCGATTCAGGAGGGTCGCGGTCCGCAAAGGCCTTGCGCGACGCTTCAATAAGCGTTTCGCTGTCTCCGCGCGGGATCAGCGCGCCAGGGGCTACCGCCAGATTGAGTCCGTAAAACTCCTGCTCGCCTGTGATGTAGGCAACCGGTTCATGCTCAGCGCGGCGCTCTACAAAGCCACCGAATGCGGCGGGAACGGGATCCATCATACACCGCAGCAACATCTCTGACCGCAACACGCCAAGCGCATGCGCCATTAGCACTTCAGCATCAAGCCGGGCGGTATCGCTAGTGGCAGCCAGTTGCGTACTCGCCTCCCTAAGAGCCTCGGCAACCTTCACTCCGACAGAGCCGCGAGGCGTTTGCCTTCGTCCTCGGTTATCAGGGCGTCCACCAGTTCCACCAACCCCGGCCCGGCTAGTACTTCTTCGAGCTTATGCAGCGTCAACCCGATACGGTGATCAGTCACGCGACCCTGCGGAAAATTGTATGTGCGGATACGTTCGGAACGATCGCCGCTGCCTACCATCGCCTTGCGAGCCTCGGCCTCGGCACCTTGAGCTTCGTCACGCATCTTTTCATACAGCCGCGCGCGCAGCACCTGCATCGCCCTTGCGCGGTTCTTGATCTGGCTGCGCTCGTCCTGCTGCATCACCACTAAGCCCGTGGGCAAATGCGTGATCCGGACCGCGGAATCAGTGGTATTAACGTGTTGACCGCCAGCACCGCTCGCTCGGTAGGTATCGATCTTGAGGTCGCTCTGGTCGATCTGCACATCGACCTCGTCCGGCTCGGGCAGCACGGCGACGGTCGCCGCTGAAGTGTGAATGCGGCCCCCGCTTTCAGTGACGGGAACCCGCTGCACCCGGTGCACTCCGCTTTCGAACTTCATTTTTGCAAAGACACCCTGCCCGGTGATGTTGGCAACGATTTCCTTGAAGCCGCCAACTTCGGACGCGTTCATGCTAACCGGCTCGATCTTCCAGCCTTGTTCGGCGGCAAAGCGCTCATACATGCGATAAAGATCGCCAGCGAACAGCGCCGCTTCGTCGCCTCCCGTGCCCGCGCGGATTTCAAGCATTGCGGGTTTGCTGTCAGCCGCATCGCGCGGAAGCAAGGCAACAGCAAGCGCACGTTCCTTTTCGGGCAGTGCCTTGAGGATTTCGCTGAGCTCTTCCTCCGCCATAGCCTTTATTTCCGGGTCGGCGAGCATCTCTTCAAGACCTGCGATTTCCTCGCGCATGGCGCGCACCTCGCCCGCGATCCTGGCGACAGGTTCAAGCTCGGCATAGTTACGCGAGGCCTGCACGAACTCATCACCCTCGAGCGTGCCAGACGCCATTCGGGCTTCAAGCTCTGCAAAGCGATTGGCGATCTGGTCAAGGCGTTCGGCGGGGATCGAAGTCAATCTTGTTCTCCGAGAGCGCTGACTTCGTCTTCAAGTGTATCAAGCCTCTCCTCCATCTCCTTCAGATCATCGGCAAAGGGTAGGTCCCAAGCCTTCTCGACAATCTCATCGAGCGTAAGTCCTGCCTGCTCCCCAGTCTTCAAATCCTTGAACTGGAAAAGCCCCGATGCGATTTCATCTTCACCAATGATAATTGCAGCCCTTGCCCCCGCCTGATCAGCGCGATTGAAACGCTTCTTCATGTTTCCTCGAGCAAAAATTTCGACGCAAAAATGGCTCGATCGCAGCGATTGCGCGACTTCGATTGCCTTGAGCTCAGTGCTCTTATCTAACGGGATTACAGCCAATTCCACGGATTCAGCAGATAGCTCCCCCACCAACATAGCCAGCCGCTCGATCCCGGCCGCCCAGCCCACCGCAGGCGTCGCCGGCCCATCAAGGCTTTCCATCAAACCATCATAGCGCCCTCCGCCTAACACAGTGCTCTGAGCACCGAGCGCATTGGCCGCTGCGGAGCCTTCGTCGGGGATGAACTCGAACGCCGTATGGCGATAGTAATCGAGTCCCCGCACCAAATTCTCCGCGCGCACCCATTTAATGCCCGCCGCGTCCAAACCGCTGGTTACGCCTGCGAAGAACGCCTTCGCTTCATCCGACAGAAACTGATCGATTTTCGGTGCATCGGCGAGGAACTGCTGGTCACGGCGATCCTTGCTATCGAGTATGCGCAGTGGGTTCTTTTCCAGCCGCTCTTGCGAATCTTCGGACAATTGCCCTTCGATCGAACGAAAATACTCGATCAACCCGGCCCGCCAGGCATCGCGGCTTTCTGCGTCTCCAAGTGTGTTGAGATGCAGGGTCACGCCCTCGATACCAAGCTCTTTAAGCAGCTGATCCGCCATCGCGAGCAATTCCACATCCGCCTGCGGTTCCGCCGCACCGATGATCTCCGCGTCGATCTGATGGAACTGACGATAGCGCCCCCTTTGCGGGCGCTCATAGCGGAACAGCGGACCATGCGTCGCAACCTTCAGCGGGGCGTGCTGCTGCCAGCCATTTGTCAGGTAGGCCCGCGCGATACCGGCGGTGAACTCTGGGCGCAGTGTCAGCGAATCCCCACCGCGATCCGCGAACGAATACATCTCTTTCGACACGACATCGGTAGTCTCGCCTAGTGACCGCGCGAACACCTCCGTCTTTTCAAACACCGGAAACTCCGCGCGGCGAAACCGATACAGTTTGCGCACGCGCTCGAAGGTCTCGACCACAAAGGCGAAAGCCTCGGCATCGACACCAAAGATATCCTGCGTGCCGCGAATGGCTTTTGGAGTGTTCTTGCTCATAAGGTGCGCGATTACGACCAAGGGAGGTCTTTCGCAACGCCGCTTCACCCGTTAGAGGCGCATTGCTTATCCAGCCTCTCGGCTGGGGAGAGTCCAGCCCGACCCTCCCACCCAGCCACTCGATGATCCGACCGGCACCCTATTGGGTGGGGTTGGAAGAGTCGGGCTTGCACCAAAACGAAAGAAAACAGATGCGCATCGACAAGATTCCCACCGGCAAGAATCCGCCCGACGATCTAAACGTCATCATCGAAGTTCCGACAGGCGGCGAGCCGGTCAAGTACGAGTTCGACAAAGAATCGGGCGCGCTGTTCGTCGACCGCATTCTGCATACGCCTATGCGCTATCCAGCCAATTACGGCTTTGTCCCACACACGCTTAGCCCTGATGGCGACCCACTCGATGCACTGGTGATCGCGCGCTCCCCCTTTATGGCAGGCTGCGTGGTGAGCGCACGCCCGATCGGTGTCCTCAACCTCGAAGATGAGCACGGGGGGGATGAAAAGCTCATCTGCGTGCCGGTCGACACGACGTTCCCATATTATTCGGATGTTGGCGAAACGAAGGACCTGCCCTCGATCATTTTCCAGCAGATTGAGCACTTCTTCACCCATTACAAGGATTTGGAAGCCGAGAAGTGGGTGCGAATCGGCAAATGGGGCGATCGCGCGGAGGCACAGCAGATCGTTATCGAAGCGATCGAGCGCGCGAAAGAGTAGTCACTCCATTCTCGATCGTGTCGCGCATCGCAAAACCGAGTGCGATGCCGACGACCCCAGCGCCGCCCAGAACCGCTCCCAACAAGGCGCCCGCTCCGAGCATATCGAGCGCGATAACAAGCCCGCCGATAACGAAGACAAAGCGAATGGCACTGGCAACCAGCTCGGCCAGGAATGCGTTCGGTGAGAGGCGCTTCCATAGCGGCCTGAACCCGGCGATCACATAACCGATCGCGCCGATCACCAAGGCCATCAGTAAGGCAACCGCGATTAGCGGCAGCGCCGATACAAGCTCGCTGAGCAATTCGCTCATCTTTCCGATTATGGAAAGGTTCTGCTCAATCGATAGGTTACGCTCGATCATGTTCTCGACCGTAACAACGCCTGAGACCCGACCGGCAATATTCTCCGCACGAGCGATTGCATCTGCGTCAGCGAGTGTACCGCTTAGCGTGACGACGCCTTCGCTTACTTCGACGGCGATGCCCTCGAAGCCGGAGAGTTCGTCAAAGATGCCCTGGATCCTCTGGGCAATCAGCGGGTCATCACCAGCATCCTGTGACGCAGAAATAGTCGATTGGTCGTTTGGGGCAGCTTCTTCCTTGGACGCAGGTGCCTCCGGCAGGATGGCGTATGCTGGCTTGGCAAACATGACTGCCAGTACAAAAAGAAAGACGATTCGTCTGACCACCCTCACGCGCGCACCCCATTGCCACGCGCTTCATCGCACGCTCTGATCAACCAAATTGCTTTGTATAATGTTCCCGAGCAACGATACGCTGGCGAGCCGTGCAAAGCCTCAGGCGGCAAACATCAGCTTGAAGATTCCCGTAAGCAGGAATGGGAGTCCGATAGCGAGCAGCCAGAGTCCGATCGTGTCCCGACGAAACGCCCGCGCATAGGCCATATCTGCAGCTTCTTCGTCGCTCAGATCGGTCCATCGTTTTTCAAACCAGCGGCAAGCCGGGATTATCCCGGCGACCAGAATGACCAGCGCAATATAAGGAAGGATCGAGGGAAAGCCATGCGCCAGAGCTTTAACTGTCACAAAGATTTGCAGCCCGGTATAGACCAACAAGGCATAGGCTACGTGATCGCTCATCGCCTTGCGCCAGTTGTGTGCGTTACTCCTGGTGGTCTCTCCACCATCGGATTGCTGCAAGATATCGACCATGCCCTCTCCTTCACGGAATCTCTCGTTCCACATATCATTATTCCAAACGTCGCACAAAGTTGCAACCTCGGTAACCAAACTGAAATCTTGTGTCCTTCGACATTCCATTAAACATGCGGCGGCCCACCTTACGCCAGATGTTCTCGTCCTGGGCGCTCAAAACCTCTGATTTCAGCGAATGAAAGCAAAAATCCTGCCAAATGCGGTTAGGAACCTGCGAAACGCCCTTTTCGATTAAGGTTGGCCTGCTAAGGCTGTCGCCATGAGGCAACCGGATGTCATAGAAGAAGCGACCGAAAACGGCGGCGTGGACGGGCAAGATCCAATTCCCGGCAATGGTCTTGAAGTGATTTCGATCGCTAAGAGCTATGACAAGCGCGCCGTCCTTACCGATATTTCTCTTCATGTTGCGAAGGGCGAGGTGCTCGGATTGCTCGGCCCGAACGGGGCGGGCAAGACGACGTGTTTCTATTCCATCATGGGGCTCGTCCGACCGGATTCCGGACGCATCCTGATGGACGGCGAAGATGTCACTAAACTTCCGATGTATCGCAGGGCAATTCTTGGACTCGGCTATCTGCCGCAAGAAACCAGCATCTTTCGCGGGATGACCGTCGAGCAAAACATCAACTGCGTGCTCGAAATGGTCGAGCCCGATAGTGACACCCGCGCCGCCGAACTCGAGCGGTTGCTCGGCGAGTTCGGTTTGGAGCGGCTGCGCGATTCTCCGGCCATGGCGCTGTCAGGCGGTGAACGCCGCCGTTGTGAGATTGCAAGGGCACTGGCCGCGAAGCCTTCGATTATGCTGCTTGACGAGCCGTTTGCGGGGATCGATCCGCTCTCGATCAGTGACATTCGCGATCTTGTGAAGGATCTTAAAGACCGCGGGATCGGGGTTCTGATTACAGACCACAATGTGCGAGAGACACTCGATATCGTCGATCGCGCCTGCATCATCTATGGTGGGCAAGTTCTGTTTTCCGGCACTCCGCAAGGGCTGGTAGCGGACGAAAACGTCCGGCGGCTCTATCTCGGTGAGAGCTTCACATTATGATTTCCGGTATTTGGTGGCGTATGGCTTGCGACACCCTCTTCGCACCGATGATGGCAGCAGCCCGGATCGACGCATAATGGCGCTCGGACCAAGACTGGATCTCCGCCAGTCACAGTCATTGGTGATGACGCCGCAGTTGCAGCAGGCGATTAAGCTGCTGGCCGCTTCCAATCTCGAAATCGAAACATTTATCGGCGAGGCGCTGGAGAGCAATCCCCTGCTCGAGGCCGGAGCCGTTTCCAGTGAGGATACAGGCCCCTCTGGCGACCCCGATGACATTCCGCGTGAGGAGTTTACGTCTGACCAGCTGATGGCCCAGGGCGCCGGCGAAATCGAAGCCCCGTTCGACATCGACAACAGCGCGCTGGATCGCGATCGAGATACGGGCGACGGCTCCACCAGTCCCGGCGCGCAAGGTGATGCGGAATGGGGATCAGGAAGCGCTGGTGGCGGTGATGGTGAGTTTCCCGATATCGAGGCATCGCACGCTGCTGAGGTCTCTCTTGGCGAACACTTGAGCGAGCAGGTCGGCGCGATCGCAGTGAACGAGAAGGAAGCATTCGTCGCCCGCCACATAGTCGGATTGCTTGATGATTCAGGCTATCTAAGCTGGGATCTGCGCGACATCGCTTATGATCTCGGTGTAAGTCTCGATCAGGCCGAAGATGCCCTGACCGTGGTCCAGATGCTCGACCCCAGCGGTGTGGGTGCACGCAGTCTGGCCGAATGCCTTGTGATCCAAGCACGCGAGGTCGACCGCTACGATCCCTGCATGGCGAAGCTGATCGATAACCTGGAACTGGTCGCGCAAGGTGAAGTCGCCCGGCTGAAACGACTTTGTAGTGTGGATGACGAAGACTTTGCTGACATGCTGCGCGAATTGCGCAGCTACGATCCAAAGCCTGGTCTTGCATTTTCGGGGGGTAAAGCGAGTGCGGTCGTTCCCGATGTCCTGCTGACAGCCAATGCGTCCGGCGGCTGGGATGTTTCGCTCAATGAGGCGACACTGCCCCGGCTGGTGGTGAACCGCAGCTATTATGTCGAACTCAGCGATGGAAAGCCCGATGCCGAGACCAAGGGATGGCTCAAGGAAAAGCTGGCCGACGCGCATTGGCTGATCCGTGCGCTCGACCAGAGGCAGAAGACAATCCTCAAGACTGCTGCAGAGATCGTGAAGCAGCAGGACGGGTTCTTCCGCAAAGGGGTGTCCGAACTACGCCCACTGACCCTGCGCGAAGTGGCCGAGGAAATTGAGATGCACGAAAGCACGGTCAGTCGTGTGACCAGCAACAAGTTCCTGTCATGCGAACGCGGGTGCTTTGAGCTGAAGTACTTCTTCACCAGCGGAGTGGGATCAAGCGACGGCGAAAGTGTGTCCTCTGAAGCAATCAAAGCTCGGATCAGGGCTCTCATTGATTCCGAAGATCCCAAGAAGGTGTTGTCGGATCAGAAGCTGGTCGACATGCTGAAAGAAGAAGGTTTCGATCTCGCGCGGCGCACAGTTGCAAAATATCGCGAGGCGATCGGAATTGGCTCGAGTGCGCAACGGCGGCGGGCGAAGAAGATGGAAAGTCTATAGCTTTCGTTTTTTGCTTACGCCCTCAAGCACGCAAAAACACCTGTTGCGTAAATGACTCGGAAATTTTCGTCGGCCCGGTTTACGACGCGTTAACCTTTTCCATTCAGATGTTGTGTGGTTAATAACTGGCAACACCTCTTAGCGAGGGGTTACCGCCAACGACTTATGTCAGACGTTGTTGTTCGACACTGGGGCAAATTAGGGGAACCAGCGATGCGAGTGCTGTTGATTGAGGATGAGCCGACAACGGCTAAGGCAATTGAGCTCATGCTTACTACAGAGGGCTTCAATGTCTATTCGACCGATCTGGGTGAAGAGGGCTTGGATCTCGGTAAGCTGTATGATTACGACATCATCCTGCTCGACTTGAATCTGCCTGATATGCACGGATACGACGTGCTTAAGAAACTTCGCGTCGCCAAGGTGCAGACGCCTGTTCTTATCCTTTCCGGCATTGCCGAAATGGACAGCAAGATTCGTTCATTCGGTTTCGGAGCCGACGACTACGTAACCAAGCCTTTCCATCGCGAAGAGCTGGTGGCTCGCATCCACGCCGTCGTGCGCCGCTCTAAGGGCCATAGTCAATCGATCATTCGCACCGGCAAACTGGCGGTAAACCTCGATGCCAAGACTGTCGAAGTCGACAGCGCACGAGTCCACCTGACCGGTAAGGAGTATGCGATGCTTGAGCTGCTTTCACTGCGCAAGGGCACCACGCTTACCAAGGAAATGTTCCTAAACCACCTGTATGGCGGGATGGATGAGCCGGAACTAAAGATCATCGATGTCTTCATCTGCAAGCTGCGTAAAAAGCTCAGCCACGCATGCGGCGGCGAAAACTATATCGAAACCGTCTGGGGCCGCGGCTACGTGCTGCGCGATCCGCATGAGGAAGTCGAAGCCGCTTAAATCCAACGGGACCAGCCGGCCCGCTTCGCTTCCGCGCCAGTAGGTGCGACGGGCAGTCGGCTTTTTCGGATTGCAAGCGATCCGGAGACTAGAATACCAGTAGAGTTCAGTCTTCTGCGAAAGAACGCCTGGGGCATCGTGCTCCGGGCGTTTTTCTTTACGCGCTACCTGTTGCGAAAAGCCTCACCGAAATCCATACCGCTAGGCTCCTGAAACAGTCGAAGGCCGAATTCGGGTGCAATTGCAATCAAGTGATCGAAGATATCGGCCTGGATCGCCTCATATTCACCCCATGAGGTCGTGTCAGTGAAGCAATAAAGCTCGATCGGTAAACCTAGAGGCCCCGGAGGAAGTTGGCGAACCAGAAGGGTAAACTCGTTGCCGATGCGCGGGTGCCATTTCAGGTAGGCGTTAATATAGGCCCGAAGCGTGCCAATATTGGTAAGCCGCCGCGCGTTCACCAACGCGTCATCTCCTGACAGCTCTTTGGCGTTCCACTCTGTAATCTCATCCTTTTTGGCTGTTAGATAAGGTTTGAGAATCCGGAACTTCTCCAGCTCGACCACCTCCTTATCGGTCAGGAATCGGACCGAATTCTGATCGAGTTGCACCGACCGCTTGATGCGCCGCCCACCACTTTCGCTCATCCCGCGCCAGTTTCGGTAGGAATCGGAGACAAGCCGATGGGTCGGAATATAGGTGATCGTCTTGTCGAAATTCTGCACCTTGACCGTGTGCAGCGAGATATCAATCACATCGCCGTCAGCATTCATGCCTGGCATTTCGATCCAGTCGCCAACGCGCAGCATATCGTTGGTTGTGAGCTGGACGCTAGCAACCAGGGACAGGATCGTGTCCTTGAAGACCAAAAGGAGAACGGCGGTGATAGCGCCCAGACCCGATAGCAGCAGCAGCGGCGACTGGTCGATCAACGCGGAAATCATTATGATCGCCGCGCCGCACAGGACAACGATCTTGATGACCTGCACGAAGCCCTTGATCGGGCGATTCCGTGAGCGCGGCTGCCGCTCGTAAAGCTCGTTGGCGTATGTGAGCGCTTTTACGATCGCCATCGCGACCGAAAGCACGATCAGCGCCTGCGCTACGTTGGTAATGACGACGGTCAGCTCGTCAGGCAGATTGGGGACCAATACGATCCCGCGAGAGACGATGAGCAATGGGACAACGGTGGCCAGCCACGCCGCCGCCTGGTCGGTTGTCTGTGTTCGTTGATCGAGCAGCGGCTTGGCAGCGCGCAACATCACGTACTTGAGCACGTAATTGACGAGGATCGCAGCAACAAAGAGCAAGGCGAGGCCGATCAGCAACTGCACCATGGGGACTTGTTCGGCGAACAGGGATTGCAATTGTTCCATTGAGACGCGCGGTGCCGCAAAGTGCTCGGGTTCTCAAGCCTCATCGCTCTGGACAAGCCCTCCCTTGCCGGATTAGCGCGGCTTTCATGACCGCATACAAAGAAGGCGACCCGACAACCTTAAGCCGTCTCTACGGGAGATCGGTGGGCAAACCGCTACGTGCCCGCCAGCAGGGATTGGTCGACAATCTGCTACCCAAGATTGCTGTGCCCAAGGAAGGCCCGGTCACTGCCGAACGCCTGTTTGGCGAAGACTGCCCACTCCACTTCGAGATTGGGTTCGGTAGTGGAGAGCACCTAGCCTATCGCGCCGACCTGCTACCCAATCACGGCTTTGTTGGCGCAGAGCCATTCCTCAACGGAGTTGCCGCGGCGCTGGTCCATGTTGAGGACGACCGGCTAGCCAACGTCCGCCTGCACCAGGGCGACGCGCTGGAAGTGCTGGGGCGCATACCCGATGGCGCTTTGACAATGGCCTATCTACTGCACCCTGACCCATGGCCCAAAGCGCGCCATGCCAAGCGACGGATGATGAATGACGGGCCGGTGCAAATGATCGCTAACAAGCTGAAATCAGGCGGCGAGTTCCGTTTCGGCACCGATCACCCGATCTATCTGCGCCATGCGCTGATGGTGATGCAGCGATTCACGGATGAGTTCGAGTGGGTGGTTGAAGCTCCAGCAAGTTGGCAGAATCGGCCAAGCGGCTGGTGCGAGACGCGATACGAGCAGAAGGCGCGCAAGAAGTTCAAGCACGAGGTCTGGTACTTCCGTTTCCGCCGCCGCTAAATCTGCGTTTGCTTCCCCGCTAGGCCCCCGTCCTCGCTCAACATGTCCGGGGGAACACAAATGGTTGCACGGCGACAATTTCGCGGCGGATTGGCCGTCGCTGCGGGCACCATTGCAGCATGTCGGGAGATTCCTCCCGGTGAGACCAACGCCAGTGAACGCGCCGACAATCCAGAGGCATCCGTGCTCGATGAGGAGGCGCTGGAGGATGCATTGGTTGGCAGCTCCTATCTCGGCACCGGTGGTGGAGGGAGTCTGAGCGAAACTCGTGACTTGATCGCGAAGGATCTGGCTGCCGGCCTCAGCTTCACCGCCCTGTCCGTGGCAGCACTCGCCGATACGGATCGCGTCGCATGCCCTTATGGCCTCGCCAGCCTCGCGCCGACCAGCGAGGAAATGCAGGCTCGATTGGATGCCATCGACGATCAGATCGAAGAACCCGTGCAAGCGGCTTTCGAGATGCTTGAGAAGCATCTCGATCAGAAGTTCGCTGGCATCATTCTCGGGGAAATCGGGCCACTGAGTCTCGCAGAAGGGCTTTCCATTGCCGTGCGACTGGGCGTTCCGGCGCTTGACGCAGATACCGTTGGTCGGGCCGCGCCCGAGATCAACCAGCATTCTGTCAAGGTAGCAGGAATACCGCTCACACCCATCGGCGCGGCGACGCCATTTGGCGATGAAATGGTGGTTGACACATTGGGCGATCCCACGCGCGCCGAAGATATATTGGGCAGCGTCGCCGTAGTCAGCCGCTCCTGCGGTGTCGCCGACAACCCGATCACGGGAGCTCAGGCGAAGCATCAAGGGACGCTTGTGACCGGCAGCCTGACACTGTCTCGGAAGATCGGCGCAGCAGTGCGCGAGGCTGAATCCGCCAATGGCGATTTCATCGAAGCCGCGCGGGCGATGGCTATGTGCTGTTTACCGGTACGGTTTCGGATTTTGAATGGAGGGGCGAGGATGGATTTCTTGTGGGCAACGTCACCCTTGCTGGGATGGGTGACTTTACGGGTCAGACCTTCGTCTCCGACGTGAAGAACGAGCATCTCGTCGCGCGCCGAGACGGCGCCGTCATCGCGACCTATCCGGACTTGATCTCAATCATCGGCCTGGAAAGCGGCGATGGTATCATCAATCCCGACTATAAGCGCGGACAGGCAGTCGCCGTGCTAGGCTTCCGCTGTGATCCTCTATGGCGGAGCGAAGCCGGTCTGGCGGTCTTCAGCCCACGCTATTTCGGCTACGACTTGGACTATGCGCCGATTGAGCAGATGCTCGATTGATCACCCCACAACCCCTGCGCTAGCCAGCACGGCGAGCGTCAGCAAATCGGGCGCAAGCGCTGTCATTGGCACAATCTGCACAGGCTTCTCCATTCCGATCAGCATTGGGCCAATCGTCGCATTGCCGCCCAGCTCACGCAGGATCTTGGCAGAGAGGTTGGCCGATTGCAGCCCTGGCATGATCAGCACGTTGGCAGGAGCAGACAGGCGACTGAATGGATAGCGGTCCATCACCTTTGGGCTGAGCGCGGCATCGGGAGCCATCTCGCCTTCATATTCGAATCCCGGATCCTCTCGATCTAGGATAGCGACTGCCTCTCGAATGTTGCCCAGCCACTGGCCCGAAGGATTGCCAAAGGTCGAATAGGACAGAAACGCGACGCGCGGTTCGTGCCCCATACGGCGCGCGACAGCGGCAGTTTCCTTGGCAATGTGCGCTAGTTCTTCGGCGCTAGGGCGTTCGTTGATCGTCGTATCGGCAAGGAACGTTGTGTGGTTCTTGCCGATCATCATATGAATACCGAACGGCAGCGCATCGGGTTTTGGATCGAACACCAGATTCACCTCGCGCACGCTCTGGGCGAAGGTCCGCGTCATGCCCGTAATCATCCCATCGCCATGGCCCAGTGCGACGAGCAGCGCGGCGAAGACGTTGCGCTCCTGATTGACCATACGGCGCACGTCGCGCTCGGTGTAGCCCCTTCGTTGCAGGCGCTCGTACAGGTAATCAACCATTGCGGGAACATGCTCTGATGTGGCCGAGTTCTGGATCTCAAAGCTACCCGGATCGGAGACGGACAGCTGGTGAAGCTTGTCAACCACCGCCTTCGTCCGTCCAACCAACACGGGAGTGCCATAACCAAAATCGCGGAACTGGATCGCGGCCCGAAGAACAACTTCCTCTTCCGCTTCGGCAAAGACCATCCGCTTTGGGTGCGCCTTGGCGTCCTCATATACTCCGGTCAGCACCGAGGTCGTCGGATTAAGGCGCGATTTGAGCGCGTGGGCATATTGATCAAAGTCATCGATCCGGGAAAGTGCGACACCGGAATCTATTGCCGCCTTCGCCACCGCCGAGGATACGACCTCGATCAGGCGCGGGTCGAAGGGTGCGGGAATGATGTAATCGGTGCCGAATTTCTGGTTCTTGCCATACGCACTCGCCACTTCTTCGGGTACGCTCTTACGGGCCAGTTCGGCAATCGCCTGAGCCGCAGCAATTTTCATTTCCTCATTGATTGTGGTCGCCTGCACGTCGAGCGCGCCGCGGAAGATAAACGGGAAACCGAGTACATTGTTGACCTGGTTGGGGAAATCGCTGCGCCCGGTAGCGATGATCGCATCGGGACGCACCGCTTTGGCATCATCGGGCATGATTTCTGGCACTGGGTTGGCCATCGCGAAGATAATCGGCTTGTCAGCCATCTTCTTGACCCATTCGGGCTTGAGCGCCCCGGCCGCCGAAAGGCCAAGGAAGATATCCGCGCCGGTCAGCGCCTCTTCGAGATTGGTTGCGTCGGTGGCGACCGCGTGTGCGCTCTTCCATTGATCGACATTATCGCGGCCCGGCGTGATCGGACCGGAGCGGTCGCACATGATTACGTTCTCATGCGGCACGCCGATCGCCTTGATCAAAGCCGTACAGGCGATAGCTGCGGCGCCCGCGCCGTTCACCACAACCTTCACGTCTTTGATATCACGATCAGTCAGATGACAAGCATTGAGCAAGCCAGCAGCGGTGATGATCGCCGTGCCGTGCTGGTCGTCGTGCATGATAGGGATGTTCATCCGCTCGCGCAGCGCCGCTTCGATGATGAAGCACTCTGGCGCCTTGATGTCTTCAAGATTGATCCCGCCAAAACTCGGTTCCATCAGCGCGACGGCGTTGATGAACGCTTCGGGGTCCTCGGTCGCAAGCTCGATATCGATTGCATCGACATCGGCGAAGCGCTTGAACAGCACCGCCTTGCCCTCCATCACTGGTTTCGATGCGAGCGCGCCCAGGTTACCAAGCCCGAGGATGGCAGAACCGTTGGAAATCACCGCCACCATGTTCGATCGCGCAGTATAGCGTGCCGCTAACGAAGGATCTTCGGCGATAGCCTCAACCGGAGCCGCAACGCCTGGCGAATAAGCAAGGCTCAGATCTCGCTGCGATGTCATCGGCTTGGTTGCGACAACTTCCAGCTTACCGGGTCGAATGGTCTCGTGGTAAAACAGCGCCTCGCGCGTTGTGAAAGTTACCGTACGGTCTTCGGCCATTGCTTGGACGCTCCTCTTCGTCGCTCTTCAAACCGCGCTTAGCGACCTCGCGTGGCCAGCGATAGAGGCCAAAGTGCGGGATAAGCGCGATGGCAACCGTTCCGAATCATTCACGTGCTGGCTAGGCCAGTTGAATGACCCCCAAAGTGACCCCGATGATGGAGCAGTATCTCGCACTGAAGCGCGAGGCCGAAGGCTCGCTGCTGTTCTATCGCATGGGCGATTTCTTCGAGCTGTTCTTCGATGATGCGCGCGAGGCCGCGGGCATTCTCGACATAGCGCTGACATCGCGTGGTGAGCATGGCGGCGACCCCGTGCCAATGTGCGGAGTACCGGTTCATTCCGCGGAAGGCTATCTGGCACGACTGATAAAGGCCGGGTGCCGGGTCGCGATCGCCGAGCAGGTCGAAACACCTGACGAGGCAAAGGTTCGCGCGAAGAAAGATGGCAGGCCCGCGTCAAAGGCCCTTGTTAAGCGGAGCATCGTACGGTTCGTCACTGCGGGTACATTGACAGAAGAGGCGTTGCTTGAACCGCGCCGTGCGAACGTCCTTGTGGCTCTTGCAGACGTGCGGGGAACGATAGGAATCGCCAGCTGCGATATCTCCACGGGCACGATGATGCTGGAACAATGCTCGCCTGATATGCTCGGCTCAGCACTGGCCCGACTGGGGGCAATTGAGGTCATCGCTCCGGAAGGATGGCCGGGTCATCTCGACGACGTAACCCACCACTCGCGCCATGCTTTCACAAGCGTAGAAGGCGAAGCCAGGCTCAAGAAACTTCATGAAGTTGTGACGCTTGATGGCTTTGGCGACTTCTCACGTTCTATGTTGGCAGCGGCGGGTGGATTGATCGGCTATCTCGACCATGTTGGGCGCGGGCGCTTGCCGTTTCTCCTGCCACCGGTCGTGCGCACCGAACAAGCTGGTATGGCGATGGACGAGGCGACACGTACGAGCCTCGAGATCTTGGAGAGTCAGCAAGGCGGACGTGCAGGCAGCCTCATCGCCTCACTCGATCGTTGTGCCAGCGGCGCGGGTTCGCGGCTTCTGGCGGAAGACCTTTCAGCCCCCTTGCTCGACCGAGCGAAGATTGAGAACCGCCTTGCACTGGTCCAATTCTGGCGCGAACGCCCCATAGAACGCGCGCAACTGCGCGACGTTTTGCGGGCTATTCCGGATATTGGACGAGCGCTGGGGCGGATAGTCGCCGAACGGGGAAGCCCTCGCGATCTGGGCCAAGTTCGGGATGGCTTGAACGAAGCACGGCGCATTCATGATTGGCTGATCGGTGAGGTGGATCGTCCGACGCTACTCGACATGCTCCTCCCTGAACTGACCGGGCATGGCGCGCTTACTGATCTGCTTGAGCGAGCCCTGGTCCCATCACCGCCGACAGAGCGCACCAATGGCGGGTTCATAGCCGAAAACTATGATGCCAGCCTCGATGAGCTTCGCGAGGTGTCGGGAAATGCCCGGCGAGCGATCGCAGCAATGGAGGCACGGTATCGCGAAGTAACAGATACGCCTTCGCTGAAGATCAAGCATAATGGCGTGCTGGGCTATTTCATCGAAGTGCCAAGCCGACATGCCGACAAGTTCATGCTGCCCGAAAGCGACTTTACCCATCGCCAAACCATGAAGGGGGCAGTAAGATTCAATTCATTGGCCCTACACGAAGAGGCTTCGCGTATCTCAGAAGCGGGTGGGCACGCGCTTGCAGCCGAAGAAGCGCATTTTGAAGAGCTTGTCAGCTCGGTCAAGGCCGAGCGCATTGGCATTGCTGGCACCGCTGCGGCGCTGGCGCGGATTGACGTGACCGCCAGCCACGCCGAACGCGCCACTGAGGGAGAGTGGTGCCGTCCACACATAACAGACGAACCAAACTTGACGATCAGCGGCGGTCGACACCCCGTTGTTGATGCCGCATTGGTCAAAAGTGGCGACCGCTTCGTGGCCAATGATTGCGCGCTTGTTGGACAGGACCGGCTGTGGTTAATCGGCGGTCCCAATATGGGCGGTAAGTCGACCTTCCTCCGTCAGAACGCACTGATTGTATTGATGGCACAGGCCGGATGCCTTGTTCCGGCAGAGGCTGCCAGTATCGGCCTCGTCGACCGCCTGTTCAGCCGCGTCGGCGCGTCGGACAATCTTGCACGAGGTCGCTCGACTTTCATGGTCGAGATGGTCGAAACAGCGGCAATTCTGGCGCAGGCAACGCAGCGCAGCTTCGTGATACTCGACGAGGTGGGGCGCGGCACGTCAACCTATGATGGGCTTGCGCTCGCGTGGGCAGTGGTCGAAGCGGTGCATTCGGAAATCGCGTGTCGCTGCCTGTTCGCAACACACTATCACGAGCTGGCGAGGTTGGCTGACACGTGCGAAGCGCTGTCGCTGCATCATGTGCGCGCACGCGAATGGAAGGGCGACCTTGTGCTGCTCCATGAACTGGCCGAGGGGCCGGCAGATCGCAGCTACGGCCTTGCCGTGGCAAAACTGGCCGGCGTACCCGACCCTGTGGTCAAGCGTGCACGACAGGTGCTTGCGAAGCTTGAGGAAGCGAGGACCGAGACGGGCGGCATTGCCGCAGGCCTTGGTGAGTTACCGCTATTTGCAGCCGCTCCTGGCGAGCCAGAAGCGACGCCAGAAGAGGAACTAGCTGCCAAACTGCGTGAGATCGATCTCGACACGCTTTCGCCGCGAGACGCGCTTGACCTCCTTTATGATCTCAAGCGAGAGATCGCATCCACCAAACCTTAACTGAAGGCGCGCTAGGCAGTCTCCATGTCGAGGTTACTGTTCGAGAATAGCAAGGCGGCGCTCGGGTTTGCTGGCGTAATCATTTTTGGCGCCGCGGTGTTTGCTGGATCAGACGGCGCCATGGGAGGCTATGACCGCGGCAACGGAAACGATCGAGAACGGCGTGCCAAGATCGTAGAAGCACCGATAAGCGCGGCACGACAACGCAAATCGCCACCCGCAGAGCAACAGCAACAGCAACCCGTTTTCGAGGACTTCGCCCCCGACGAGCAGCTCATTGACGATGCTTCGGGTATCGACCCTACACCCGAAATCGGAGGTGAGATCATCTCCGTTCAGTCACGCAGCGATTCCAGCGAAGGCAGGGTCGCGCCGCGAGCCCCGACTAACAGGGCTTCGGTGGCCGAAGTCAGCATACCTGAGAACGCCGAAACCGCCGACGGAGAAATCGTCTCGGTTCGCTAGAGCGAACAGCGCACGCAATTATCGCGTCGGGACGGGCGCGTCGCCTGAGTAATCGTAGAAGCCGCGCCCAGTCTTGCGCCCCAGCCATCCGGCCTCGACGTACTTCACCAGCAGTGGTGCGGGGCGATACTTGCTGTCGCGAGTGGTCTTATAGAGAACCTTGATGATGTCGAGGCAGGTATCCAGGCCGACGAAATCCGCCAGTTGCAACGGCCCCATAGGATGGTTCAGGCCCAGCCTACATCCCTTGTCGATATCCTCGATCCCGGCCGTCGACTGGCCGAGCACGAAAACGGCTTCGTTTATCATCGGCAACAAGATGCGGTTGACCACAAAACCGGGCTCGTCCTGGCTCAGCACGACCTGCTTGCCCAGCCCTTCCGCGAACATCGTGACGCGGTCAGTGGTCTCCTGAGCGGTAGCGAGGCCGGGGATAACCTCGATCAGGCCCATAACCGGCACCGGATTGAAGAAGTGTAGGCCTATAAAGCGCGCCGGATCGGGCGAGTGGTTAGCCATTCGGGTTATCGGTATCGAGCTCGTGTTACTGGCCATCACCGCCACATCGGCCAGGACCTTACCGGCGGCCTCGAAGATCTTCTGCTTTATTTCCTCGCGCTCGGTTGCCGCTTCGATAATGAGCTCGGCCTCTTCCATCGGCGAATAATCGGCGACCGGCGCAATCTTGGCGAGACTGCCCTCAGCCGCATCAGCTTCAAGTTTGCCTTTTCCGACCAGCTTGACGAGGCCTTTTTCGATCTTGGCCTTGCCGTCTTCGGCATGAGCCAAATCTATATCGGCAAGCAGTACTTGCATACCGTGTTGCGCCACGGTCTGGGCAATACCTGTCCCCATTTGTCCAGCACCGATGACAGCAATTTTCCGCATAGCAACGTCCTCTTCGCAAGTGCAGCGAAGAGCCTGTTAACGGCGCCGTTCCAGGTTGGCTAGCGAATAGGGATCAACGGTTGGCGCCGGGCACCCATTTGACGTCGGCCTTGCCGTTATCGTTCAGCACACGGCCAAGCACAAACAGAAGATCGGAAAGGCGATTGATGTAAGCAAGCGCTGCCGGATTGAGTGCAGTTTCTCCGGCCAGTCCTGTCATCGCCCGCTCCGCAGCCCGTGCGCTAGCACGAGCAACATGGACGCGTGCCGCCGCTTCGGATCCGCCCGGAAGCACAAAGCTGGTTAGTGGTTCCAGCCGATCGTTCAGCGCATCAATCTCGCCTTCGAGCCATTCGTGCTGGCTAGTCACAATCCGCAACACCATTTCTGATGGGGCGAAATCATCGCCTTCCGCCGGTGTCGCCAAGTCCGCGCCAAGGTCGAACAAGTCGTTTTGCACGCGGGTGAGAAGGGCGCGATGCGCATCGTCGTCAATCACACAGATCGCATGACCGATAGCGCTGTTCGCCTCATCAACCATACCGATCGCAGCAATCCGGGACGAATGCTTGGCCGTGCGAGAGCCATCGACCAGACCTGTGCTCCCATCGTCGCCCGTGCGCGTGTAGATCTTGTTCAGTTTGACCATATCAGGCGTATGGGCGCTCGAAACGGCCGCGTCTACTGCGCCACGAGCATAATGACCACGACCACCGCGATCGCAGCGGCCTGATACTTTATGCGGGCGAACATCGCCTTGTTCTGCATCAGCTGCATGTCGGTCGCGGTCTCACCCTCGCCTGTCTCGAGATCAATTTTGGTAGTCTTGAGAAAAGCTATGATGCCGCGCACGAGCGACACCAGAACGAGACCGCAAAGGACGATGAGAACTGCGACAAGTAAGTAGGTCATGTCGCATAAATGGATGCCCAAGCGCTAAGTTCCAACCGACAATCGGCGCAACCGCAATTTATCGGCAAGCATGAGGCCATTTTCCCCCGCCTCACGAAGGTCGGAAAGGCCGGGCGATCCGCGGCGTTTCGCCAGCTTTCTGCCGTGCTCATCGAGGATCAGGTCATGATGGTGCCACCGATAAACCGGAAGGCCCAGCAGCTGCTGCAAGACACGATGGATGTGGGTAGCTGCAAACAGATCGGAGCCACGCGTGACCAAAGTAACACCGTCGGCTGCGTCATCCAGCGTTGCCGCCAGGTGATAGCTCGCCGGCAGATCCTTGCGGACCAGCACAACATCACCGAGGAGTTCTGGATGTGCCGTTTGAGTACCCACGAGCGTATCTTCCCATTCTAGCTGTCCGACGCGCACCATCGCCCGTTCCAAGTCGAGGCGAAGAGCCCCAGGCTCGGAACGATCGATATCTCGGTCCTTGCAGATGCCTGGATAGATTGGTCCCTCGGGCCCCATTTCGGGGTTGGCAGCCAGGATATCGGATCGGGTGCAGATGCAGCGGTAAAGCAAACCCTTTTCGAACAACCACTCAGCGGCGTTGGCATAGCTCTGCAGCCGGGTTGATTGCGGCGCTACCTCGTCCCACTCGAGGCCGAGCCATTCGAGGTTTCGGAGAAAATCGTCAGTGAACTCCGCGCGACTGCGCGTTCTATCCAGATCCTCGATCCGCAACAAAAACCGCCCGCCAGCGTCTTTTGCAAGCTCATGCGCGACGATCGCGGAATAGGCATGGCCCATGTGCATTGGGCCGTTCGGACTAGGGGCAAAGCGGGTGACTATCTCCACGTGTGCGCCATGACACAGCTCAGATCATTACGCTATCCGCACTTCATCCACAGGCTATCCACAGCCTGTCCCTGTGGATAGCCACACTGTCATGGCGTTGACTCTTTTCCTTGTCACGGCATGTTCCGGTCAATCAGGGAGGAACGCTGAAGGTGTTCAAAGCCGAACTGATCGAAACTGCGGCCAAGTTCCGCAGCGCCGACGAAGATCCGACACGCAACCTGTCGGGATGCCCGGCGCTTGTGCTGAATGCGGACTACACGCCGCTATCGTATTATCCGCTAAGCCTCTGGCCGTGGCAGACGGCGATAAAGGCCGTGTTCCTTGATCGGGTAGACATCGTCGCGAGCTACGACCGCGAGGTGCACTCGCCCAGCCTCGACATGAAGATTCCGAGCGTGATCGCGCTGCGGCAATATGTGAAGCAGAGCGAATTTCCCGCGTTCACGCGCTTCAATGTGTTCCTGCGCGACAAATTCGAATGCCAATATTGCGGTAACCGCAACCATTTGACGTTTGACCACGTGATTCCGCGCCGCCTCGGCGGAAAGACCACTTGGGAGAATATCATCACCGCCTGTGCGCCTTGCAACATGAAAAAAGGCGGGCGAACGCCAAAGCAAGCGCACATGCCGGTGCGGATGAAGCCGATCAGGCCGACCAGCTGGCAGTTGCAGCAATACGGCAAGCAGTTCCCGCCGAACTATCTGCATGAGACCTGGCGCGACTGGCTCTATTGGGACATCGAGCTGGAGGCTTGATCCTGTCCGTCCGAAGCCAACTTACACACCACACTTGACCATCCCCACCAACCGGTGGAACCTTGCAGCATGACCGCCATCATATTTGCCGCGCTGCTAATCGCCGCAACAATAGTAATCCACTACGAGACATTGCGGCTGGCATCTCGCGGCGCGAACGAGTTTCAGTTTGGTCCCAGAAAGCGGCTGTGGCTGATGTTGGTCGCAGCCCAGATTTCGCACCTCACTCACGTTGCGTTGTATATGATGGCCTTCCTTTTGCTTGAGCACGAGTTCGCAGTGGGAACGCTCGAAGGGCCGGATTCAGGAGCGCTGAACGATGCGTTCTATTTTTCGATCACGAGCTACACTACGCTTGGGATAGGGGACATATATCCGACCGGCCAACTGCGGTTGCTGAGCGGTATCGAGGCGCTCAACGGCCTGGTAATGGTCACATGGACCGCTTCCATGACCTATCTGCATATGGAGCGGTTCTGGAACCTCGGCCTATCAAAAGACAAAAGCGAACATAATTAGGTGACAGCAGCGCGCTGGCTGAATTCCTCACCCCGCCACTCGCCGGTTGCGAGCACTTCATCTAGGTGCCGGGCGGCTTCGGCCATATCAGCAAACCGCAAATAGGCAGGCGCGAAGCCCAGCCGCAATATGTCGGGGTCGCGAAAGTCTCCGATAACCTCGCGCGCGATCAGGGCCTGACAGATTTCGTAAGCGTTCGCATGGCGGAAAGAGAGTTGGCTCCCCCGGTTGCAACTGTCAGCTGGACTGACAAGTTCGATGTTCACCCCGCGATCGGCAAGACATTCGAGGAAGAACTCCGAAAGTGCGCGCGACTTCTGGTGAAGGCGCTCGACACCAATTTCAGCGATCAGGTCAACCCCCACTTCGAGTGCCGTCAGGCCGAGCACCGGTGATGTCCCGCACTGTAGCTGCTCTATCCCTGGGGCCGCTTCGTAGTCATCCGAGAATGCAAAGGGCCGCGCATGACCGAACCAGCCGGTCAATGGCTGTTTCAGATCGGCAAGGTGACGCTTGGCGACGAAGGCGAAGGCCGGCGCACCGGGGCCTCCGCATAGGTACTTGTAGCCGCACCCCGCTGCGAAATCGGCGTTCACCCTGCTGAGATCGATCGGTAACGCACCAGTGCTGTGCGACAGATCCCACAGGACAAGCGCCCCGACATCGTGCGCCGCCTTTGTGAGTGTGGCCATGTCGAACAGTTCACCCGATTTGTAGTGGGCATGTGTCAGCATCAGCAGCGCGACATCCTCGTCTAGCGCTTCGATTATCTTGTCGCGCGAGACCAGCCGTCGCTCCGCCAGACCTTGCCTTTCCAACCCTTCGATCATGTAGATGTCGGTAGGGAAATTGCCGGGTTCGGACAGAATCACCCTCCGGGTCGGTCGCATGCCCAACGCGGCTGCAATCAGCTTGAACAGGTTTATGCTGACCGTGTCGCATACGATGACTTCGCCGGCCTTCGCGCCGATTAGAGGGGCGATCTTACCGCCTATGCGGCTTGCCATGTCGAACCAGTTCGCGTCGTTCCAGCTGCGGATGAGGCCCTCGCCCCACTCCTGCTCGACAACACGCTGCATGGCTGAGGACGTAGCCTTGGGCAATGCGCCCAGGGAATTGCCATCGAGGTAGATCACGCCTTCGGGCAATGTGAATTTCTCGCGATACATGTCGAGTGGATCGGCAGCATCCAGCTCGCGTGCGCGATTGTGTAATACCCTTGTCAACCAAGCTCTCGCAGAATCGCTCGGACGGGCGAAGCATCACCGGCAACGATGGGTAGAGGAAGCGCAATCAGCTCATATCGGCCTTCTGGCACGTCATCGAGCACCAAACCTTCGAGCACGCGAATATCATGCTTTAGCACGACCTTGTGTGCGTCCATCGTCTTGGAATCCTGCGGGTCAATAGAAGGGCCATCGATCCCGACAAGCTTTACGCCCTGGACAGCAAGCCACTCGATGGTTTCGGGAGCAATTGCAGTCGTATCCACGTCCCATCCGTCATGTGGAAATTGCTCGAAAGTGCGGAACAGCACACGGTCCGCACTATTCAGATGTGGCAGGTCGCCGACTTCGATCGCAACCCCCACCCTACGCGCATCGACGACAAGACACTCGCCTAGATAGGGTTCAAGGTCGACCGAAGCGATATCTGATGCTTCGGGCGAATAATGCAGCGGGGCATCGGCATGCGCGCCCGAATGGGTCGACAGCGTCAACGCCGAGACATTGACTGGCGATCCGGCCTCCATCTGCCAGGTGCGTGCTTGCGCGAATTCCGTGTCACCCGGCCAAACGGGCAAGCCGGTGCGCAACGGCTGCGAAATATCCCATATCTTGCAGCTCATCAGATTGCGGTCCTGACGCTGAGCAGTTCGGGGAAGAACGCCTGTTTTAGCACTCCGGCAAGATACGGTACACCCGGCGTCCCGCCGGTGCCGCGCTTGAAGCCGATAATACGCTCAACTGTTTTTAGATGTCCGAATCGCCAGCGCTGAAAATGGTATTCGAGATCGACCAGCTTCTCCGCCAGCTCGTAGAGATCCCAATGTGCTTGCGGATCGCGATAAATCTCCGCCCATGCCCGCTCTACACTAGCATTGTGCGTGTAAGGCGCGGACAGGTCCCGATCAGTAACCTCTGCGTCGATTTCAAACCCGCGCTGGGCCAGCAATCGCACTGCGGAATCGTACAGGCTCGCTCGCGTCGTTTCCTGTCGCAACCTGTCGGCCCAATCCAGCGTTTTCTCATGCAGGCGAACATGCTTGCCGTCGCGGCCGCCGAGCATGAACTCCATCATCCGATACTGGGCAGACTGGAAACCACTCGAAGAACCTAAAAAGGGTCGCACCAGCGAGTAATCATGCGGTGTCATGGTGCTGAGCACGTCCCAGCTCTGGATAAGCTGAGTCTGCGCACGGGCCACCCGCGACAACATTTTGAACGCCGGACGCAGTTCATCACGCTCGATATGCTCGCGGGCCTCGGTCAGCTCATGAAGGCACAGCTTGAGCCAAAGCTCGCTCGCCTGGTGAACGATGATGAACAGCATCTCGTCATGTGCATCCGAGGACGGATTCTGCGCTGACAGGACCTTATCCAGGTCGAGATAGCTGGAATATGTGACGTCGCTGACCATTAACCCAAGCTCTAGCGCGGGATTGCAACGGATGAAACCACGCTCGCCAGACGATCACCCCTCGATCACCCGCAATTCAGGGTGATGCTTGTGCAGATGTCTCTTGATGATTTTCAGGTTGCGCGTGTTCGATCGGAACACGACGTCGGCCGCATCGCCGAAAACCGGGACAAGTCCGATTGCCGTATCAAAGGCGACATTCGCGCCCATGCGCCAGATCTTCCACTTCGGCAGATTAAGGTTGCCCGCCTCCCACACGATGTACGCACCGAGAGCGGTCGAGATGATGTCACCAATCACCGGCACCAGTCCGATCAGTGCATCGAGACCGATCGGGATGTTGATGCCCGGGATGCGAAAACTGCGCTCCAGCAGCAGCTCCAGCGCTTCCACCCGTGCCAGCACGGAAGCGGGATCAGTTCCCGTCGGCAGGTTCAGGCCGACTTGCTGCAATTGCTCCGGACCGTCCAACATAGCTCTCCTTACCCGTTTTAAGTGGTGGGTTGAGAAAGCGGGTACAAGGGGTGGAAGCCCCATTGGTTCGCCGCGTATGATCCAAGCGCGCCCCTTACAAGCGCCCATCGGACAGGTGCTCCAAGCGGAATAAACACCTCCTCAGACACCAGCAGCGCATGCGCTTCGGCAAAGGCTTGCTCCTTGGCAATTGGCCCCGAAATGGTTAGCGATTGTGCAATCAGTTCATCCGCTTCGGGCGAACACAGCCCAATTTCGAGCTCGCAATTGAACTGGTTGAGGAACCACCTCGGAGAGGAATAGCGTGCTAGCCGATCCCGCAGTTCCAAATCTGCGCCCTGCCCTGGTTCGACCTGGATCGCCGAAACGCCGATTGCCCGCCAGTCCCCAGCCAATTGCTCGAACAACAGGTCGCTGCCCGGACCAGGCGGCAACCCCACTCTGACGGTTGCTTCATCCCCTTCGCCCGGCTCCCACTGAGCGATCCTGTCTGCGGCAATAGCGCGCAATTCCTCGATGCTTTGACCACCCCAGCGATCGTCATCGGGAAGAACAATGCTGAACTGCGATGGCGGGACAATCCACGTGGTCGGCTGCCAACCGCCAAGCCCGAACGGCTCGATCAGAGCATTGCGATCGATCGCCATGGATAGAGCTTCGCGTCGCGCAGGGTCGGCAAGCAAGCCCGTGTCGTTTCGAAAGACAAGACCAAAGACACCCAGCGTCGGGTCAACTTGCACCGTCCCGCGTGACAAAGGCCCAAGCTGCGCCAGCGGAAAGCTCGACAGCCGACCATTAAGCAGCAAGTCGATCAAACCATCAGAAAAAGCCTCGACCGCCGAATCAACCGAAACAGCTCGCACAGTGAGGTTGCGGGCATTCTCCTGCCAATCCTCGCGTGCTGGCAAACCTCTGGATTCGGGTGGCAGTGCGCTAAGGCGCGCCAGCGGCTGATCCTCGTCACGCGACATCACCATCGGGCCCGCGCCACTTCCGCTCTTGATAAAACCCAATTCCGGTTGCGCCAAAAGCCGCAAAAAATCAGGCATCGGACTGGACAATCGCAACTCGACCACGCGCCCGGTCATGGCCCGCACATCGACGATCTTATCTAGATCGAGGCCAAGCGACGTGCCCTCCAAACGCTGGATCGTGTCTATCAAAAGTGCGCGAATATCATCCGCCGTTATTGGTTCACCGTCAGGCCATTCGGAATCGCGGAGACGAAAAATGTAGCTGAGACCTTCATCCGCGACGATCCACCTCTCCGCGATTGCCGGAATGACCTGACCAGCCGAATTCAGCGCAACCAAGCCCTCGACAGTCGAAGCCCTGACATGTTGAGCAGCGGGAGAAAGCCGTACGCCTTGCTGAAACAGGCTCTCAGGCTCGCCAACAATGGCAATCTCGATCGGCCCGTTATCGACCCCGGGCCCACAAGACCCAAGCATCAACATCGCCGCAATGAAAAGTGAGAATCGCATCGCGCCCAAGCAAGTAGCAGCTTGGCACGCGATGGTCAGTGCACAAGTGCCCGAAGCAGCTGGGACTTGTCAGATTAGACTTTGCGCATGTCCTGCGCGGTAGCGACCTTGGGCGCGCGATGCTGCCATGAGCGCTCGATCATTGCGGAGTCATCAGTTCGCCCCTGGCCAGCGGTCGAGGCACGAGCACCTTGAGAATCGATCTCCTCATCGAAGGCAATGCCAAAGCGATTGTCCTGAACCCAGGCCACCGTGCCCGCGACCTGACCTATGTTCCGCAACTCGATCTGCAAACGATTGCCTCGCTTTACGCGCATGCTGCCCTCGCCCATCATTCCGCCATCGGACAGATTGCGGACGCGCACCCGATGCGTATCGTCGCCCTGTTCGACACGAATACTGGCGAGCAGAAACAAGCTATCGCGCGATACGCTCCGTGTCTCGACACCCGTCATTTCGGTTCTTCTCCTAGGCTCTTCTTTGCCTGAGGCTCGCCATCTGTTGTGCGAATGCAGCCCCCTGCGTTCATGAAAGTCGCTAGGTATTGAAGGCTAACGGACCGTTAACGCTAGACCTTGCAGCGGTCTATTCCAGAGGGCGTCCCATGATGGCACGGACCGCTCGGGTTTGGTTTATCGCTAGTCATCGCGCGAGACTTTTTCGCGCCGCTCATGCGCTTCCTGCGCTTCAACCGTCATGGTTGCGACCGGGCGGGCGATCAATCGTTTCAAACCGATCGGATCGCCAGTCACCTCGCAATATCCGTATTCGCCTTCTGATATCCGGCGCAACGCGGAATCGATTTTGGAGATGAGTTTCCGCTGGCGATCTCTGGTGCGCAGTTCGATACCCCAATCGGTCTCGCTCGATGCTCGATCGTTTAGATCAGCTTCGCGAATGGGACCATCCTGTAGTGATTGCAGCGTTTGATCGGCCGCGCTGTGGATCGAACGCTTCCACTCGATTAGCAGCACTCGAAAGTACTGCTGCTGCTGCTCGTTCATATACTCTTCGTCATCGCTCGGAACATAGTCCGGCGGGAGCATAC
>JBCCVO010000024.1:0-37786 GCA_039195235.1 Pseudomonadota bacterium
GGCACGCTCGCCTACGGTTATTGGCCCGATAATCTGCGCGCCGGACCCGATTATCACGTTATCCTGAATGGTCGGATGACGCTTGCCACCCTCGCCATTGGTAGGATTGGTTCCGCCCAACGTCACGCATTGATAGATTGTCACATTGTCGCCGATTTCAGCGGTCTCGCCAATCACCGTAAAGCCATGATCGATAAAGAAGTTCTTGCCGATCGTCGCGCCCGGATGGATGTCGATCGCGGTGAGCAGCCGCCCAAAATGATTCACAAAGCGTGCGAGGAAGTACATCTTTGCATTGAACAGCCAGTGCGCAATCCGGTGGAAGCACAACGCCCAAACACCTGGATACAAAAGGATTTCCCAGCGTGAGCGTGGTGCAGGATCACGCGCGCGCACAGAGTCGAGATAGCTGGTCAGGCCGTCAAACATGACATTCTCCTCCCACCAAATGCTCTGAAATGCAAATGGCGCCGAACTGCGAGCTAAATCAAGCGCTGTTGTTCTGGCCCTTGCAAAGCTTCGAGAGCGGCCCGCCAAACCGACATGGTGGCAGGTGCCTGACGTTCAAGACTGATGCGATCGATCGTCGCAACAAGCTGTTCTAGTGCAGCAAAGCTGCGTACCGCACGCGGGACGAGATATTCCGCCGCGCCATCGGCCAGCGACAGGCTGCGCTGCTCTGCAAGAGCCTCAATCAATTGCGCGGCCATCTCATCGTCCGGATCACCGACCTCAAGTTGGAGCGATCCGCCAAGCCGTGACTTGAGATCCGGCAGTGTTATCTCCCAGGGCTGGCTGTCGGCGATCAGCAACAGCTTTCCACCAGCCGCCGATCCGCCTTGCTGGATCGCATTCCAGGCGTGGAACAATTCGGCCTCGTCCACCGTATCAGCTCCATCGATCACATCCACGCTCTGTCCTGCCGCCCAGCGCCCGAGTAACGATTTGCCCGAGCGCGGCGGACCGGTCAGCACCGCCGCGCCAAACGGCCAGCTATCGGGATCGCGCATGGCCTTCACAACCGCAGCGTTGGCGTTGCCGATCACGATCCGCCTGGGCGTGCCCAGCTCACCCGGCTCCAGCGGCAGTGCGATTTGCGCGACGGGATTGCGGGTGTCAGGCATTGTGAATGCCCTCGTCTAGCGGCTGATGGCGAGCGCGTTTGGACCCTGGCGCACATTAAAACCGCGCGACCGCAGTGCA
The DNA here is from genome assembly GCA_039195235.1 of Pseudomonadota bacterium. Classification (GTDB taxonomy): domain Bacteria; phylum Pseudomonadota; class Alphaproteobacteria; order Sphingomonadales; family Sphingomonadaceae; genus Erythrobacter. Next base: position 1,204 of record JBCCVO010000024.1, read on the forward strand.
CCGGCCAGCTCTTCCAGAGTGCCGCCATAACTGACATTCATCACCGAAGTACCGCCCATCGCCGTGCTCGTAACCGCAATGCCGCGCACTCCTGGGGTTCCGCGCACACCCGACAAGGCTGTATCAAAACTTAGCGGGTCTGGTGAAGCAAACTGCACTACGAAGCTGCGCACCACCGAAACCGGCGGCGTGAACGTCGTATTCGGTTGCAAGGTCGGCTGCGGATCGGCCGCTGCCGCCGCTGCCGCTGCTTCACGCGCCTCGATCGCGCGACCGATGGCGATTAGCCTTGCCAGTGCAGGATCAACCCGACCCGAGCCGCCGACACGCAGGGTGGGGTCGGGGCTAAGCTTTCCATCGACCAGAGCCTGTGAGAAAATCGTATCCATGCGCGCAACCGCTTGCGTGAGCATCGTCGGAAGCTCGCTTGCGCCGTCAGCTTCGAGCTCAAAACTCTCCAGGAAATTGCTGTCCGGCCCATAGCGCGCGGTAAAGTGCCCGGTGATTGGCCCGCCAGGGAACTGATGTTCCAGCCGCACGATCGGGATCAGCGTGTCGGCTGCGGTGTATTGGTCGAGCACTGCCCGCCACCACGCCCGGCTGCGCCGTCCGGTCTGCCCGTAATTGAGCAATAGCGAATCCCCACCAGCGCCGCTGGGTCGGACATAGTCGATTCGGCTGGTGCCGGGGTTGAAATCTGCCCAGGCGCGCTGCCACGAATTGCGCACTTCGAACGTAGTGTAGGAGCCGCCGCTGACAGTCACCGGCACCAACAGCATAGGCGCAGAACTGCGCTGCTGCGCACTTCCGCCAAGATAGCGCCCTGCCCGCTGGCGATCGAAAATCACGCCAAGCGTTGCAATGTAGCGTTTGGGCCCGATACGCTCGCGTTGGATCACGATGGCCGAAACCATCGCCTCGAGCTGGTTATCTGAGACGGCCGGGCCATCGACGCGCCGCCACGCCTCACGTTGAGCCTGCCGCCATGCCTGCTGGCGGGCCTCTTCTCCGGTCGATGCGCGAATATCGACCTCGATCCCGCGCACTTCGATATCTGCGCTGGACGCAGTTGGCGCAATTCCTCGATCGCCTGCCACCTGCGCCACCAGCAATGCATACCCGCCGCCAAGCAAAACAAGCGCCAGCAATGCCGCTGCAAAGCGAGGCAGAAAAGCAGACGTGATTGCCTGTTTGAAGGCCTCGAAAATCGGGCTCGGGAGGGTGTTTGTCTCAGCCATAGTGGAAAGCGGATGCCTTTTGCCCAAAGGCGAGTGGAATTCCAAGCGCGAAAGGCTAAAGCTTTGGCATGAGTGGCACAAACTCCCCATATACTTACGAGCGGGCCGGCGTTTCTATCGAAGCGGGCAATGCTCTCGTGAAAGCGATAGCACCCTTGGCGAAGGCTACAGCGCGTCCGGGTGCAACGAGCGAGCTTGGTGGGTTTGGCGGCTTCTTCGACCCAAAGGCGGCTGGGTACGACGACCCGTTGCTGGTCGCGGCGAATGACGGGGTGGGCACGAAGTTGAAGGTCGCGATCGAGCATGACCGGCACGATACGGTCGGGATCGATCTTGTCGCGATGTGCGTCAATGATCTCATTGTCCAGGGCGCAGAGCCGCTGTTCTTCCTCGACTATTTCGCAACTGGTCAGCTTGAAAATGGCATCGCGGAGCGGGTCGTTGCCGGGATCGCCGACGGCTGCAAACAGGCGGGCTGCGCGCTGATCGGCGGCGAGACGGCTGAGATGCCGGGAATGTATGGTGAGGGCGACTATGACCTCGCAGGATTCTGCGTCGGTGCAGTTGAGCGTGGTGAACAATTGACCGGCGATGCAGTTGCCGAGGGCGATGTCCTGCTCGGCCTTGCCTCATCGGGCGTGCATTCGAACGGCTATTCTCTGGTGCGCAGGCTTGCGGAGGACTTCGACTGGAAGCTCGATCGCCCGGCGGTGTTCGATCCGGAACACTTACTAATCGATGCACTGATCGAGCCGACACGCATCTATGTTGCCAGCCTACTCCCGCTGATCCGCGAAGACTTGGTCCACGGCCTCGCACACATCACGGGCGGCGGGCTGCTCGAGAACATCCCGCGTATCCTGCCCGACGGTGCGCATGCTGTCGTAAAAGCAGACGAATGGGATCAACCGCGATTGATGGCCTTCCTGCAAGCGCAGGGAAACATAGAGCCCGCTGAGATGGCACGCACGTTCAATTGCGGCGTTGGAATGGTGCTGGCAGTCTCACCCGATATTGTCGACACGGCAACAGAGCGGCTCAAAGCGGCAGGCGAAACAGTGCTGCGCATCGGGACGATTGAAAGGGGCGAGCGCGGCTGCACGGTTCGCGGATCGCAAGGCACATGGTCTGCAACGACGGATTGGGAGGCGACGCACCTTGGCTGAGAAGGCCAAAATCGCAGTCTTCATCTCCGGCACGGGCACTAACATGGCCGCCCTGCTTTATGCCAGCCGCCTGAAAGGCTCGGCGTTCGAAATCGTGCTTGTCGCCAGCAATGTCGCAGAGGCAGACGGGCTCAAGCTGGCGGCATCAGAGGGGATCGCAACCTTCGCTCATTCGCACAAGGGGCACAGCAGAGAGAGCCATGATGAGGCCATGGAGAAAGCGGCAAAAGAAGCGGAAGCGGAATATTTAGTCTTGGCCGGATATATGCGGATTCTCTCGGACGAATTCGTCGCTCGCTGGGACAGCCGCATTCTCAACATCCACCCCTCGCTGCTGCCCAAGTACAAGGGCCTCAACACCTACAATCGCGCGATTGAAGCGGGCGACAGCCATGCCGGTGCCAGCGTGCATGTCGTCACGCCGGAGCTTGATGCAGGTGAGGTGCTCGAACAGGTGCGCGTCGCCATCCATCAGGACGATACAGCGGATACGCTGGCGGCGCGGGTAAAATTGGCCGAGCACCAGCTCTATCCGCGGGCGGTCGCCAATTATGTCGCTCGTGGAAGCGACCCCGATTACCTTTATGCAAAGGTGCGCGAGCTGGCGCTTGCCCTGCCGGAAACGCATGAGCGCGAAAGCCATGGCTCACCGGGCTTTCGCGTCGGCAGCGAGAAATCGGGCAAGTTCTTCGCCCATTTCAGTCAACAGCATCACGGGAGCGAGCATATCGCCGTGTTGGTCAAGACCGGCGGGATGGACGAACTCCTCAATCTCGTCGAGGCGCAGCCTGACACCTATTACAAGCCAGCCTACTATGGTGCGAGTGGTTGGATCGGGGTGATCCTTAACCGCCCTGGAGTGGACTGGGATCATGTCGCCGACTGGCTCCAGCGCAGCTGGCGCGGTGTTGCTGCGGCGCGGCTGACCAAGCTGTATGATGCGGCGGATATGTTCTGATGGCCACTCCTCCACGTGACCATCTCCTCGCTCGTGGTCCAGGCGCGAGCCGCGCCAATGCATTTCTGAGTAAGGCGTGGGACAAGGGATGGCTGCCGCAGCCCACTCTCGACGCAGATGAGCTGTGGGATCTGGCCGCCAAGAGTTTCGGTGATCGCGCAGAGGAAGCTGAGAACGGCGGTAGACGCCCAGAAGATGTTGCCGACTTTCGTCTTAGACTGAAAACGCTGACCCAGTCGGTCGCGCAAGAGGCTGACCTCAACTCACTCGGTCGGGCGATGGCGCATGGGCAATTGATCCGCGTAATCCGCAGCCGCCTCGGCCTTGGTGACCTTTGGGCACGTGATCCGGCATTGCTCACAGCCAAGCTTGCTCCGCCTATCATCGTTATTGGCCATATGCGCAGCGGGACCACGCGTATTCACAGGCTACTCGCTGCAGACCCGGCGCATTCCTATACGCGCTATTGCGATGCGTGGCATCCGGTTCCGGGAAAGCCGGACATGCGCCGGATCAAAGGGTCGGTCGAATTGAAGATGCTCGGCTGGCTCAATCCGTGGATGCAGTCGATCCACCCCATGGCGAGCGGCGAGGTTGAGGAAGAACTGGCCTGGATTGCGGGCGCGCTCAACCATTCGATCTACGAATCGCAGTGGCATATCCCGCGCTACTCGGAATTCAGCGAAGCGCGAGACCCTGCGCCGATTTATCATGAACTGTCCCGTGTTCTTCGGACAGATGCGATGTATCGCGGGATTGCCGCGCTGCCTCGCGTCATGAAGGTCCCACAATTCTCGGAAGATCTCGCAACCCTGCTTGCGCAGTTCCCCGACGCACGTCTGGTTATTGCCAAGCGCGATGGTGAAGCTGTTTTACGCAGCGCTGTGTCACTCGCGGCGAACCAGATGGCGATCCAGTCCGATAATTGCGACCTCGATCGGATCGAGGCGCTTTGGCGGCACAAGATCGCGCTACGTGAGGATCGGATTGCAGCCGCTCTGGCCGACTGGAACGGCCCCGTGACGCGGCTAGAATTCGACGCACTCAATGCAAGCTGGCACGCGGAGATAGATCGGGCCTATGCTGAGCTAGGTCTCACTCTAACGGATGAGGCGCTTGCTGCTATGGAGGTAGCGATGGAGACCAGCGAAAGCGGGCATCACCACGCACATTCGCAGCAACTCGCGCAGTTCGCCGCTCAAGCATAGCTCCATCGAAGCCCACGCGTTTTGGTGGGTGTCAGACCTCCTGCCAGATCACCATCCATAATTGGCGAATGTTGGTGATGGGGCGGAAGGTCCGAAGAGAGTTAGCCGACGATTTCGTCTTCGTTGAAGAAGAAGTCGATCTCGATTTTGGCATTCTCGTCACTGTCCGAACCGTGCACGGTGTTTTCGCCGATCGAAAGCGCGTGCTCCTTGCGGATCGTGCCTGCGTCGGCTTCGGCGGGGTTGGTTGCGCCCATAATGTCGCGGTTGCGCTTCACGGCGTCCTCGCCTTCAAGAACCTGCACAACAACAGGCTCGCTCATCATGAACTCAACGAGCTCACCGAAGAACGGACGTTCCTTATGAACGGCGTAGAAGCCTTCGGCCTGTTCCTGGCTCATATGGATACGTTTCGAAGCGACGACGCGAAGGCCAGCTTCTTCAAGCATCTTGGTAACAGCGCCGGTCAGGTTGCGGCGCGTGGCATCAGGCTTGATGATCGAGAAGGTGCGGGTAACCGCCATGGTATCGTTTCCTTGAGAGATGCGGTGCTGCTAAGCGCACGGGGGAATGAAATTCGGCGCGCCTCTAGCGCTGGCAGCGTGCCAGTTCAAGCCCTGCGGTATCTGATTTGGCCTGACGCTAGTTGTCGAGCCCTTGACCCAGGATCAGCTGCGCCTCGGTCTTGCCCTCGTCGCCCGCGCTTGCATTGAGCGTGAAGGTGGTACCGTCCGGACCTTCACCGCCGATCATCTGGCCGCCATTCATGCTCATTTCGAGCTGGATTTCGACATCGGCAGCTTCTGCCTGTTTGCGGTAATGCGCTACCACCTCATCAGGGCTTGCATCGGTTTCGAGCATCAGCATGCTGCCCTTGCCGCCGTCATGGGTGACTTCGGTGTTGGTGACAACCTTCGCGCCTGGATAGACCGTAAACCCGCCGGGTAGGTCGACCGGCACATTCGCACCTGACCGTAAGACTGCCTCGCCATCAGGCGTGGTGATCGTCGCGCTGGTTTCACCGGTTTCGCTGTCGATCGTGTACTCGCCGGTCTCACCGTCTTCGGTGGTGAACTCACCCGATTGCTCCGACCCGCAACCGGCCAGAGCCAACGTGAGTGGGCAGATCGTCAAAAGAAGGATGGCTCGCATATCTGTGTCTCCCCCAGAAATCGGATGGGATCATCTCCTATCGGGACGTCGGAAGCAACAGCGGCGATGCGGTGGTCAGGCCACTTTGACCCATTTGCCGCCATCCTGACGGAAAAAAGCGCGCTCCACGCCCTCCGCTTCATCAAGCGAGCGCCAAGTGGCCCGCGCCTGTTCGAGCGTCGCTTCCCCAAACAGCAGAAAGGCACGCGCGAAACCCGAAGTCTCGCGGAATGCGCCGTCGGCGAAGATCACATGGCTTGCACTATTGGCCGGTTCGGGAAGCTCAGAAAGCAGGATCGGCTGCACCTCGGGATGCGACCCGCTTGCCTCACCATTGGCAAGAAAGCGCTCCGGGCCAGCACGCCAAAGCTCGTTGGAGATCGCGTCGCGCTGATCGGCATCTACGCTGACGACCAGCAACCGCTCGCCCTGATCGAGCACGCGCTGCGCAATGAGCGTCACGACCTTCTCAATCGGGTCGCTCGATATCTGCCAGAAATCGACTTTCGTCATGGTCGGCCTACCGCTCCGCTACTTGAGGGCAGTTAGCTCGCTGCCCTATCGCTCCGCTACTTGAGGGCAGTTAGCTCGCTGCCGTACCGCTTCGCTACTTCAGGACGGATACTCACCCACTCTTCTTGCCTCGCTTACACCGCTCTGAGCAATAACGGACATTGTCCCAGTCCCGCTCCCACTTCTTGCGCCAGGTGAAGGGTAGGCCGCAACTCTCGCAGGTCTTCGAGGGAAGATCGGATTTCTTCCTCATCTTGGGGATGGGAACACTCCTTTACCCCTCGACGTTATCCGCCACGAACCGATCGATCAGACGCGCGCCATAGCCGGTCGCACCCTTGTCCCAGGTGTGGCCGGGCTTGTCAGCCCATACCATGCCAGCAATGTCACAATGCGCCCAAGGGGTGCCGTGCTTGATGAAGCGATGCAGGAACTGCGCGGCGGTGATCGATCCGGCGGGGCGAGGTCCGACATTCTTGATATCGGCGATCGGGGAATCGATCAGTTTGTCATAGGCCGGGCCAATCGGCAGGCGCCAAAGCTTGTCCCCGGTCGCCTTGCCCGAGCCGAGCAGTTGATCGGCCAGGTCATCGTCGTTCGAGAAAACACCGCCATGCTCGTGGCCTAGCGCAATGATCATCGCGCCGGTCAATGTGGCAAAATCTACGATGCGCGCCGGGTCATACTCTTCCTGAGCCCAATGCAGCGCGTCACATAGCACCAGACGCCCTTCGGCGTCGGTGTTAAGCACCTCGACCGTCTGGCCGCTCATCGTGGTGACGACGTCGCCCGGGCGCTGGGCCTTGCCGTCAGGCATATTCTCAACCAGGCCCATGACTGCCACGACATTTGCCTTGGCCTTGCGCGAAACAAGCGCGAGCATCCCGCCCGCGACCGCGCCTGCGCCGCCCATGTCCCACTTCATATCTTCCATGCCGGGAGGTGGCTTAAGCGAGATACCGCCAGTATCGAATGTCACACCCTTGCCGACAAACACAGTCGGCTTTTCGCCCGGTTTCCCGCCATCCCATTTGATAGCAAGCAGGCGCGAAGACCGTTCTGAACCCTGCCCGACGCCAAGCAGCGCACCCATGCCGAGTTCATCCATTTCGTCCTCGTCCAGCACGGTGATCTCCGCGCCGGTGCCTTCGAATGCCTCTTTGCACCTGGCAACGAAACTCTCTGGATAAAGGATGTTTGCAGGCTCTGCGACGAGCGTACGGGTGAATTCTACGCCTTTGGCAACTGCAAAGGCGGTTTCCCACGCGGCCTCGATCCCGTCAGGCGCGCCGATAACATGCACGGTCTTGAGCGACGGGCGCTTTTCAGCAGCGAGCTTGGTGCGGAACTTGTCATGACGCCATGCCCGCAGCCGCACGCCGAGCAACGCCGCCGCTGCCTCTTCGCCGGAGAAATCGCCGTGGCCCAGATCAAGTACCATGTCAGTTTCGCCAGACGTCAGAAACTTTGCGGTCAAAGCAGCACCTGCCCGCTCGACATTCAAGCGCCGGTTGGCGGCATCAGATTCCCCAGCGCCGGCAACCGCAACACGTCGCAGCGTACCGCTCTCCATAGCAAAACCCTCAAACACTTGCCCGGTCCGACCCTTGAACCGCGCGGCGGTTGCGCCATCGACCAGTGCGGGATCGAGATCAGCAAGAGCGTCGCCCTGGTTCACGATCCGGGCGACAAGCCGGATGTCGGCGGGGGCGGTATCGGTGAATTGAATCTGCATGATGTCTCCGCGAAATTCGGGTGTAACTGAGAGGAGCGAGGGGTTGGAGCGAGGCCTCTTTCCGACCAATGCACGAACCGGCTTGTCGGGACCATCGCAATCGCTCTGGAATGGCGATTGCGATTAGGCGCGAGCGGTGCGATAGGCAAGGCATGACGGGAGGTTCAAAGACCGTGCGACGCGGATCTGCGCGTGTGCACGCGCACGAGATATGCAAATTGGCCTCCTCGCGAGCCGTCTTTGCCGTCGCTTTGGTGGCGACGCCCGCTCTTGCTCAGGACGCGACCGACCCCGATCTCTTGCAGGAACAGTCTAACGAAGCTCTGCTGAAAGTGCAGCGAGTGCAAAATGGCACCGCCCCACAAACCGATTTGACGGGTGAAGCGACTGAGCCAGTCTCTGTCGACGATATCACACCGCCAAGCTCGGATGATCCCGACATGATCAACTTCGAAGCCGATCAGCTTGCCTACGACAATGAGGCAGATACGGTCACTGCCCGCGGCAACGTCATACTGCGGAGCGAGGACCGCTCGGTTCGTGCCGATCAGGTGGTCTGGAACCGAGACGCAGGCACTATCTTTGCGACGGGCAATATCCGCTTCGTCGATGAGCGCGGCAATCAGCTCTACACGGAATCTCTTGAGCTGACCGATACGTTCGAAGCGGGCGCGATGAACGAACTGCTTGTGGCCTTGCGCGCAGGCGGGCGGCTGGCGGCGCGTTCAGGTGCGCGCGGTGAGGAGGGCACCATCGTTCTGACCGATGCGGCCTACACAGCCTGCGCGGTCACTGGTGAAGATGGCTGCGCCAAGGATCCAAGCTGGCGTATTACAGCCGACCGCGTGACCTTCGACCCGACCGACAGCCGGGTAAGGTTTGAAGGCGCGATGCTCGAACTGTTCGGCGCGCGCATCCTGCCATTGCCAGGCCTGGCGATCCGCACAGACGGCCAAGCGGTATCAGGCTTCCTCGTACCCGATGTTCGCCTGAGCAACGTCAACGGGCTTGAACTCTCTGGTGAGTACTACATGCGCGTAGCGGACAACAAGGACCTGACGCTTGGTGCCTTTGTGTTTTCCGAAGTTGCGCCGATGGTATCAGCCGAATGGCGGCATCTCACCGATAAGGGCGCGTACCAGATTACGGGCTATGCCACCGCGAGCAGCCGAGTTTCCGACTTTACCGGCGTCCCGACCAGTGAAAGCGATCCGCGCGGATACCTTTTCGCCAATGGCCGCTTCCAGTTTACACCCGAATGGAGCCTTACCGGTTCGATCCGTGTGGCGAGCGACCGCACGTTCCTGCGCCGATACGATCTCAGCCGCGATGACCGCTTGCGTTCGACGATCAATCTCGAACGGATTGACGACCAATCATACTTCTCGCTGGCCGGATGGGCGACGCAGACTCTGCGGATCACTGCCGATCAAGGACAAATCCCGGTTGCGGTGCCGGCTTTCGACTATCGTAAGCTGGTCGACGATCCCTTGTTAGGCGGGCAAATCCAATTTCAGGCCAACACGCTCAACCTGATCCGCGATGACGGGCAGGACACTCAGCGCGCCTTTGCCGGAGCGCGGTGGGACCTGCGGCAACTGACGGAGCTGGGTCAGGTCGTGACGCTCACCGCATTGGTGCGAGGCGACGTTTATCATACCAGGGATACGCTTGAGACCATAACGGAAGTCTATCGCGGCAATGAAGGGTGGACCGGACGCGGCGTGGCTACCGCCGCAATCGATGTCGAATGGCCATTCGTCGGCGAGGCATTTGGTGGAACGCAGGTCATCAAGCCGCGCGTCCAGTTGGTCGCCAGCCCGAGTATCCGCAATCTGGCGGTGCCCAATGAAGACGCTCGCGCAATTGATCTCGAAGATTCCAACCTGTTCGCACTTAACCGCTTCCCCGGATACGATCGGGTCGAAGACGGCGTTCGCGTCACCTGGGGCGTCGACTGGGAGTTGCAAAAGCCAGGCTGGCTGTTGAAGACCAATATCGGCCAGTCGTTCCGTTTCGAGGCCAAACCCGAGATTTTCCCGGATGGTACTGGCCTCTCGGAGCGTGTCTCAGACATAGTCGGGCGGACTGAAGTACGCTTTCGCGACTTTGTGCAGTTCACGCACCGTTTCCGACTCGACAAAGACAACCTCGCAGTGCGTCGCAACGAGATCGACGCGACAATTGGATCGCGTCGGACCTATGTCGAGCTCGGCTATCTGCGGCTCAACCGCGATATCATCACGGTCGAGGACTTGCAGGACCGCGAGGAAGTCCGCGCCGCGGCTCGCGTCGCCTTTGCCAACAATTGGTCGGTTTTCGGATCCGGAGTGGTCAACCTGACCAGCGCTGATGAAGACCCGACCTTTGCGCCCGACGGGTTCGAACCGATCCGCACACGGCTGGGTGTTGCCTATTCCGACGACTGCATCGAATTCGGGCTGACCTGGCGGCGCGACTTCATAACCGCAGGTGACGCCGCACGCGGAAACACATTCCAGTTTTTCTTTGCGCTGCGCAACCTCGGCTTCCGCTGATCCGATCGCACTTTACCCACGTCACCCATCAAGCTCGATTGGCACGGTGAAAAAAAGTGGCTAATGGACCGTATGAGGGACATTGGTGTACTCAGCGACGGTTAAGGAGCCTTAAGGCAAATGTCGCCGCATGAGGGACCGAGATTGGCGCGTGACTGGGTCCGCGCAATTGCATTTGATGGAAAATCGGGATTGAATACAGTGATATCTAGGGCGTTTTCGAAATCGTGCGCTGCTTTGATGCTCGCAGGGCTTACCGGACTTGCGGCAGCACCTGCGCCATTGGCTGCACAAACGACGGCTGTGCCGACTGCTGACAATCCGTTCGGCATTCCGGACAACATCACGATCTTTGGCGGTGATGATCCCAATAACCGTACTGCGACTGCCGTAGTGAATGGATTCGTCATCACCGGCACTGATATCGACCAGCGGGTTGCGCTGGTGACATCGGCATCACAGGCCGAGGTTTCGGAGGAAGAGTTGCAACGCCTCCGCGTGCAGGTGCTGCGCAACCTGATTGACGAAACGCTGAAAGTGCAGGCTGCTGAAGCACTCGAAATGCCAGTGTCGCAAGACCAGATCAATCAGACTTACGATCAGTTGGCAGCGCAAAATTTCGGGCGAGAGCCTGAAAAGATGGATGAATACCTGCTATCAGTAGGATCTTCTCCAGCAGCGCTCAAACGTCAAATCCAAGGCGAAATGGCCTGGGAAAACCTGCTCCGCCGGAACGTAACTCCATTTGTTAATGTCGCCGCTGAAGAGGTGAACGACGTGCTAGAGCGGCTCGAAGCGTCACGCGGCACCGAGGAATACCGCCTCGGTGAAATCTACCTCTCGGCGACGCAGGAAAACCGCAACGCCGTGTTGCAAAACGGCCAACGCATTATGGAGCAATTGCGCGCTGGCGGCAGTTTCGTTGCGTATGCCAGACAGTTCTCCGAAGCGACCACGGCGGTCGTCGGCGGCGATCTTGGCTTTGTGCGGCTCGGTCAGCTACCGCCGACACTTGCCGAAGCTGCGCGTAGCCTCCAGCCAGGGCAGTTGGTGGGACCAATCGAGATTCCCGGCGGTTTCTCAATCCTCTATCTGATCGACAAGCGGCAGGTTCTGATGGCCGATCCACGTGATGCAGTGCTGAGCCTCAAACAAATCTCTATCGGTTTCGAGCCAGGCACACCACAGGAAGAGGCCGAAGCAAAAGTGAACGAGTTCGGAGCCTTCATCGAAGGTCTGCGTGGCTGTGGCGATGCCGAGAGCGCACGCCAGGCTATAGGCGCAACGGTCGTTACCAATGAGCAGATCCAGGCGCGGCAACTGCCCGAGCAGCTGCAGAACTTGATCCTCAGCTTACAAGTCGGTCAAACCACCCCGCCTTTCGGATCAATTGAGGAAGGCGTGCGTGTGCTGATGCTGTGCGGCCGGGACGAACCGAAGGCTGACAATGGCCCGACCTTTGCCAGCATCGAGCGCCAGATTGAAGACGAACGGATCGACAAACGCGCGCAGCGCTATCTGCGCGATCTGCGCAACGATGCCTTTATCGAGTACAATTGAACAGCTCCGTCTCGCCTGATCTTCCGCTGGCGATAGCCCTCGGCGATCCGGCAGGAATCGGGCCGGAACTGCTCGCTGAATGCTGGATGCAGAGGAAACGACTGGTAGCCGGTGATGGTGAGCCGCACCCGTTCTTCGTCGTTGGTGGCCCCGAAGTGCTTCGCCAAGCGGCCGAAAGGCGCGGTTTGGATTGCCCGATCGTTCCCATTGCGACGGCAGACGAGGCGTTGTTCGCTTTTCACGCGGGCCTGCCGGTGCTTGCAGGGCTGGACGTGCCATACCGGCCGGGCGAACCGACGCGCGATGGAGCACGGTTGGCGCTTACCTCGCTGCAATGGGCGACCAAGCTTACGCTGGATTGCGAGGCTGCCGGACTGGTAACTGCGCCGGTGGCAAAAGCCGAGCTTGCGGCGATTGGTTTCGACTATCCAGGGCAAACCGAGTTTCTCGCCGACGTCGGCGGGCGGGCGTATCGCGATGCGGTGATGATGCTCGCAGGACCATCCCTGCGCGCGGTACCATTAACGGTGCATGTGTCGCTCGCCGAAGTACCGCAACTGATTTCGCCCGAATTGATAGTACACAAGGCAAAAGTCGTCGCTGACGGATTGAGGCGCGATTTCGGGATACCGAGCCCGCGTCTAGCGATCGCCGCGCTGAATCCGCATGCCGGTGAAGGTGGGAAGTTTGGCGATGAAGAGACGCAGATTATCGAACCCGCCATCGCATTGCTGCGGGCCGACGGGCTTGATGTGGTAGGCCCTGTGCCGGGCGACGCGCTGTTCACGCCACGTGCGAGGGAAACCTATGACGCTGCGTTATGCATGTATCATGACCAGGCCCTGATCCCGTTGAAGGCGCTTGAATTCGACGAAGGTGTGAATGTGACACTGGGCTTGCCAATCATCCGCACTTCACCCGACCACGGCACAGCATTCGACATAGCTGGTAGAGGTATTGCCGATCCCGGCGCCATGATGGCGGCGATCCGGATGGCCAGCAGCTGTGTGGCCGCGCGTGCGTCAGCCAATGGCTGAACGCGCCTCGCCGGAGCTTGAGCCGATCCGCGAAGTGATCGCGCGCCACGGTCTGTCAGCGTCCAAGGCACTTGGTCAGAACTTCCTGCTCGATGAGCAGTTGCTGGACCGTATTGCGGCCCTTCCCGGTGACATGGAAGGCAAGGCCGTGCTTGAAGTCGGCCCCGGTCCGGGAGGCCTTACCCGCGCCTTGCTACGCTCCGGCGCCCGCGTCACCGCCATCGAGATGGACCAGCGCTGCCTGCCGGCGCTCGCCGAATTGGGCGAAACCTTTCCCGGACAGCTCACCGTGCTTCAGGGCGATGCGATGAAGCTCGATCATAGCGAAGTCATGGGCGGCGAGCCGTTTCACGTGGTCTCCAACCTGCCTTACAATGTCGGTACAGCGCTTTTTATACGTTGGCTCTCCGGTGACAAATGGCCGCCGCAATGGACCTCGCTCACTCTTATGTTCCAACGCGAAGTGGCCGACCGGATCGTTGCGCAACCAAACACCAGCGCTTTTGGCAGGCTTGCGGTGCTTGCCCAATGGCGCGCAAAGGCCAAGCTGGCAATGAAGGTCCATCGCAGTGCCTTCACACCGCCACCGAAGGTGATGAGCGCCATCGTTCACCTAACGCCTGCCAATGAGCCCGAGGGCGTTTCGGCGAAGATGCTTGAGCGCCTGACCGAAGCCGCCTTTGGTCAGCGCCGAAAAATGCTGCGCCAAAGCCTTAAGGCCGTACCCGGCGCGCTCGATGCTCTTTCGACGGTCGGTATCGAAGAAACACGGCGGGCCGAAACGCTAAGCGTGGACGAGTTCGTCAGCCTCGCGCAGCAGATTTCTCCGGCATAGGTTCCGGGCTCACCGCAGCGTGCGCAGCCGCGTAATCATTCGCTTCTCAGCAGGGCCGGTCCAGCCTTCATCCATTACGCGGATAAGCGTCATGCGCAGCGAGCGATTGAGCCGAAGGACCTGAAGCACGTTTCCACCTCCGGCGAACACATACTCCAGATACAGCACCGCAATATCGTCCGCATCGCTGGTGTAACTCTCGTCCAGTGCAAGAAAAATCGCATTCACGCGATCACCGTCGATGCCGATCTCATGATAGAGAGCCCGCGCCATCCCAGCTTCATCGGTGCTGAAAAAGTTCGTGAAACGATCGATAAAGACACCGGCTTGACGGTTTGACGGTCCCACCGCCTCGACATAGGCTTGGTCGGCCAGCAGCGCGCCAGCAACCCCGCCAACGAAAGCTCCGATAGCAACACCAACCGGACCGAACCAGATCCCCGCAAGCGCCCCCGCGGCGATACTCCCACCGAGACCACCCGCGATGTTCGAAACCTCCCGGCCAGTCTGCCAAACCGGGTCCTGCGCGTTGGCGATGTTGTAGATCGCTATGCCAATACCGATCAGCAGAAGGGCGCGTCCTGCAGCGCCAGCTCTGGCGGCTTTCGCATTCTCGACAGCGTTTGGTCGACCGGCTGATTTCACCGTCTCCATGTAGACGCGAGTCTGCTGGACATTGTCCAGCTCATCAAACGCCTTGCCATATTGTCGGTCCGAAAGCTTTTCGAGAATATCGGTCAGGCTTGGAAAGCGGGCTTTCATCTGCCTTGCATAGGCCCGACCAATCGCGGCGGATCGGGCTCTTTGAAGCTCGATCAAAGAGTTTCGCATATCATGCGCGGCTTCCGCCGCAGCTTTGGCGGACATCTCTCCACTTCGGTAAGCGTCTTGCAGGGTCTCGGTCACTTCCTTCGCACGGCGTATGTACTCCGAACGAACCTGAGCGATATTAATGCCTTGATAAGCGAAGTTGATAGCCGTGCTCTCAAGCAAGCGGATCGCTTCTTCAGTCTGCGGATTTGGTGGCTTATCGCTCAAACATCGTCTCCATGCTCAAGAAACATGTAGCGTTTCGTCAAGATCGATCCTCGCCGACTCGCCCCTCTGGGCAAGCCGCCCAGCACACGGCGACTTTCCGGTTCGATAGACAAGGTCCAAACCGCATCGCTTTCGAAAGAAAACTGGAGAGTGTTGTTACGCAGGCCGAGCTCCCGAAAGACTCCAGGCACGTACATCGCACCTATTTCAATATAGTCGACTACCTCAGCGTCACGAACCAGAACCAGATGCAATCGCTCCTCGTACGGACAATCCTCATCGAGGATCAACAATGTGTCGCTTTGCGATACTGCGTATTGTTCTATCAAGGACGCAGCTTCGAGCGTGAGCGATTGCCCACCCAACCGCGACATCAACTCAATCCGCGGTTTGGGCTCTTTCTGCTTTTGGATGCACTCAAAGCGATCTATTTGATTCACGATGCGAAATTACCTCTGTGACGAAGTGAGGTCAAACATCTTAAAGAGTTCACAACAATAGTCCCGTAAAGGCCCTGCGAGAGTATCAGGAGGATGTGCAGTGTTCGGATTCAACAAGAAGAAACCGTTGATCGAGGGACCGATCGAGTTTGAAGCGGAGGTCGAAATTGATAAGGCGGCGGGCGCAGTCTTCCCTCTTATCGATGTGGCAAGTCCCGACTTCGCCCATTTGCAACGCGGAGCCAGCGTCCAGACGGTCGAAGGCAAAGCGCAGCACTATTGCCTGACCATAGAAGGTATGGATGACGTCGCATTCCTCTATCACGTGCTTGAGCGGGTCGAGGGCGAGCGTCACACGGCCGAATGCGTGATTGAACCCCGCATCAACGACCTGATCAAAGCGGTTGAGAGCTACGAAGTCGAAGCTTTGAGTGCGGAGTCATGCAAAGTGAGGCTAACCACCGTCGCGACCTTTGACGAGAGCTTGTCCGATGAAGAGGTCGCCGGCGAGATCGCAATGATGAGTGCGGCCGTGCATGACGACCTGTTCAAACTGAAAGTCCATGCCGAAGAAGGCGCAGACGCTGTCGCAGCGCTCGATAATGACGGTCTTTGCGATATCGAGATTGGCGATATCGATATCGAGATTGAAGACTGGAACTAGAGGTCTGAGACCAGAGAGTTTATGGTAGGGCGGGCCTAACCTGCCTTCTTCACCTGACGCCAGCGATGCAACAGGGGCTCGGTATAACCGCTCGGTTGTTCGACGCCCTTGAAGATCAGGTCCTTCGCAGCGCTGAAGGCCGCTCCATCCTCATTGCCGATGAGCGGCACGTAGGATGGATCGCCTGCGTTCTGCGCGTCGACTTTGGCCGCCATGCGAGTGAGCGAATCCATCACCATCTCTTTGGTCACGACGCCGTGATGGAGCCAGTTGGCGATATGCTGTGATGAGATGCGCAACGTGGCACGGTCTTCCATCAGGCCGACATCGTTGATGTCTGGCACCTTGGAGCACCCTACCCCCGCATCGACCCAGCGCACAACATAGCCCAGCAATCCCTGGGCATTGTTGTCGAGCTCATCGCGCAGTTCATCTTCAGGCCAGTTGGTATTCTCGGCGAGAGGAATGGTGAGCAACGCGTTGAGGCTGGCCGGTTCCAGCAAACCCTGTTGTATCTCGAACACGTTTTCCTGGTGATAGTGCAGCGCATGCAGCGTCGCGGCTGTTGGTGACGGCACCCACGCAGTGTTGGCACCCGCACGCAAATGACCGATCTTCTCTACCATCATCTGCCCCATCAGATCGGGCGCGGCCCACATGCCCTTTCCGATTTGCGCTTTGCCCGACAGTCCATGCTTCAGCCCAATCGCGACGTTGCGCGCTTCATACGTCTTTAGCCAAGGGGAGTCCTTCATCGCGCCTTTGCGCATCATCGGACCAGCTTGCATCGACGTGTGAATCTCGTCCCCTGTACGATCGAGGAAGCCGGTGTTGATGAACACGATCCGATCACGAACGGCATGGATGCAAGCGCCAAGGTTCGCGCTGGTGCGGCGTTCCTCATCCATTACGCCGACCTTGATCGTGTTACGCTTCAGACCAAGCAGGCCTTCGACGGCATCGAACAGGTCGTTGGTAAACGCGCATTCCTCCGGCCCGTGCATTTTGGGCTTAACGATGTAGATCGAGCCGTGTTTGGAATTGCCATATCTGGCGTGTCCTTCGACGTCGATTGTGCTGATCGCACTGGTGAAGACGGCATCCATAATGCCTTCGGGAATCTCACTGCCATCGGGGAGGCGGATCGCCGGATTGGTCATCAGATGTCCGACATTGCGCACGAACATAAGGCTGCGACCAGCCACCTTGTGTTCCGTGCCCTTTCCGTCCTTATAGACCTTGTCGCTCGATAGCTTGCGGGTCAGCGTTGTCCCGCCCTTCTCGAAGCTCTCCTCCAGATCGCCGCGGATAATGCCGAGCCAATTGGCGTAGGCGAGCAACTTGTCCTCGGCATCGACGGCGGCGACAGAATCCTCGCAATCGGCAATGGTGGTCAGCGCAGCTTCGACATTGATGTCGGCAATGCCCGCTTTGTCATCGGCACCGACAGGGGTCGAGCGATCGAATACCACCTCGATATGCAGGCTATTGTTCTGGAACAACAGGCCTTTGTCGGTGAAGCCTACCCATTGGCTTTCGTCCTGCAATTTGCCGTCATTCTCGTCGGCAAGATCGGCCCAGCTCTTGTCAACTAGTGGCAGCGCCTGATCGAGAAACTGACGGCCGCGCGCAATCACCGCATCACCGCGAGCCTTGTCATAACCACCAGGCTTCGCGGGCGGGGCATCGAGCGCATCGGTGCCATAAAACGCGTCATAGAGGCTGCCCCAGCGCGCATTGGCAGCGTTGAGCAGGAAGCGCGCGTTCAGTATCGGCACCACCAGCTGCGGCCCGGCCATGGTCGCGATTTCGGCATCAACATTCTGCGTGCCGATTTGGAAGTCGTCGGGCTCCGGGACGAGATACCCGATCCTTTCGAGGAAAGTGCGATACTCGCCTGCATCATGCGGCTTGCCTCGCCGTTCCATATGCCAGGCGTCAATCTGCGCTTGAAGATCCTCGCGCTTGGTCAAAAGTGCGGCATTGCGCGGTGCAAATTCTGCCAGCAACGCGGCAAAACCCTGCCAAAACGCGTCGGCATCGCGTCCGAGAGGCGTCAGCACCTCGCCTTCGAGAAAAGTCGCCAGCCGCTCGTCAACCTGCAGGCCGGCGCGATCGATTTTCGTATTCATGATGATCCTCGCGACTCCGAAAAGGGATCCTGGGGAGGAGGACGGGAGGCGTATGGCCAAACGGCGCGCGGATTGCAACGGGTTGGACGCGCACGCTTTGACAGCTAGGGATGTTCTCCGATGAAACCGGAAACTCTCGAACAAATCGACGCCGCGGCAATGCTGGATCAGGTTCAGCGATGGTGTGCCATCAATACCGGTACAGGCCATCTGGCGGGCTTACAACAGCAGGCCGCGGCGCTGGCCGATGCGTTTGCTGCGCTTCCCGGAGAGATCGAACTGGTGGATCCGGCACCGGTCACTGGAATCGCCGCTGATGGTAGCGAGTTCGAAAAGGCGAATGGACAACATCTGATCCTGCGTGTGCGCCCGACCGCCAATCGCCGAATTCTGCTTACCGGGCATATGGATACGGTCTTTCCCAGCGATCATCCATTCCAGCAGCAGACCTGGCTAGAAGACGATGTCCTGAACGGCCCCGGCGTCGCCGATATGAAAGGCGGGATCGCGGTGATCCTGCACTCGCTGATGGCGTTCGAACAGACTACCAGCGCAGGCTCGCTCGGCTACGATGTGCTGATCAACTCCGACGAGGAAACCGGGTCGCTCGCCAGCGCCGACCTGATCGCGGAAATGGCGCGCGGAAAGCTGGCCGCGCTGACCTATGAGCCAGCCGCTCTTCCCGACGGGACACTGGCTCATGCACGCGGCGGCACAGGTAACTACTCGATCACGCTGAAGGGCCAGTCTGCCCATGCAGGACGCAACCCGCAGGATGGTCGCAATGCGTTGGTCGCCGCAGCCGATCTGATCCTGCGCCTCAAGGCGATGGAGCGCGAAGACATCACCATAAATCCGGCCAAGCTCGAAGGCGGCGGGCCGAACAATGTCGTACCCGATCACGTTGTGCTGCGCTTCAATATCCGACCTAAGAGTACCGAAGCAATGGAAGGATTCGACAGTGATCTGAATGCTTTGCTACGGAAAATTGAGTTAGATCATGAAGTCATTGCGCACCGGCATGGCGGCGTCACGCGCCCGCCCAAACCGGTTGACGAACGCGCGCAGAAACTGTTCGATCTCGTACGCGAATGCGGTGCCGAGCTGGGTCAGGACATCAGGTGGAAATCCACAGGCGGGGTGTGTGACGGCAACAATATAGCCGCGTGCGGAGTTCCGGTGGTCGACACGATGGGCGTGCGCGGCGGCTCGATCCATTCCTCTGACGAATTCCTGATCGTATCAAGTCTTGCCGAACGCGCCGCCCTTTCTGCACGCGTGATCGAACGTCTTGCAGAGGGGGCTCTCCAGTGACATTTCGCCTGCGCGCCGCGCGCATTTCCGATCTTGAGCACCTTTACGAGATGGCCAAGCTAACAGGCGGCGGGTTCACCAACCTGCCGCCAGATCGCAAGGCTTTGGGATCGAAGCTCGAACGCGCTGCCGAGGCTTTCGCCAATACCAATGACGAGCTGGCCGATGAACAATTCGTGCTGGTGCTGGAGAACCTTGAGACCAGGAAGATCGCAGGCACCTGCCAACTGATGAGCAAGGTCGGCCAGCAATGGCCGTTCTACTCTTATCGGCTCAACACCCTGACACAGTACTCTCAGGAATTGGACCGCACGGTGCGCGCCGAACTGCTGAGCCTAACCACCGATCTCGAAGGATCAAGCGAAGTCGGCGGGCTGTTCCTTCACCCCAATGAACGCGCCGGTGGTCTCGGCCTTCTGCTTGCGCGCAGCCGCTATCTGTTCATAGCAATGCATCGCCAGCGGTTCGCAGAAAAGATCCTCGCCGAGCTGCGCGGGATAATCGACGAACGCGGCGGCTCGCCCTTCTGGGACGGCGTCGCGGGTCGCTTTTTCGGGATGGGCTTTCAGGAGGCGGACTATTTCAATGCCATAAATGGCAATCAATTCATCGCCGACCTGATGCCCAAGCACCCGGTCTATGTCGCAATGTTGGGCGAGGATGCGCGCAGCGTAATCGGTGTGCCCCACCCTACCGGCCGCGCAGCGATGAGGATGCTCGAAAACGAAGGGTTCCGTTACGAAGGTTATGTCGACATCTTCGATGGTGGGCCAAGCATGATTGCGCGAACCGATGACGTCACTAGCGTGAAGGGCAGCACTTCGGCCAAGGTCACCGATGTCGATCTTGCCGAAGGAGAGCGCGCGATCCTCGCAACCGGCAGGCTTGAGACATTCCGCGCATGCTATGGCGCGCGCAAGTTCGATGGGAATGGCGGGATCGCGATTGATGCGGTTGCGGCGGACGCGCTTGATGTCAGCCTCGGCGATGCGGTCTGGAGTGTCGAACGATGAGCCTTACCGAAATCAATTTCGACGGGATCGTCGGGCCAAGCCACAATTACGCCGGTCTCAGCCTCGGCAATATCGCCAGCGCAAGCCACAAGGGCGATCCGTCCTATCCGCGAGCCGCCGCCTTGCAAGGCCTCGACAAGATGCGTCAAAACCTTGCGCGGTTGGGTAGTCAGGGCTTCCTGTTGCCACTGCCACGCCCAAATGCTGTGCTGCAGGATCAGCTCGTACTCGATGGCACCGAGGCGCCCGCTCTACGCGCGGCACCTTGGTCAGCATCAAGCATGTGGACGGCCAATGCGGCGACCGTCAGCCCTGCACCCGACACCGCGGATGGAAAGTGCCACCTGACACCGGCCAACCTCATGACCATGCTGCACCGCGCGCAGGAATGGACCGACACCAAGCGCCAGCTCGCGATCGCATTCGGCAACACAGGACATTTCGTTTTGCACGACGCCGTCCCGCCAACGTTTGGCGATGAAGGGGCAGCTAACCACATGCGGCTGTGTGAAGGACATGGCAGCGCAGGCGTGGAAGTGTTCGTCTATGGCCGCCCAGGCGGCAGATTCCCCGCACGTCAGCACGAACAGGCCAGCCGCCTCATCGCTCGCGCGCACCGCCTTGATCCGGCACGAGCAATCTTCATTGAGCAAAACCCGGCTGCGATCGAAGCGGGTGCATTTCACAATGACGTGGTCGCGGTCGCCAATGAGCGTGTGCTGTTCACTCACGCAGAGGCCTTCGCAGACCAGCGAGGCGCATATGAAGCGATCCGCGCCGCATTTCCGGCGCTCGAAGTAGTCGAAGTGCCCGGCGATGCTGTCAGCCTGGACCGGGCGATCCGTACCTATCTGTTCAACGCACAACTCGTTACTCAACCCGATGGATCGATGGTGCTGATAGTCCCCGACGAGTGTCTCGAGGACAAAGCGGTGTGGGCCTATTGCGAGCAATTGATGGCGTCAAACGGTCCCATCCGCGAGGTGATCCCGGTCGACGTCCGTCAATCCATGGCCAATGGTGGCGGTCCAGCCTGCCTCAGGCTGCGGGTGGTGTGCGATCCTGCGACGGTAGACCCACGCTTTCTGATGGATCAGGCAAAGGCTGAACTCATCTCTGCAACCATCCAGATGAACTGGCCCGAGCAGATCGACCCGTCTGATCTCGGTTCAGAGACCCTCGCCAACTCGGTAATCGCCGCGCGTGCAGCACTGCTCACCGCGCTTGACCTCTCCGAACTCGTTTAATCAAAGTTAACGCGTTTGGCCTTTGCGTCGGACGCGCTTACAATTGGCTCCACGTTAACCAAGTATCCCGCACTAAAGTGCCGTTGGCATGCGGTTTGCTACTCAAGGGGTTAACGCGAAGGAGAGGCTATGCTGCGCAAAATCGGAAGGCTGTTCGTAATCAAGAACCGGTTCGAAGCCTTCGTGATTATCTATGCGCTGGCCCTGGGCGCGACCTCTCGCGGAACGGCCTACCTCACCGAATACCCCGGCATTGGGGGACAGATTCTCTTCCTGGCGACCACCGGCGCAGTCTTCCTGGCCGGTGCGGCGATCCTCGATGGGCTAAAGGACAAGCGAAAGCTCAAAGAAATCGAGGCAGCGGCGGAAGCTGCCGACGACAACGTCGCGGTTTAGCGTTCACCTGGCCCTGGCATACGTGCCAGCGATCCACTGCTTCACTTTATTGTCCAACGAAATCCGTCTTTCACCAGCTGAGTACCATTGCCCACAATCGCGCTAGTCGTCGGTTGATGCGGGAGCTTCTCGCAAGCCGGCCAGTTCGTTTTTGAGGATCGGATTGCCATCATCATCGTAGCGCGGCAGCAGTACGAGGTCATCTGCGTTGTCGAGCTCGAGAGTCACCTGTTTGCGACGAAAATCACGACGCGCGCCGATGAATACAGCCTCAAGCCGCGGCTTACCGCGCACCACAACCCGGCGATTGCGGAACAACGAACGCAACGCCTCCAGCGTCGGCTTGGTTGCTTGGCGTTCCTGCTCTCCCTCAACAACGATTTCACCGTCGTCGCTGGAGCCAACAGGCCTTTCGCCTACACTGGTGGACGAATTGAGAATATCCGAGAAGGTCTGTTCATCCATGTCTATGATGATGAGGTCCGGATGCGTCCCACCTCGCTGACCTCGGGGCAGACCACCAACCCCGTTGCTGCTCGACGTGTTGATTCCTGCTGACCCCAGAATCGCGAAGTCTACGAGAGGTGACCTTTGAATATCCATGTTGTGAAGTTCGAATCTTGAACCGACGCGCCTTACAAACGCGACATCCATGATGACAGCCATATCGCTTTCGTCGCTGTTCGCCCGCTTGCGCGCCGTTCTTCGAAACTCGCGTTGCGGCAGACAATCGACCTCGCAGACTTCTCGCAGTCGCTCAAGGTACTGGTCGCGGCTTTCAGGAGTGGCACTGACCGGATAGCTCATTACTGATATTGCAAAGCAAATCAGAACCATACGTAGACAAATCAAGTCAGTCTCCAGCATGGGCAGCTTGGCCGATAGTGGATGGGGGTTTCTGTTGCTAGCTACCCCCGGAGCCCCGGTATCCCTTCTGTTGCCCGGTGGGTCCAACCGCGCTTTAGCTTTGTAAATTCAGGCCGTTAGGCCATCAAATTACGCTGCGAGAGCGAGTGCTTCGTTATCGTTTGCACTTATAAAGATGAGCCTATTACGGGTTACTCAGCCCGGGCAAAAACAACGCTTTTCAACACACGTCGATCCTAGTTCGGCCCCAGCATTTCCCCCGCGATACCGGGAGAGGTGGTGGAGCCGCCGGGTACTGCCCCCGGGTCCGTTGCGCCTATTGCACGCTGCACTTTATCGCCATAGCCCGCAAAAACGGGCGGTACCTATATAGACCCCGCCCGCTTAATGTGAAGTGTATTGGATCACGGTGCGGACACCGTTTATCCTGCGCGAAGACTATTTCTTCAGCGCATCCCTGATTTCGGTTAGCAGTTCGATCTCGGTGGGGCCGGCCGGTGCCTCCTCTTCCTTCGGCTTCTCGAAGCGCGCCTTCACCTTGTTGGCATAGCGCACCAGCAGAAAGATAATGAAAGCGAGGATCAGGAAGTTGATCACTGCAGTCACGAACGCGCCCCAAGCGAGCACATTCGCTCCGGCTTCACGCGCTGCTTCCAGGGACATGCCCGGTTCAACCAGCTCGGCACCGGAAAGCACGGTGTATCGGTTGCTGAAGTCGACATCGCCGAAAATCATGCCCACGATCGGCATGATGACATCGTCTGTCATGGACGAAACGATAACGGCAAACGCACCGGCGATAATCACCGCCACCGCCAGTTCCATGACGTTACCCTTAGCGATAAACTCCTTGAATTCAGACAGCATGATGATCCCCTTTTAAGAGTCCCTTCTCGCTGGCTTTTTGCAGGTCGCGCCGACCTTGCCAAGCGCCGGGCGACGACCTGTGCACTTCTTGAAAGCGGCTTTCGGTGTGCTATATAGACAATACAGGACATTTCGCGCGCCGCAATCCTTGTGAGCTTGCGCGTTTTCAGGAGGGATTTAGATGAGTTTCAAGACCGTTTCTCGTGCTGTCTTCGTGGCAGCCGTGTCGTTCACTCTGGCGGCTTGCGGGATCAACTCGGTCCCAACTGCTGAGGAAAACGCCAAGGCTAAATGGGCCGATGTCGAGGCACAGTTTCAGCGCCGGGCCAACCTCATCCCCAATCTTGCGGAAGTGGCACAGGGCGCAGCTGAAAACGAGCGCGGCATCCTGACCGAAGTGACTGAGGCGCGCGCCCGGGCTACTGCAATCAACGTGACCAGCGACGATCTGGGCGATCCGGCCAAGATGGAGGAACTCGCCGCGGCACAAGGTCAACTTAGCCAGGGTCTCGGTCGGCTGCTGGCCAGTTTCGAGGCATATCCAACAATCCAGTCGAACCAGAACTTCCTCGCGCTGCAAAGTCAGCTTGAAGGGACAGAGAACCGTATCGCCGTGGCCATCCGCGACTACAATGAGGCGGTGCGCAACTATAACACGACGATCCGCACCTTTCCCGACACAATCGGCGCGAACATCATTCACGGTGCAGAGCCTCTGGTCCCCTATTCGGCTGTGACCGAAGGCGCAGAGGCTGCTCCCGAGCTTGATCTGACGTCGAACTGATCCGAGTGCTGCGACGCCTCTCACAGATGCTCTCAGCAAGCAGCTCATTTAGCAGTAGTTTTTCAAGCGAGGGCGGCTCCTTCGGCGGCGGCACGAGCGGGAGTTGGTAATGCGGATAGTCCTGCAAATCCTGGCGTTGATAACGCTCGCCATAAGCGCTCCGCTTGCCGCGCAACCGGAATTTCCGCCGCTCTCCGGACGGGTGGTCGACAATGCCGATATCATCCCGGCCGATATCGAAGCCCAGTTGACCGCACAACTTGAGACGCTCGAAACGCAATCCCAACGTCAGCTCGTAATCGCCACGGTGCCCGATCTTCAGGGCTATGACATTGCGGATTACGGCTATCAGCTGGGCCGCGAATGGGGCATCGGCGACGCGGAGCGCAATGACGGCGCGCTGCTGATAGTCGCGCCAAACGACCGCAAGGTGCGGATCGAGGTCGGCTATGGCCTGGAAGGCTATCTGACCGATGCGCTTTCGGCGCTGATTATCCAGAACCAGATCCTGCCGCTTTTTCGCGAGGGCGATATGCCTGGCGGCATCGTCGCGGGCACATCTTCGATTATCCAGCAATTGCAATTGCCACCGGACGAGGCCGCGCGGGTCGCGCAGCAGGCCAGTCAGCAGCGCGAGAGCAGCAGCAAGGAAGGTGGCTTCCCGGTTGGCGGGTTGATTTGGCTCGGCTTCATCTTCTTTTTCTTCATTCTGCCGATCATGCGAGGTCGCAGGCGCAGGCGGAAGTATCGCGCCAAGGGCAAAGGTCCATGGGGCAAGCGTGGTAGCGATGATGATGACGATGACTACGACGATGGCTGGGGACGCACCGCCCGCGATATCATCCTTTGGGAAGTGGGCAGCGCGATCGTGCGCGGCGCTCTCTCCGATGGCGATGATTGGGGCGGCGGAGGCGGCTTTGGAGGCGGCGGTTTCGGCGGAGGCTTCTCCGGCGGCGGCGGTTCATTTGGAGGCGGCGGCGCCTCTGGGGGATGGTGAGCTATGGGCTATCTGACAGAAGACCAGCACAGAATCGTTTCAGACGCCGTTGGCGAAGCCGAGCTAACGACCTCCGGCGAAATCCTTACGGTGCTGGCCGACCGCAGTGACGGCTACACCGATGTGGCGCTGCTTTGGGCTGCGGCACTAAGCTTCACTGCGATGAGCGTATTTGCCGCCCTGCCCCAGCCATTCCTGGACCTGTGGGACAGCCTCATCGGCGGGTGGAGCCATGAATGGTCGACCGGAGAGCTTGCCAGCATGACAATCGCACTCGGTCTGATCGCCTTTGCCGCGACATGGGCCGCGCAATTGTGGGAGCCGTTCAAGTTTTTCCTGATCCCCGGCCCCGTGAAATTCGCCCGGGTCCACGCGCAGGCCGTCAAGAACTTCAAAGTCGGCGCCGAAAGTCGCACGCATGGGAAGACGGGCATCCTGATCTACCTTTCGATGCGCGAACACCGCGCGGAGATCGTGGCCGACGATTCCATCGCCGAGAAAGTCTCTGCCGAAGTTTGGGGCGAAGCGATGGCTGACATGCTGGTTGAAATCAAAGCGGGCCGCGTGGCTGAAGGAATGGCCGCAGGCGTGCGCGATGTTGGCTTTGTGCTGGCGCAGCACTTCCCACGCGCAGATGATGACGAAAACGAGCTTCCCGACCGGTTGATCGAAGTCTAAGCCTCTCGGCGATGTCCGAGACCGATCCCCAGCTCATCCGCGATTCCGACGCCGACAAACCCGAAGAGGTGATGTGGCAGGGCCGCTTCATCACCGCAAAGCGCCGTGGGCGTTGGGAGTATGTCGGCCGCTCGCGCGGCATCCGCGCTGCGGCAATCATCGCGATCGACACCGATGACGACGGCACCAGGCACGTGATCCTGGTCAGCCAATATCGCGTGCCCCTGGGCTGCTTTACGCTTGAGATTCCCGCCGGACTCGTCGGCGATCACGCAGGCAGCGAAGATGAGCCGGCAATCGACGCCGCCGCGCGCGAGCTGGAAGAAGAGACCGGCTATCGCGCCGGCCTGCTGGAGGTATTGGGTGAGTTCTATTCCTCGCCCGGCATGGTCTCAGAATGCTTCACATTACTCCGCGCGGCCAATCTAACCAAGGTTGGCGAAGGCGGCGGCATTTCCGATGAGAACATCGTCGTTCACCGCGTTGCGCTCCGCGACCTTCCCGATTTCGTCGCCAAGTGGCGCGAAGCCGGGCACGGGGTCGATGTGCGAATAGCGATGCTGCTTACACCTTACTATTTGGGAGAGAATTGAACATGGCAGTCATGAGACAAGGTCGCGTAGAGGGTAAACTGGCGCTCGTCACGGGCGCGGCGCAAGGCCTTGGTGAAGCGCACGCCACACTGCTTGCACGCGAAGGCGCGCGGGTGCTGTGCACCGACATCAACGGCCAGGGCGCCGAAGACACCGCCGCGCGGATCAACTCCGAATGCGGCGCAGGCCATGCTCACGGGATCACCCATGATGTGACCGATCCCAACGCTTGGGAAATGGCAGTCGATGTCGCACGCGAGGAGCTTGGCGGGCTCAACGTATTGGTCAACAATGCCGGGATCGGCGTCGCAGGCAATATCGAAACCTGCACTTTCGAAGACTGGCAGCGGTGTTTCGACATCAACGTCAATTCGATCTTTCACGGCTGCCAAAAGGCCTTGCCGTTGATGCGCGAGCATGCTCCTGGGTCGATCATCAATATCAGTTCCATCGCCGGCCTGATCGCCAGCGACACTATGCCCGCCTACAACGCCTCCAAAGCAAGCGTTTGGATGCTGTCGAAGTCGATCGCTTTGCACTGTGCGAAGATGAACATGCAAATTCGCTGCAATTCGGTGCACCCGACCTTTGTCGACACTCCGATCCTTGATGGGACGGCAAAGGCGCATGCGCTCGACAAGCAGGTGTTGCTGGACAAGCTGGCGCGACAGATTCCGCTTAAATTCGTTGGTGAGCCCGACGATATCGCCAAAGCGGTGGTCTATCTCGCCAGCGATGAAAGTCGCTTTATGACCGGGGCCGAAATCAAGCTCGACGGCGGTATCTCGGCAATGTGAAGATGGGGTAAGCCCGAAACGAAGAGAGGGGCCAATGGCCCCTCCCGGTTTCAATCAGATCGGTATGCAGCGTTCCGAAAAACCGGGATCCGCTCTTTCCTGTGCTGCACTCAGTCTGCGATCAGTGCGATCGCGAGGTAAATCAGGGCAGCAGTGCCAAAGCTGACAAGCGCACCGATCACGAACCCTGCACGAACCAGCATCGGATCGATGTTCGAGTAATTGGCGATCCCGCTGCAGACACCGGCCAGTTTGGCGTTGGTCTTGTCGAGGTGGAAACCATTGCTCGGGGGCTTACCGCCCGAATTGCGCGTTACGTTGTTCATGCGAGGGCTCCAATCAGAAACGGCGTGGCGGGGCTGGCTGGCACGATCGCGGTGGCCATTGCAACAGCCGTGATGACCATAGCGGAAACCGCAGCGACGAGCCGGGTGCCGAGGTCAAGAGAAGCATTCATTTTCAATAATCCTTTCGTTTGAATAGTTGCGGTTTTGGTTGCTCAGGCGGTGAGGCCGGGGCTTGCCGGGACGATGGCGTAGGCAAAGAATGCTGCCGAAACGGCCACCGAGAAAGCGGCGGAGAAGAGGCGAACTCCAGTGTCTGAACCAGGCATTGTGTTGTTTCCTATGTAGAGCGGGTTTCAGTTGGATTAGGCAATCAGGGTCGGGCTGGCCGGGATGATTGCATAGGCGAAGAAAGCTGCCGAGAAGATCACCGAAAAGGCGGCGGCGGCGAGGCGGTTCGAAGTGTTTGCGGCGTACATAATGTGGTCTCCTTTAAGTGTGTTTGCTTTCCCAGAGGCTTTTCCCTGGGGACACACAACATACTGCAGGAGGTGTGCCAAACTTGAAAAACGTTGGATTTCTGGGGTTTCTTGACACACTGACTCTGAACCTGTCGTTCATGTATCCGAAAGGTTGGGAAATTTTCCCATCTGTTGGGATCAAGGGTTTTTGGTGGCCTTGCCGCCCTCGCGTGCTAACCCGCCCGAAACCATGGCGCTCGCTAAAATCACCCTTCAGAATTTCCGCAATCATGCTGCTAGCGAGCTGGCCGAGACGGCGCATTTTAACCTGCTTGTAGGCGAAAATGGCGCGGGCAAGACCAACGTGCTTGAGGCGCTTTCGCTTCTTAGCCCGGGACGAGGCCTGCGGCGGGCGAACCTCGCCGATCTCGCACTCAGAGAACCGGGAAGCGAGGAACCCGGCGCGTTCGCCATCGGGGCGAGTCTGATCGAACAGGGACAGCTCTCGGCTCGGCTAGGCACTTACACAGAGGCAGAGCGACCCACCCGACGTCTCGTGCGGATCAACAGCGCGGAAGCCAGCGCAAGCGCTTTGAGTGAATGGCATGCGGTTTCATGGCTCACCCCGGCGATGGACGGCTTGTTTACCGACAGTGCAGGCGCGAGACGACGGTTTGTCGATCGCATGGCGCTCGCGATTGAGCCAGGCCATGCAAAGCATGTAAGCAGTCTCGAAAACGCGCTACGGGAACGCAACAAGCTGCTCGAAACAGGCGGAGACGCGCGCTGGCTCGACGCCATCGAAGCGCAGGCCGCCCAGCATGGCGCGGTTGTAGCAGCCACCCGCGCAAAGCTGGTCACGCTGCTCGCCGACGAATTGTCCGCCCTGCCTCACGAGCTATTCGCACACCCGATTCTGACATATCTACCCGGCGGCCCGACCGATGTCGCCGACCTGCTCGCGAGCTTCGCACGCGAACGCCCGCGCGACCGTGCGGCAGGCCGAGCGCTCACCGGGCCGCATAGGGATGAGTTGAAGGTCGTCATGGCCCAAGGTGACATGACGCCGGGGCAACCGGCTGCTTCGTGTTCAACCGGCGAGCAAAAGGCGATGCTGATAGCGATTACCCTAGCCCACGGAGTGCTAGCTGCCTCCGGACGCCCAAGCGTCCTGTTGCTCGATGAAGTCGCCGCCCATCTCGACCCGGTACGCCGGGCCGAGCTGTTCAACCGCCTGCGTCAGGGTCGCGCGCAAGTCTGGATGACCGGGACCGAACTCGTCCCGTTCGCTGAGATCGAAGATGAAGCCGTTATCTGGCGGGTGTCTGACGGCCAGCTGGAAAAGCTCTAACCCGCTTCAGCAACTTCAGGCTCCGGCAAGGCCTCGCTCACTTCGTCCAGCGTCGATTCCACCAACCGCTCGATGCCTTCCGCAGTCGGGTGAATCCGATCCGATTGGAACAGCGACTGATCCTGATAGATATCTTCCAACCAGAAAGGGATCAGCGCCGCATCATATTCCCGTGCCAGATCAGCATACATCGCATCGAACTGCGCCTGATACTCCTCGCCATAATTGGCAGGTGAGCGCATTCCCATCAGCAGCACGGGGATTTCGCGTGCTGCGAGCTCATCAAGCATCGCCACGAAATTGGCACGCGTTTCCTCTGGAGACAGCCCCCGCAGGAGATCGTTGCCCCCGAGCTCAAGAATGAAAAGGTCAGGCTTCTCCTCCTGTGCATCGAGCGTGAAGGCGAGCCGTTGCTGCCCTGCCGCGCTAGTGTCGCCGGAAACGGCCGCATTGACGATGTCGGCATTGACGCCCTGCACGCGTAGGGCGGCTTCGAGTTTCGAAGGGTAGCTCTCCTCGGGTGACAGACCGTATCCCGCAAATAAACTGTCTCCAAACGCAATGATCCGCCGCTGCGGTCCCATGACCGGGATTGTCGGCAAAGAGTCGTCGACGTCGATACCAGCTGCAGTCGACGCGGGAACCGCAGCGGCATCTTCGGCATTCTCGCTACACGCCGCGAGTGCCAACGCGGCAATTGTTCCGCTAAAAAGGGCTCGCCAATTCGACCAAGCGCGATCCTGCATCTATCGACCTTCCAGTTGGGTATCTTGTTTGCAACCCACCTCTATGCCATTTGATGCCTGTGACAAAGCTCTCTCCCGCAATCTCCGCCCGTAATCTCACCCTGACGCTCGGTAGCGCCGATGCGCCAGTCGATATCCTGCGCGGTATCGACCTCGACATCGCGCCTGGTGAGGTGGTCGCGCTGCTTGGTCCATCGGGCTCCGGCAAGAGCTCGCTGATGGCGGTGCTCTCCGGCCTCGAACGCGCCACTGGCGGGACTCTGACTGTGGCCGGGCAGGACTTCACCAATCTCGATGAAGATGGTCTGGCAGAAGCGCGCCGGGGACGGATCGGAATTGTGCTGCAGGCTTTCCATCTGCTGCCGACCATGACCGCCGCTGAAAACGTTGCCACGCCGATGGAGCTTGCAGGGACCAAGGATGCGCAGCCGCGCTCCATGGCCGAACTCGAAGCGGTTGGCCTTGGTCATCGTACTGGCCACTATCCTACACAACTCTCCGGCGGTGAGCAGCAGCGCGTCGCCATCGCTCGTGCCACCGCTCCTCGTCCCGACCTGATCTTCGCCGATGAGCCAACCGGCAACCTCGACGTCGGCACCGGCGAGGAAATCGTAGAGTTGCTCTTCGCCCGCCGAGCAGAGACCGGTGCGACCCTGCTAATCATCACCCATGACCGCAGCCTCGCGGAAAAATGCGAGCGCGTAATCACCATGGCAGATGGGGTGATTGTTTCTGACACCTCAGAAATTCGCGGGGCAGCCGAGTGAGCGACGCCTCCGCCACGACGGGACTATCCTGGGGCACTGCCTGGCTGATTGCCCGCCGCGATCTAAATGCGCGCTTCCGGGGCCTCAGGCTGCTGCTGGTGTGTATCTTCCTGGGTACGGGAGCGCTGGCCGCAATCGGCACACTGACCGCCTCCATCGAGCGTGAATTGGCGGCGAGCGGGCAGGAACTGCTCGGCGGCGACCTCGAAATAGAGGTTTGGCAGCGCGATTTGACCAGCGACGAACAAAGCGCGCTTGGCGAATATGGCGAGATCTCAGGCGGATACCGCCTGCAGGCGATGGCCAGCGCCGGGGACAATGCGGCTCCGGTTGAGCTGAAAGCGGTCGATGACAAGTGGCCGCTCTACGGCACGCTTGATCTGATGGACGGCCGCGAGACGGGTGCGCCCGGCGGCACTGAGGCATGGCTTGCGCAAGGAGCAATGGACCGGCTCGACATCAATGTGGGCGACACGTTCACCGTGGGCACGGTCACACTTACCGCAGCCGGGGTGATCGAGAACGAACCCGACCGCCTGTCCGAGGGTTTCCAGCTAGGCCCCACGGTGCTTGTAGCCAAGGACGTGCCAAACAATGCAGGCCTGATCCAGCCCGGATCGCTCTACCAGAGCAAGTATCGCGTCGCGTTCGAGAACACCGGCGAAAACCCCGAAGTGGTGGAAGAAGCACTGAGCGACGCGTTTCCGAATGCCGGGTTCGATTTCCGCTCACGCGACCGTGCATCACCGGGCGCAGACCGCTTCGTGCGCCAGATGAGCGACTTTCTGACGCTGGTCGGCCTTGCCGCGCTGGTAATCGCTGGTATCGGAATTGCTGGGGGTGTCTCGTCCTATCTGGAGGCCCGCCGCAACGGCATTGCCACACTTAAGGTGTTGGGTGCTTCCTCGCGCGATATCGTGCGCATATATTCGCTTCAAATTGCGGTAGCAGCTCTGATCGGCAGCGCGGCCGGCCTAACCGTCGGCATTCTCATCACGCCGCTGCTGGGACTGGCGCTCGAAGGGCTCCTTCCCGTCGAAAGCGGCTTTGTCATTGAGCCTGCACCACTATTGCTCGCGGGTGCTTATGGACTGCTCGTAGCCTTTGCCTTTGCCGCCGCACCTCTACTGAGAGCACGCAGTTTCCCGGCGATGGCGCTGATGCGTTCGCGGATCGTGCCGCTTTCTCGTGACAAGCGTGCTCTGATCGCGACCGGGGCCGGTATCGCGGCAATCTGCGCACTGGCGCTGATCACGACAGCTCAACCGTTGCTGTCGGGCGGCTTCCTGCTTGGAGCGGGAGCGGCGCTGATCGCACTCGCCGCGCTCGGTCTGTTGATCCAGTATGTTGCGCGCAAAATACCGCGTCCATCGAGCCCGCTGCTGCGATCGGCACTGTCGAACCTGTACCGTCCCGGCGCGCCGACCGGAGCGCTCGTCACTGCGCTCGGCTTTGGCCTCGCCTCCTTCGTGCTGCTCGCGGCGATCCAGAGCGCAATCGACGGCAACATCCAGAGCCGTGTGCCGCAGGAAGCGCCCGACTATTTCGTGCTCGACGTACCTCGTGATGGCGAAGAGACATTCTACCAGGTGATCGAGGACCGCTTTCCTGACGCGGGTATCCGCGCGGTCCCGACCTTGCGCGGCGCTATCCTCGCCTATGGTGCGGAAGGCGACATGATCCGCGTCGCCGATCTCGAAGAATTACCCGAAGGCGCTTGGGCGCTGCGCGGCGAGCGCGGGCTGACCTATGCGGATGAGCTTCCAATGGGCAACCGCGTGGTCGATGGGGAATGGTGGAGCGCCGACCATAATGGCGAACCACTCGTTTCTGTCGATGCCGAATTCGCTGAAGCGGTAGACCTCGAAGTTGGCGATATGCTCACGATCGGTATCCTCGGCGTTGAGCGCACCGCGCGTGTCGCCAATGTGCGCGAGATCGACTGGGAGAGCATGGGTTTCAACTTTACGCTGGTCTTCTCCCGCAACGCCATCGCAGACGCACCACACAACTTGGCGGCGACAATCGAGCTGCCTGAGAGCGACGATACCGGCCTGCGTGGCGAGTTGCTGCGTGAGCTTGTGCGTGAATTCCCCTCCAGCTCTGTGATAGAAGTCGGCGAAGTGCTGACCGAGGCGCGCACGCTTCTCGAGCAAGTCGGCCTCGCGACCCTGGCCGCAGCCGCTGTAGCAGTGCTGGCGGGCCTTGCCGTGCTTATGGGAGCGATCGCTGCGGCGCGTGCGGCACGGATGTACGACACCGTCGTGCTGCGCGTGCTTGGCGCGAGCCGCCGGCAGATCCTTGCGATGCAGCTCGCTGAGTATGGATTGATCGCTGCCGCTTTGGCGGTGGTTGCGCTTGCACTGGGCTCGGGGCTTGGCTGGGTCATCATCACCCAATTGTTTGAATTCGACTGGTTGCCCGCCTGGGGCGAAGTGCTGGCGGTGTTGGGCCTTGGCCTTGCAATGGTGCTTGCCTTTGCGCTTGGCGGATCGCTGCCGCTGTTGCGGGCCAAGCCTGCCCAGGCGCTCAGGGAACTCTAACGCCAATCAGCCGAATACCTTTTCGTCATACGGATCCTTGGGATCCGGACCGAAGCGGTTCGAACCGCTTGTGCCCGGCAGAAACATGATAACGATCAAGGCAATGCCGGCGATCAAGCCGAGCAGCGGGATGAGCGACGCGACGATAAAGCCAAGATACCACCAGCCCGACATATCGCGATCGTGGAATCGGCGGATCGTCACGGCGATCGACGGAATAACCGCCGCGAGCACATAAATCCCATAGAGACCGAAGAGCAACATCGACATCGGACTATCGGCCAAATTGCTTTCGAACCCGCCGGACGCTTCGAATGCGCCGTCGCCTGAATAGAGATTGCCATCGCTGGCGGTTGGCGCAAGGGCGATTGCCGACCCGACAACCAGAATTGCCACGCACAAGTTGAGCAACTGGAACATCCAGAACTCCATCCGGCGCGAGCGGCCCTGAAAATCAAAGTAGCGTTTAAACGGCAAAATCCTCCAGCGCATGTCGATCCCCCTTCGATTAGCACTCTTGCAATTCCCTTGGGAACATATCTCAATCCTCAGCACAACCAAAAAGGGACCCCGCCGCACAGGCGAGGCCCCCTTGGAGCTCGTTGCTGATCAGTTGAGGATCAGAACTTGTAGCGTACGACACCACCCCAAGTGCGCGGTGTGCTTGGATAGCCGAAGACCGTACCGGCCTGCGCCACGCCATCAGCCACAGTCAGCGCATAGCGGTCATCGAGCAGATTGCGCGCGAACAGACCAACTTCTACGCCATTGTTCAGAGCCAATGTCGTCGATGCGTTCACGAGGTTCACCTCGCGGCGGAACAGCGGTTCGTTGCCCAGATCGAAGTTGAATGTCGGCAAGATAACGATGTCGACATTGCTTTCATGGTTGAAGTCCACGCGGTTGATGAGGCGTGTGCCGCTATCCCATTCATGAGTGTAGGTCGCTGAAGTCGCGATCGACCATTCGGGGATACCCGTCGGGCGCGTACCAGTAAGGTCGCCGACGACGCTTCCGGGGAAGTCATCGAAAACCGGATCGAGATACGTCGTAGCAAAGGTCAGAACTAGCCCGTCGGTCGGCTGGATCGTTGCATCAAGTTCGAAACCCTGAACCGACTGCTGGCCAGCATTCTGCAACGCAAAGCCGAGCCCGGTAAAGGCAAAGCTCTGAAAACCTTCGATGGTCTGGTCGAACAGCGCCAAGTTGAAGCCGAAACCCTCCCACTGAGCCTTGATGCCGATTTCGTACACCTCTGCCTCTTCCGGTCCGGCGAAACGGGTACCGGTTGTGAGGTTTGGTGTGGCTAGCCCCGCATCAAGTATGTTCGAGGAAGGAGCCAGAATGGTCGAGCCCGCTGGACCAGGCGTGAAATCGCTGAGCAACGGTCGGGTATCACGCGATAGGTTGATCGAGCTCGCCTTAAAGCCGGTCGCATAGCTTGCGTATACATTGACCTCTGGTGAAATCTCGTAAGATGCGCGCAGCAGATAGGTCAACTCGTCATCGTTGGTCTGCCCATCCTCCACCGCGTTCGGAACTGACGGGAATGGCGTCTGAAATTGCAGCAGGGACAGCGCAAGGAACGGGTTGGCAATCAGACCCGGCACCGGGCTAAGGTCCAGACCATCGGGGTTGCCCAGAGCAGCGGCGATCACAAGCGGTGCGATCGGGCTATTGGCCTGGAACGCTGCGAACTGCGCGGGATCAGTCGCATCGATCCCAAGCGGGGCAAGCACGTTGACAAGGAATTGATCAGCCAGGTTGATGTTGGCAAGCGAGTCGCCGGTGGCGAAGTCTGTCGTGAAATCCTTGCTGTCATCGGTGTAGTTAAAACCAGCCGTCAGAACCAGGCCGTCGACAGGCTCAAAATCCACCGTACCGAAGATCGAGTACGACGTGTTGTCGAGCGTAAAGCGCTCCTGGGTAAGAAACGACTGATCGCTCAGGATACTTCCGAGAGGCAGTCCATAAAAATCCTCTGCGGCAAACAGAACCGCTTCACCACCAAGGGCAGCCAACTGTGCTGACGCAAAACCACGAAAGTCGCTGCCAATCGTCAGGTCGCTGTCCTGCGTGATCGACTCATCGAAGTAATATCCGCCGAGCAGGAAATTGATGGGCCCGTCGAAATCCGACGTGATCCGGATTTCCTGAGTGAACGTATCGACCGCCTGATCGCGCGTTTCGTTCGAGATATCTGCACTCGTAAAGTCGATATCCTGGTTGAAGAAGTTGCGCAGCTCACGATAGGCGGTGATCGACGTTACCGAGATGGCCCCAATATCCCAGTCGATCTGACCTGAGAAACCGTAATTGTCATTCTCGTTGACCGGCACGACATTCAGGAAGTTTTCGTTGCTGAAAAAGTCAGTCCCAAACTCACCGCCAACTGCCGTAATCGCGTTTGCGGTGATCGGGCCAACGACAAGGTTACTGGTTTCGCAGCATACTTCATCAATCCGCGCATAATCTGCGATCAAGCGCACCTTTATATCAGGGGTCGGTTCGATCAGCAGCTGGCCCCGAGCGGACCAGCGATTACGATTATTGATCTCTTCGTCCAGATTGACGATTTCACCAAAGCCGTCGCGGCGCTGATATGAACCATCGACCGAGAATGCGATATTCTCTGTGATCGGTCCGGTGACATCGCCCTTCAGGA